>JALSJI010000080.1 GCA_026989435.1 Sulfurovum sp.
TGTCTACTCTCGTGCCATAGCACCCTTTTGGGATGCACAAATAGGTCTTGCCTATGACAAAAATGCAGATGCTTCTAAAACATGGGCATCTTTTGGCATAGCAGGACTAGCTCCCTACTGGTTTGAGACACGTGCAATACTTCTTGTCAATGGCGATGGTAATATCGGACTCAGACTTGATGCAGAATATGAAGCTCTCTTTACCCAAAGACTCATACTCACACCTTCATTGGAAGCAGATTTTTATACCAAAGATGACGCTGAACTTGGGTTAGGTTCAGGGCTTTCAAACATAGAAGCCGGTTTACGTTTACGTTACGAGTTTGTCCGTGAGTTTGCCCCATACATTGGAGTGAGTTGGGAAAAAACATTTGGTAATACACGTGACCTTAACCCAGTAAATGAAACTAATTTCTTATTGGGAGTGAGGTTTTGGTTTTAACCAAATACTCAGTATTTTGATATATTCCTTTATACTTCCAGTAAATTTATTTTATTGAAAAGTTACCATACGACATAATAAAAAATATACGGTATCGACAACCCTGAAGTACTTACAGATGGAAATGCAGCGATTAGCCCATTTAGCTAACTAAATCTTCACTCTTGCTTCTAAAGCACGTGAGAGTGACACCATATCGATATTTTCAAGCTCTACGCCCGTAGGTACGCCTTGGGCTATTTTAGTAAAGTGGATATCCAGACCTTTAAGCTTGTCTTCGATATAGAGTATCATCGTATCGGTTGCGATACTGGGGGGAAATGCAAAAATAATCTCATCTACCCCTTCAACTGCATAAAAGAGATGCGCTTCATCCAAATCACGTACCTCTGAGACAACATAATATACCCCGTTAAACTGTCCACTCTCTTCGATACTCAAAATATCCTTGGCAGATTGTACGATACAGAGTTTGGAGAGATCACGCCCGGGATCGGAGCAGATAGAACAGAGTTCATCCTCACTCATATTGTGGCATTTGCTACATCGGCGTATACTATTCACTCCATTCTCAAGTGCATGTGCTAATTTCATCGCAGCGAAGCCATCCTCCATCACAGCATAGTATGCCAGACGAATTGCTGTTTTTTTGCCAATCGAAGGTAGAGAAGAGAAAGCATCAACCAAATTTTCAAAAGCTTCTATTTTGTAACTTTTCATACAGTATCTATTTTCTCTATGATGCTCTATGGTAATCACAAGCTTTGGAATACTCTACTACGGATTTTAAAAAAGTGACCACTTTTTGATGCTCAGGATGCATACTATAAGCATCTAGACCCCCTTTACTCTCAAAAGAGGCAATGATACTTAGATCCATAGCACGATCTGCCTCTATAAAGTTTACCCCAATCTCCATACTTTTCAAACTTGGAACGCTTCCCGTAAGATTTTCAAGCATCTCTTTAGCCTGAGCTATATTACTCTTTTTATTCTCTTCTTTAAACTTAAACATGACGATATGTACAAGCATCTTCTCACCTCTAGCTCTATTTTTGTGATTATAACTAAATTATGGTAGAATTCGCCCAAATATTCCCACACCTTTTGGAGAAATAGATGGCAGAAATAGATTATTATGAAGTTCTTGAGGTCAGTCGCAACTGCTCGGGTGCAGAACTCAAAAAGTCATACCGAAAACTAGCACTAAAATATCACCCCGACAGAAATCCTGACGACAAAGAAGCTGAAGAAAAATTTAAAATGATTAATGAAGCCTATCAGGTACTCTCTGATGAAGAAAAACGCTCTATTTACGATCGCTACGGAAAAGCAGGACTGGAAGGTCAAGGAGGTATGGGTGGCGGCTTTGGTGCATCAAGCATGGATGATATTATGGATATTTTCAACTCTATGTTTGGTGGCGGTGGTTTTAGCAGACGCTCACGCAGAGAAGCAGGACAAACGTATGCACTCGATTTTGAAATAGAACTTACCTTAGCCTTTCATGAGGCTGTCTTTGGATGTACAAAAGAGGTAGATATTACCTATAAAGTAGCCTGTGAAAGCTGTGAGGGTACAGGGGCAAAAGATGCGAAGCTAGAGACCTGTAGCTATTGTGGCGGTCAAGGACAGGTACTGATGCGTCAAGGACCCATGCAGTTTGCTCAAACATGCCCGCAGTGTCAAGGAGAAGGCAAAAAGATACAAAACCCATGTCCAAGTTGTCAAGGAAAAGGGTTCCGCCTAGAAGAGGACACCGTAAGCATTACTATTCCCGCAGGTATAGATTCGGGACATAGATTGCGTGCACAAGGTTATGGAAATGAGGGAAGAGGAAAAAAGCGCGGAGATATGTTTATTACCTTTTTGGTCAAAGAAGATGAGAACTTTGTGCGTAACGGTACAGATATCTATATTGAAGTCCCCGTCTTCTTTACGCAGTCTATATTAGGTGAGACCATCTCTATTCCTACCCTTGACGGAGAGATAGACTTACATCTCAACAAAGGGACAACCGACAAAGAACAGTATGTTTTCCCCGGAGAGGGTGTAGTCGATGTGCACACAGGAGAAAAGGGACGTCTTATTGCACAAATTAAACTGATTCTTCCTAAAAAAACAGATGATAAACAAAAAGAGCTTCTAGAAAAACTTCAAGAGAGCTACGGTGTAGAAAGCCGTCCGCATACAAGCAGTTTTGAAGATGCTTTCAAGAGAGTCAAATCTTGGTTTAAGAGCTAATATACCTTATAGACCTTACCACTTCTTTTTCCTATGCTATACCGGGTTCTAGACCCTCTATCCATTCTCTTTTACTCACATGATTATATTTTAAGTTAAAAAAAGCTATACTCTATAAAAGATAATTTTTATCCATATTAAAGGAGAAGAAGATGGCAAAAAGAGGCAATTCTATTATTAAAGGACTCGATATAAATGAGATTATTACCCAACTCAATAAAGCCTATGCAGATGAGTGGTTGGCATACTATCAGTACTTCATAGAGGCCAAAGTAATCAAAGGCATTATGAAAGATGCTGCGATTGCAGAGCTACAGCAACATGCTACCGATGAATTAAGGCATGCCAATATGGTAGCTGATCGTATCTTACAGCTTGGAGGCACCCCTCTGCTTCATCCAAAAGAGTGGTTTACCCACACAAACTGTGGGTATGAAGCGCCTGAAGATTTTGATGTAGTGGGTATTTTAGAAGATGCGATTAAAGGAGAACAGTGTGCTATTAGTATCTACTCGCAAATTGCCGATATGACCAGAGACAAGGATATCGTTACCTATGATATCGTATCTGAAATACTTGCTGATGAGGTAGAGCATGAGGAAGATCTACAGGCACTTCATGATGATATTACAGAGTTTGTAGAGGATATTAAAAAGAAACTCTAAGAACTTTTTTATGGTTTCATATACTCGTTGATAATGAAGTTTTGAAATATAAAGAGTATAGAAGAAGGATCTACTACCTCTCCCCAGTAGTAGATAAAGAGAAGTTGTTTTACATTCCTGAAGCTACGGCATCTTTAAGTGTTTTTCCAATTTTAAACTTAGGTGCGGTATGTGCCGGTTTTGTATATGTTTTATTTGTACCCGGTACTTTTCCAGATTTCTCTTTAACTTCAACGGTAGAAAATGTACCAAAACCTACAAGCGATACAGTCTCTTTGTTTACAAGTGCCTCTGTTACTGAAGCAGTAA
This sequence comes from Sulfurovum sp., assembly GCA_026989435.1. Lineage (GTDB taxonomy): Bacteria > Campylobacterota > Campylobacteria > Campylobacterales > Sulfurovaceae > Sulfurovum. The sequence continues at coordinate 3,661 of JALSJI010000080.1, forward strand.
ATGCTTTTACGGCTCTCTCTGCTGCTGCTTTAGAATCAAATTCACCGTTTTTCTGTACCAATTCTACAAAATCTGATTTTGTCATTCTTTTATCCTTTTTTTTAGATGCACGCATTATAACATAGATTAATCTTAAATCATACTAAAAAATACCCTAAATATCGATATTCTTGTAAAAAAAGTAATAAAATTAAATAATATTAAGAAGAAAATAAAAAAAATTATGCTTAAGGTAATAAAAATAAAACAAATCAAAAAACAAAATGGTGCGCACGAGAGGATTTGAACCTCCACGCCGCGAAGCACGAGCCCCTCAAGCCCGCGTGTCTACCGTTCCACCACGTGCGCAACTATTTAAAAAACGTATCTAAAGCAAAAGCTTCATCTACTTCGCTAACGCTGTGTTTTCTTCAGCAGAAAGCTCATGTGACTAGTCACATTAAATAAACAATACTTTTATAGTTGTATAAAAACTTAAAACTGAGGGATGATCTACAACGCAAAGCGCTATAGATGTTTGTTTTTAAGATTAACCTAAAAACGGATTTGCATAGAGTGCAATCAGTGCAATAACCAAGGTATAGATAACCTGCGCTTCAATCATCGCAAGTGCAATAAACATCGTAGTCATAAGTTTACCGCCTAGACCCGGGTTTCTTGCAGTACCGGCAATCGTAGCAGCTGCAGTATGTCCCATACCAATAGCACCGCCAAGCGCAGCAAGACCAAGCCCCACACCTGCAGCAACTACCGAATATGCCTTAATCATAGATTCACCGTCTGCATCAGCAGCAAATGCAACAGTACCAAGTGCCAAGAAGAGTAAGAAAAACTTTTTCATTATTATATCCTTTAAATTCATAGGTTTAAGGTCCCTTATGACCGTTTCTAAAGTCTGTTCGGATAGCGTAAACAATGTTGCCATTGCCAACCTAAACATAAATGCCTAGATTTCCCTACTAATCACTTTATATAAACGTAAAATTATAGCAAAAGATGATTTAACCTACACTAAAAAATCTACTAAACCTTTGTATTGCTTTCTAGTTTTATCTTTTCAGGATCCATCATACTTTCTAGGTCTGCATTAGCAAAAATGGTTTGAAGAAGATTTGCTTTATCTAGATTGAGTGGTTCAAAGTTATACTTTTTCAAAAGTTCGGGAAATTCAAAAATCGATTGATCGATCTCAAAAACACCTTCTGTTGCTTTCAAGGTCTTGAAGTGTTTCAGAAAAATTTGAACATTTTCATTGTCACTTTCTATATCCTCATAATCGCCAAAGGCAATAACATATACTCCTGCATAAAATGCAGATTCCACAAAATTCCGTATGCGTCTTGATAGTATCTCTCGTGTGGGAAAATGTTTTAAATGTATCAGCACCAAATGATATCTCTCTTTACGTTTTGATTTTTGGTTATGCTCGGTAATACTTGGTCTGTTGCAGCACAAAACCTCTTTATGTCTTTGGATAATTCTCTTCTCTAGTCTATCAAACAAAGCATACATCATTTTATCACTGTATGCCGTCTCATAAAGCTCTATGTTTTGCAAGGTTGAGAGGGAATAAAACTTCTTTTTCCCATAATCAAACATCTCTACTTTCAAAGATCCGTGTGGCAGCTTGGTAAGTAATTCCAAACAAAGACTCTCTATTAGCCTATCTACTTTTGCTTCCGACGCTTTGTCATACAGTAGGGTAAAACCCCCGTCATCACTACCGGTATATAAAGGTATCTCCTCATTTCCCCCTCTTAGACTACCTAAATGAAACCCCCAAGGAAATGCATATCTTGTATCTTTTTGAGTCTCTTCTGTTTTTACTTTCATCTCTTCTATGCTCTCTTACTTTTTTTCTGCCTATGCTAAAAACTCCGGCGTTGCGAGTTCGACCTTGTTACCTTTTTGCTCCATCACTATCACTGTAATTATATCTCCTTCTTTATAGCGTTCATGAAGATTCTCTACCCGCTCTTTTGCCACCTTTGAGACATGCAACAAAGCATCAAAGCCGTCTGGCATCTCTACGAACAATCCAAAATCAACAATACGTTTTACCTTCCCCTCATAAGGCTCTCCTACGGTATATTCCGTCTGCTTTTTTGCAGGTACCGAGGCAAGATTTTCTATATGCTCTTTGGCAGCGGCTACTTTTTGCTTGTCCCTACCTGTTACTTTAACGCCTCCCGTGTTGCGATCAAGATCGATACTCACTTCAAATTTCCCTATAATTTCGCGGATGGTAGCGCCTGCACGTCCTATAATATCGACAACTTTAGAGGGATGAATAAAAAAGTTTTCTGTACTTGGCAACGCCTGACTTGTCCGTATCTGCCTTACTGCATCTTCCATCTGCGACAGAATCTGCTCCTTTGCTTTGCGTGCCTGTATAAGTGCCTCTTTTAACACCCCCGTCTCTATCCCGCTCAACTTAATATCCATCTGCATCGCAGTGACACCCTCTCTTGTTCCTGCAATTTTAAAATCCATGTCACCGTCATAGTCTTCAAGCCCCATAATATCGGTAAGCACTGCATACCTACTTCCCTCTGCTACAAGCCCCATGGCAATCCCTGCAACCAATGAGGTGGTTTCTACTTCGGCAGCACGCAGTGCCAAAGAGCCTCCGCACACCGTAGCCATAGAAGAGGAACCGTTGGATTCCAAGATTTCAGAAACCACTCTAATCGTACCCTCATATGATAAAGCGACGGTAGGCTCTAAGGCACGCTTGGCAAGATTGCCGTGCCCCAACTCCCTGCGTCCGGGAGCCCCGACAAAGGAAGCCTCTCCTACAGAATAACCCGGAAAGTTATAGTGCAGCATAAAATTTTCGGAATGACTCTTTTTCGAAGTAATCATCTCATAAGTCTGCGCATCTTTTTTCTCACCCAGTGTCACAGTCACAAGTGCCTGTGTCTCCCCTCGTGTAAAAAGGCAAGATCCATGCACGGAGGGCAAGAGGTTTGTCTCTATAGAGATGGCTCTTACTTCGTCCAAAGCCCTGCCGTCTGCACGTATATTTTTTTCAAGTATCATGGTGCGAACTACTGTTTTTTTATACCGTTGAAGTACTTTGGCCACCATTGCTTTATCTACTTTTTTGCCTTCATTTTCGAGTCTTTGGACTATAGCACGGGTTACTCTTTTTAGTGCATTGGAACGTTCTGATTTGGCCATCTGCGTAATAGCCTCTTCAATCTCATCTGTGTAATTGGTTTTGATAAAGGTATAGAGTGCTTCATCTGTCTTCTCTTTTGTCATCTCAAGAGCCAAAGGCTCTCTTACCATCGGAGTAAAAGAGGTAGTAAAGATTGCACTTACTTTTTCAATAGCATCCGAAGCCATCGAAATTGCTTCAATCAATGCATCTTCCGATAATGCATTTGTATTTTGACTCTTCTCGTCTTCACTGGCCATCGCACACATCTCTATCATCACCACATCTTTGCCTGAGCCCACAACAAGTAAATCCAAGGTACTCTCTTTTTGCCGGCTTAGTCTCGGATTAATCGTCAAATTATCATTCTCTGTACCTATACGTACTGCTGCGATAGCTCTTGTTACGGGAATATCAGAGATAAAAAGTGCTGCATTGGCTGCGTGCAAAGCTGCAATTTGCATATCCACGTCCTCATCAGAACTTACAACCATAACCGTTACGGTGACAGGATAATGAAAACCCTTAGGGAATAAAGGGCGTAAGGCACGATCAATAATGCGAGAAGTAAGTGTTTCAAAATCACCCGGCTTTGTCTCTCTTTTGATAAATCCGCCAGGGATTTTAGCAGCAGCGTATGCCTTCTCTATATATTGTACGGTAAGCGGCAAAAAATCTTCATCTACTGCTTCTTCATCAATGGCAACTGCAGCAATCAATACTGCTTGTTTCTCTGCATACATGACAGCGCCTGAAGCCTGTTTAGCTACCTTATTGAAAATATATTTCTCTTTAAGGTTATTGATATCAATCTCTACCGTTGTTTCATTGGGGTGTTTTTGCATCTGTTTGACTATCCTTCATAGGGTTTATTTTTTTCTCTTTATATTTATCGACAATCTTTATAATCTCTTCAAAAGGAAGTGACTCAAAATTTTCATAATAGTATTCTGCCAAAATATAATCCTGTATCTTATAAGGGCAAAATACGCCATCACAAAGCGCTAAAAGAGTCTCATAGACAACTTTATCCAGAATGGGTGTAGCAATATAGATATTTTTTGCACCCCTTGCAATCACGGACTTTAGTGCTACCGTCATAGTCAGTCCCGTCTCAATACACTCATCTGAGAGTATGACATATTTACCCTCCAAAGAGACCATATCGCTTCCTTTTCGGTATTTATATACATATGCCAGTACTTCATCTTCATATTTTCTTTGAGCCTCACTGTAGATATAATCTTCTGAAATATCAAAGGCCTCTACCAAGGCTTTATGTATCACTACCTCATCAGTCTCTGAAATCATTGCTATAGGCAATTCGGGATTGTTCGGAGCAAAAACCGCTTCAGTCAGCAGTATATCCATCCGTGCATCGATTTTTTGGGCAATTTTGTCTGCAAAATAGACACCCCCTTCGCTTACCCCGATGACCACGGTTTCATTCTCGGTAAACATCTCAAGGGGCAAAGTATCAATCATCTGGACAGCCGCATCGTCACGATTTTTAAAATAGTGGTGTTTATCGGTATTTTTGTACATGGTCTGCTCCCGGAAACTGTTTGGAAATCTCTTCGTCATCAAAAGTATAACGAAACTCTTCTATATATTGCATCAATACTTTATAAGCATGATTTAACTGCTCCATTATTTCAGCATCACCTCCTGTATCAGGATGATACTTTTTAGCAAGAAAATAATACTGATTTTTAATATCTTCTTTGGTAATCAATGTGGGCAACCCCAGAGTATCCAGTGCCTTATGAATCTCTTTATTCGGACTTAACATCATATACTCCCTGACTGAACACCACCAAAAGGCATAAATTCCAACTGTAGTAAATAGGTATTGTTTTTTGTAAACCCGACAGGTCTTGGTATAATATCTTGTCTCATAGAGGCATTCATACGCCAGCAATCCTGACGATAAATCCCTCCAAAACGCCACTGCCTGCTTGAGGCCTCATCCACATTATAGGTAAATCCGCCATTGAGCGAAATATGCTCATTATAGCTGTACCCAAAAGAGAAGAAGAGATCATTGGCTTCACTGACATTAGGAAGATCGGGTAAAACCTGTTTATAGCTGTGCCCTATTGAAAAATTGTATTCAGGTTTTACCAGATTGATACGCAAAGAAGATTCGCGTATTTTATCAAATGCATGTGAGTAGACTAGATTGCTATAAAGACTCCATTGCTTCCAGTTATACTGCATCTCGTTACTCATATCTGCCAATTTCTCTTTTCTGTTTCGATAAAATTGCTGTGAAAACCTCTGAAAAAATCTCAACCGCATTGCATTATCATAAAAATAATGGCTTAAAGAGAATTGAAACTGCTCTTCGGGCAACCCTACGGCAAAGAGCTCTTTTTGCTCTTGTGTAAGCAGAGAAAAATTAACCGGTTTCTCACGCTCATCACCCGGTTTGATATAAGATATGGAGGGTTGTATGACATGAATATAGCTATCATACTTTTTGCTTAAATCCGTAAAAAGCTTGGCTTTGTGAATATTACTGTAGTAAGAAAAGGTATCATACAAAAATGTCTCATTTCCAAAAAAATACTTACTATAGAACAACTCTTCCGAGAGCGATATATTTACGAAGTCATCAAAAAAAGAGTTTGTATACTCCAAAGGAATACGAATCTCTCCATGACGCATCGTTACACCCTCTTTTCTCTGCAAATTGGTCATCTTCGTATCTACACTATAGGTAATATTCTTAAAAAGAAAATGTGTCATATATTTATGTACCTGTAATATGGGCAATATTTGCAGAGTCTTATCCCGGTCAATACCCTCTCTTGTATCGATAAAATATTTTGCGTTAAGGGCAAAATAGTAGTTATTATTATAGGCAAAGTAGTTTACTCTAGACTCTTGCAGAGGTGTTAGTCCAAAATGTTGTAGTCTCTCTTTCTGCAGGTTGATATAATCTATATCGTTCAAAAATATTGTATTCACATAGAGTCCATCTATAAAGCCCTGAGGCAATCTCTTCTTGAATACTTCCGAAGAGAGATAGTTAAACTCCAAGCCGTAATGACTTTCGTAAGGAAGATGTTGTTGTGCAATATAGCGTTTACTATCCTTAAAATACCCTGCTCTTAATTCACCTGAAGAAGATGCAGAATCTACAAAACGAAAGGTGGCATACATTCCCACAGAGCGTTCTGTGCGTATCTGTGGATTAAACTCTATATCCATACTCTCTGAAATGGCCCAAAAGAAGGGCTGTTCATAAGTGATCCCCTCAAGCGGGGTATATCCCAATAACGGAAAAAGCAGTCCGGAACTCCTCTGATTATCTGTCGAAAAAGCCAGATAAGGCGTATAGAAAACCGGTACATCCAAAAAAGAGACTTTGGCATCATACACTTTCATATATTTCTCTTTGCTATCGTATAGGGCATGATCAAATGTCATCACCCACAAAGGATTATTCACATCACACGAAGAGAGAAGACTGCTACCAAAGGTATAGTTGTGATCAATCCTGTGGGCATAGTCACTAAAGAGCCATACATCGTTTGCACTGCTAAAAAAAAGTTTTTCAAAGCGTACCTCTTTATTTTCCGTATGAATCTCTAGATGCTTGGCATGCTCCTTTGTGTGATGATATCCCATCATCTCAATATTCCCGTCAATAGTAAGTATTTTGGTTTTTTTATTATAGGTTGCACTTGATGCTTTAATAAGTGCATCGTCATACGAGACCATCACCCCTTCCGTTGCCGTAACGGTATCTCCTTTTGTATAAACTCTCTTTGCTGTCACTTCCACTTTTGTCTTGTTCGCTGTCGCAAAAATGGGACTTAAACATCCAATCAAGATATAGAGATAAAAAAATCTATGCATCTACCACAACACAATATGACAATTTATCATGCAATGTCTGCCTAAGCGGAAGAAAAAAAGCCAAAAGAAAACCTAAATAAAAGAGCATCTCGCTGACTATACGTAGTGATGCCCTAAGCAAGGCTTTTGAAAAATCTAGAGGGGATTGTCCCTCTAGAGACACCACTTTAATCTTCATCAAATACTTTCCCGGTGTCATACCGTTGTGCCAGATAAAAAAGGTATGATAGAGTATCTTCAAGATGAGAATAGGTATTGCGTTATTGATCCAAAACTGCTTCAGATCATGCTGAAAATACTCTATGGCCTGAGCTGTTGCATTTGTAGAGAGTGGCACGGCAATGTGCATTAACTGCTCATAAAATATTATCAGTATCAACACTCCAACAATCACATCATCGATCATGAAGGCTGAAATTCGTTTTGTATTACTTGCTATGGGCAATGAGCTTCTCTCTAACATTTAACCACCTTGAAGTGCCTGATATGCTATATCGGTACGACACTGCTTACCTACAAAATGGATTTGTCCTACTAGCATATAGGCACGTTTTTGAGCCTGTGCCAAGGTCTCTGCCATGCCTATACACACCAATACTCTTCCACCGCTTGCATAAAGTTTTTGATCTTCCCCGCGCGTTACACCCGCATAAGCGATATGTGTATGTTCAGCAAGCTCTTCATGATGGATATCATCTATAATGATTTCTGCTAAAGGCGAACTCTGATACGGATACCCTTTCGATGCCATCACCACGCCTACGGCATAAGCCTCATGAAATCTAATCTCGGCACTCTTCAAATTGCCTGTTGCTGCTTTGTAAAAGAGTTCTGAAGCAGGTGATTTGAGCAAAGGCATCAATACTTCACACTCAGGGTCACCAAAACGTACATTATACTCCAAAATCATCGGTTCGCCATCAACAACCATCACTCCCATAAACAATACCCCCTTAAAGGGCATATCTTCAGCCTTCATCCCCTCCAAAGTGGGTACAATAACACGCTCTTCAAGCTTTTTGTAAATAGCATCATTCACAAGCGGTGTGGGAGCATATGCTCCCATACCTCCCGTATTTGGTCCTTGATCATTGTTTAAAAGTCTTTTATGATCCTGTGCAGCCGGAAGTATAACATACTCTTCTCCGTCACAGATAGCGAATACCGAGAGCTCATAGCCGTCCAAAAATGCTTCTATTACTATCCTCGTACCTGCATGACCAAAAGCGTTGCCGCTAAGCATCTCCTCGGCTGCCTTTTTGGCTTCATCGTGACTTTGTGCGATAATCACGCCTTTACCGCCGCACAGACCGTCTGCTTTCACCACCACGGGTGTCTCAAGACTCTCTATAAACGCATAGGCTTCCTGCAATCTATCTGTCTCAATATAGGGTGCCGTAGGTATACGGTGACGTTTGAGAAAGTTTTTCATAAAAATTTTAGAACCTTCAAGCTGTGCTGCTTGCTTTGACGGACCAAAGATTGTAAGCTCTCTTGCTTCAAAGATATCAACTATCCCCTCAACCAAAGGTCCTTCAGGTCCCACGATAGTCAAATCTACACCATGAGAGCAGGCAAAATCCGCCAATTTCGAAAAATCGGATATCCCGATATTCTCACCCAGCATATCCGTAGCTCCATTACCCGGTGCAAAGTAGATTTTTTCTACCTTCTCATCTTTGCTTAATGCTAGACCTATAGCGTATTCTCTGCCTCCGGCACCCACGATCAATATATTCATCCGTTCTTCTCCAAAATTAGAAATTAGACCCTGAAATTTCACTCCCTCGTCGTCTCTATACTATACTCTTTAGAAAAACAAGTCTCCGGAGCAGTCTCATATATACATATACAGAGGATTTTGAAAAGATTTGAGTTTATTGCTTTATTCGTCAATATGCTTTTCAAAATTCTATATACACTCTTATATATGAGACCCGAGTGAGCGTTCTGCGTGAAGCCGGCCCTCATAAGCCAACGGTGCAGGAGAGAGTCTCTCTTTAGGGGACAATCTTCTCTCTACTAGTAGAGATATATGAAAATTTCCGCACACCAAGAGACTACGTGTCCCGCTAAAATTCATGTTGGACCCCATTTACAGTAGTCGCATCACTCAGGCGAAATCAATTATAACCTATTTGAAATTATACTTAGGCTTGCAAAAGAGATTTTGCCTTTTTGATACAAGACTCAATTGAAGGTTCATCTGCAATTGAGACGTTGATATATTGAGGCAGATGCTTTTTGCTTGCTTCACCTATGACTACGGCATGATAACCCTCCTCCCATCCAAAGTTTTTCAAAAAACACTCAATCGTAGAGGGAGAGGTAAAAATAATCACCGCATTCTTTTGCGGCTTTTTCTCTGCCCGATAAGAGACACATACCGTTTCATAAATCACCTCCTCATAAAGCATCAAATCTTGAGAAGCCAAAAACCCTTTGCTGTCAAAAGAGACTTTTTTAGGACGTAAATACAAAATTTTTTTATCTTTAAATCTTTTTGCTATCTCTGATATGAATGTTTTTACATAGGCTTTCTGTGCGATATAGGCCACACTCCCCCCGAGCCTTTCTATCTCTTTTGCAGTTAGCTCTCCGACGGCAATCGAGGGTACCTCTCTCCATCTATGGTTTATCGTATCTATACTTACAACGGCCTGCTTAGATGTAAACATCAACAAATCATAACTATCTAGTACTATCTTTGTATCAAAAATATGAAAATCAATAATAGGAAGATGCACACAACCCTTTGATGCTTTAGGAGAGAGGAGATAAATCACCCGTTACTCCTCTATATACCTATTTTTACCGTGGAGCATCACCTCATTGATCTCTTCATCATCATAAGGGTCAAAATGCGGTGTAATCACCCAACGTTTTCTTTTCTCTATTTCTCTTATTTGATCTTCTACTTCATCTGCAATACGATGCGCTTCAAGCAGACGTATATTGGGTCGTAATACCATATGAAACTCGACAAAATTTGTTGTACCGTCTGTGCGTGTTCTTAACCAATGAAAAGAGCTTACCTCAGGGTGTCTTGAGAGTATCTCTCGAATCTTCACGATATGCTCTTTATCAAGTGCGCGATCTAGTAAAATAGTAATTCCTTCGGCAATCACTTCATACGCAGCATAAATAATGTAGATACCGATACCTATGCCAAAGAGTGCATCTATCCAGTCAAACTTTGTGAAATAAACCAAAACCAACGAAAATAAAACAGCGGCATTTGACCATAAGTCGGTCTTATAGTGTAGTGCATCTGCTTTAATGACTAGGTTGTCCGTTTTCTGAGCAACTTCCGAGAGATAGCGTACCAAAACATAGGTGATTACTATAGAAAGAGCCATTGCAACGATAGAAGGTGTCAACAGAGTAGTGACTGATGCCTCAATAAATTTTTTTATCCCGATATAAATAATAAATAGTCCCGATATCGTAATAATTGTTCCCTCTATCACTGCAGCAATAGCTTGGATTTTACCTTTGCCGTACTGGTATATCTCATCTGGATTCTCTTCGGCTTTTTTAATAGCAAAATAGTTAAACAGCGATACCAACATATCTAAAATAGAATCAATTGCCGATGCAAGCACGGCTACAGAACCGCTTAAAAGTCCGATAATCAGTTTGAGCAAGACTAGAGACATTGCCACCGAAGAGGATATGATAGTGGCTCGTTTCTGGGGGGAGTGCTTTTTAAACATCTTTTTCCTTCAATAAAATCCCTATTTATAAAAAATATATTGATTAATATAATTACATTTATGCTATAGTTGTATTTGCTGCAAGTATATGATATTAGACTTAAAGATACTATAGAAAAATGAGGGATGGATAACGATCATGGAGAAAGAGAAAGAAAAAGACAATCTGCTTGAGGCTCTTGATAATGAACAGGTGACATTTGAGAATCGTCTGACCTATGACAAGCTCAGTTTTTATTATATCTCGTTGCCGGTTATGCTTTTGGGAAACATTCTAGGTGCTTTGCTTTTGTCTGCAATGCAAATTAACGTAGTACCGATGGACTCTTTAGGGATTTGGCTCCTTCTATCCGGCGTGATGTTTATCTACCAATTTTATCACTATTTTCACTTTAAAAACGAAACAGAAGAGAATAAACTCAAAGATGCCAATATTTGGCTGGATAAATACTATACCAATATACTTCTCAACGGCATTATCTGGGGGAGTGCAGCTTTTTTGATTTTTCCCGAATCAAAACTTATGCACCAATTACTAGTCATACTTTTTTTGTTTGCAATTGGTTTTTCCGCAATGGGCGTACTAGCTTCCAAGCGTGACCTTCTTCTTACCTATGTCTTAGCCACCTATTCTCCCCTTGTCATCCGCCTGTTTAGTATGGAAGACGACCTCTATCAGAAAATCGCCTATGCCGTCTTGGCACTTATTCTTATTATGATACTTGTTGCCAACTACTACGGCAAAATCATCAATACATCCTTATATAATCGTCAAGATTTTATTAATATCAAACATACACACGAAAAACTCAAAGAACGCTTTTTCTCACTTTTTGAACGTGCACCCGTGGGTATCTATTATTATGACAAAGCATTAAAACTCCAAGATGTCAATAGGCACTTTATGAATATCAACAAAGTCAATGACAAAGAAATTCTTCTCAAAGAGGGGCTTCGTGCTTTGGATAACCCTGAGATACTTCATGCCCATCAAATGGTCTTTCAAGGAGAGACAAGTAAATACAACGGACCCTTCAATGTACTTGATGCCAATGCAAATGTCTATGTCAATCTCTCGACCGTTCCCATGCTTGATTCAGAAGGAAATATTGCAGGAGGTATTACCATACTGAATGATATTACCAAGGAGATTACCGCCCAAGAAGAGATGAACCGTCGACTCTACTATGACATCCTTACGGAAATACCCAATCGTACATGGCTCATGCGAGAACTTGACCACTTTCTCAAAATTAAACCCAATTATGAATCTTATGCCTCTTTGCTCTTTTTAGATATTGATAACTTCAAAAAGGTCAACGAGACCTATGGACATGATGCAGGTGACAACCTACTTAAACAAGTTGTCAACCGTATTGACAAACTCATTACAGACTCAAAAAAGTTTGTACGTCTCTCAGGAAATCAATTTGTTATTCTTCTTCCCTATCTTCATAAGAGTAGAGCCGAATCACAATCACAAACCTCAAGTTTCGTAGAGATACTTAAAAAACAGTTTGTGCAGCCGCTTAATCTTGCAGGTGAAGAGTATCATCTTAGCTTTACTATAGGGGTAGTTCTCTTTAACAATAATTCAGAAAGCGGCTATGACCTGCTTAAAAGTGCCGAAACTGCGATGTATCAGGCAAAAGCCGATGCCAAAGGTACCATTTTATTTTATGAGAGTGGTATGAGTGAAGATGTACAAGAGCATCTCAATATTGAAAACGATATACACAAAGCAATTAAAAATAATGAATTTACCATTTACTACCAGCCACAACAAGATTGTATAAAGAGCCGGATTATAGGAGCGGAAGCACTTGTACGCTGGAAACATGAAAAGAGAGGCTTTATTCCGCCTTCAAAATTTATTCCTATTGCTGTAGAGAGCGGTATTATTATTAAACTAGAAGAGTGGATTTTTGACAAAGTGCTGAGTGAAATCAGTATTATGCACCTTAAACACGACACTTTTCCTCTTAAACATATTGCCATTAATGTGAGTACAATTCACTTTTTGAAACCCCACTTTGTAGAAAAACTCATGCTTATGCTTGCCAAATATAAAGTAAAACCCCAATGGATTGAACTTGAAATCACAGAGAGTGATGTCATGAAGAACGTCAATGACGCTATCACAAAAATGAAACAGCTCAAAGATTTGGGCTTTACCCTCTCTATTGATGATTTCGGTACGGGATACTCCTCTTTGGCCTACCTCAAACAACTGCCTGTAGATACAATCAAGATTGACCAATCTTTTGTCTTTAATATGAAAGAGAATGAAGGAGATGCAATGATTGTAGAGTCTGTAGTCTCTATTGCAAATAAATTCAAATACAAAGTATTGGCAGAGGGGGTTGAAGACAAGGAGACGCTAGAGCAACTGATTCAGATGAAATGTGATTACTATCAGGGATATTATGCCCACAAGCCTATGCCGCTTGAGGAGTTTATCACACTCATCTAAAGAGCATCACCTAAGCACTTATCTTTCTAAAGTGCTTTTGTAGCTAATACGGCAACACGTGAGGCAAAAGCCGCTTTGTCTTTAGGATCCATACCCTCAGAAAGTTTCGCTGCATCTAAAAGTACCCAAGAGATATCCTCAATCATCTTCTTGTCTTTGCTCTCTGCTAGTTTTTTAATCATTTCATGTTCCGGATTTATCTCTAAAATTAAAGGAGCTTCAGGAACTTCCTGTCCCATCTGAGCAAATACAGATGCCAATCCGGCCATAGGATCACTAGGATCTTTTACGACACATGAAGGACTTTTGGTAAGACGTGTGGTTGTTTTTACCTCTTTGACCTCTTTGTCTAAAATCTCCTTGATAGTATCTGTAAGCTCTTTAAACTCTTTTTCTATCTCCTCTTTCTCCTCTTTGGTTTTTGTATCGGGTGCATCGATAGCCGTGATATCTTTAAGCTCCCACTCTTTATATTTCTCTATCGTCGGAGTCACTATACCGTCTTCATCCTTGTCATCCATAAGCAGTACTTCTATATTGGCCTTATTATAAGCTTCAAGCAACGGAGAGTTTCGAAGTACTTTTTCATCTTCGCCAATCATATAGTAGATAATCTTCTCTTCAGAGTTTGCCCGTGAAATATAATCCGCAAAACTTACCATACCCTCTTGTGTTGAAGATTTATACCTTACTATATCCAACAATAGTTCTTTGTTGGTATGATCCGTATAGATTCCCTCTTTAATCAACTTATTATATTGCTGAGTAAATCTTGTTTGATCATCACCGCTTAATTTTTGAATTGCTTGCAGGATCTTTTTAATAGAATTTTGCCTCATGTTTGCCAAAATTTTATTCTCTTGCAGCAGTTCACGACTGACATTTAGCGGTAAATCTTCCGAATCCATAATCCCTCTTACAAAACGAAGGTATAGAGGTAAGAGCTCTTTACTGTCGTCTGTAATAAACACACGTTTTACATAGAGTTTTACACCGGGAGTAAAATCCTGTCTATAGATATCCATCGGTGCCGTTTTGGGTATATAAAAAAGCGTGGTAAACTCTTGTGCTCCCTCTACCTTGTTATGCAGGTAGAGCAAAGGCTCCTCGGAATCATGCGAAATAGTCTTGTAAAACTCGATATAATCCTCTTTTTTAAGCTCTGATTTAGGAAGTGTCCACAAAGCAGTGGCGGCATTGATCTGTTCTGTTTTATTTTTCTTTTTAGTTGTTTTCTCATCCCCTTCACCCTCTGTGATCTCTTCTGTATAATTTAGCATAATAGGATAGGCAATGTGATTAGAATATTTTTTGACAATGTTTTGAATACGATAGGGTTCTAAAAACTCTTTTTCTTCCTCTTTAAGTTTAATATAAATCACCGTACCGTGTGCCTCTTTAGTGACAGGTTTAATCTCATACTCGCCTGTGCCGTCTGTAGAAAATTTATATGCTTGTTCTTCCCCTGCTTTTTTAGTAATCACATCTACATGGTCTGCTACCATAAATACGGAATAGAATCCTACCCCAAACTGTCCTATCAAATTAGAGTCTTTTTTTGCATCGCCGGTAAGCTTTTCCATAAATGCTTTAGTACCCGATTTTGCAATCGTTCCTAGATTCTCCATAAGGTCTGATTCACTCATCCCGATACCGTTATCGGCAATGGTTAACGAATCATCCTCTTTATCCAACTTAATAGTTATCTTTCCTGACCAATTCTCTGACTTAAATTTCTCATCCGTAAGCGAGAGATAGTTAAATTTATCTATCGCATCCGATGCATTTGATACAAGTTCTCGTATATATATCTCTTTGTTTGAATACAAAGAGTGCGTCATAAGCTTGAGCAACTGCCCTATCTCTGTTTGAAACTGATGTTTTGCCATGTCTGTTTCTCCTATTGACTATTTAAATTTTGGGGATTATATACTATTTTTCCAAATATTTCAAGTTAAAATAAAATAATTTTGTTAGGATTATTTAGTCTATATGACTAAAGTTTATACTCTAAATGTAGGTATGCTCTTTTGCTTCACACAAAACATAGGGATATTGTCTTTCAATGAAATGAGAGACTATAGAGTAAAAAATATCTTCTAATGCAGATCTTGATTCTCGCATAATAACGTATCATAGCCGCAGTGTCGGCAGCTACTTCTCATTGTAAACAGATACCGGTCATTTTTATCTTTAAGTAGTGAACTTTTGCACTTTGGACAGCGTACCCTGCTCCATATTATTGCAAATACGAAAGCGGGAATAAAATAAAATACCCTGTCGTAAAAAACAGAAAATATCACCAAGGTACCTACCACTATCGCTAAAAAAAGGTATTTATAATAAGCCGGTATACACATAAGCTACTCCCACTCGATTGTTGCAGGAGGCTTGGAGCTGATATCGTATACAACCCTGTTTATGCCCTCTACCTCATTAATCATTCTACGGCTCATTCTCTCTAGAATATCATGGGGAATATGAGCAAATGTCGCCGTCATACCGTCTACCGACTCTACCATACGGACGCATACGGTATTATCATAGGTACGATTGTCTCCCATGACTCCCACCGATTGTACATTAAGCAGCACTGTAAATGCTTGCCATACTTTATTATAATACCCTGATGCCTTAAGCTCTTCTTGCATAATAGCATCTGTCTCGCGTATAAGATGCAAGCCCTCTTGCGTTACTTCACCCATAGTACGTATGGCAAGTCCGGGTCCGGGGAAGGGGTGACGCTCTATCATCTCTTTTGGTAATCCCAACTCAAGACCAAGGATACGTACCTCGTCTTTAAAAATCTCTCTTAGCGGTTCTACTAACTCAAAACGCATCCAATCGGGAAGCCCTCCTACATTATGGTGGGATTTAATCGTCTTAGAGGGACCTTTGACAGAGACAGATTCAATCACGTCAGTATAGAGTGTTCCCTGTGCTAAAAAAGCAACATCGCTATGTTTTTTTGCCTCGGCATCAAAAATCTCAATAAATTTCTCGCCAATAACTTTACGTTTTTTTTCCGGATCACTTATCCCTTTTAAAGCTTGCATAAATTGATCTTTTGCATCAACGGTAATAAGCGGAATATCCAACAAACGAAACATATTCTCTACATCCCGGGCTTCATTTTTGCGTAAAAGGCCTTGATCTACGAAGACACAGATAAGCTGTTCTTTAGGAAGTGCTTCATGAAGCATTGCTGCCACCACGGAGGAGTCCACTCCTCCACTTACACCGCAAAGTACCTTTTTGTCTCCTACCTGTGATTGTATCTGCGCTATCTTCTCTTTGGCAAAACTACCCATATTCCATGAGCTCTCGCAACCGCAAATATGCTTGGCAAAATTTTTAAGCAACAATGTACCTTCCGTAGAGTGGTGTACCTCCGGATGAAATTGAAAAGCATAAAGATTCTTTGCTACATTTGCAATAGCGGCAAGAGGAGAGTTTTCCGAGGTGCCGATCACTTCAAAACCCTCCGGCAATTTTGAGACCCTGTCTCCATGACTCATCCAAACCGTCTCATCGTTATGCATACCCGCAAAAATTGCACAAGATGTCATACTCAATTTTGCTTTGCCGTACTCATGATGATTGGCAGGAATTACCTCTCCTCCATAGTAGTGTGTTATAAGTTGCATACCGTAACAGATACCCATGATAGGGATATCCAGTCTCCATATAGCCTCATCGGGCATATAGGCATCTTCGGCATAGACAGAAGCCGGTCCACCTGAGAGTATGAGCCCTTTAGGTTTATGTGCTCTAATAGCCTCTATATTTTCTCTATAGGGTACTACTTCACAATAGACCCCGGATTCTCTAAGTTTTCTTGCTATAAGTTGTGTATATTGTGAGCCAAAATCCAAAATAAGAATAGGAACGTGCTTCATCTACTGCCTTCAATAAAATATGACCTTATTATACAATGAGTATAGTTAAAAGCCTTTTGCAAAAAGATCTTTCAACTGCTTTGTATCAGATAGATAAATGCCGGCAGACCAAAGAGAAAAAAAACCGATAAAAAAGAGCCTACTGCCCCATCTCTACCTCCAAAATAGTATCCTAGCACAATGCTTAACAATAATATAATTACTGTGCTCCAAAAAAGCATCTCTCTCCTTACTCGTCTTCTATATAGTGTGAACCCAGAGATTCCGTTCTGGCAAGTGCTGCATCTACAATAGCCGAAGCAGTATTAAGTCTGAGTTCCAGTAATCTTCCGATCTCTTTGTTTTTCATATCATAAATAAGATTTTTTGCACTAAGCAAACCTTTGGTAGTTCGAATAATGCCTATCTCATCCCACATAATCTGTCGAAGCTTCTGCTTATAGTTTTTGTCATTTTCTTTATGCAAAATATTCCCATAGTCCTTTTCAAAAACAGGTGTTTTAATCTCTTTGGATGTCTTGCCTAGAATATGCTCTACTGCACGTTTGGCAAAGACTACCCCTTCAAGCAGAGAGTTTGATGCCAAGCGATTTGCGCCATGTACGCCCGTGCATGCAGCTTCACCAATCACATAGAGTCCCTCAATCCCTGGAATTGCACCGTAGGTATTACAGCTTATTCCGCCATTGGCATAATGAAATGCAGGTGAGATAGGTGCTTTATCTTTGGGAAAATGATACCCAATGGCCGCAAAGGTATGTGTGATATTGGGAAAGCGCTGCTCAAACCACTCCTCATCAAACATCGAAAAATCAAGATAGGCCTGCTTACCTGTTTTACGCTTATAGTCGAAAATCCCGCGAGAGACGATATCACGACTTGCAAGCTCGCCCCTCTTATCGTAATCAAACAAAAAACGTCTGCACTCATCATCGACAATATGTGCACCTTCACCCCTAAGTGCTTCGGTAAGCAAAAGTTTTCTGGCATAAGGGGTATCGATGAAAACAGTCGGATGAAACTGCATGAACTCCATATCGGCCAAAGCGATACCTTTTTCGACACAAATACCGTGAATATCCGCAGATACGGTACGTGAATTCGTATTATATGCATAGAGTGAGCCTATGCCCCCTGAAGCGATAATCACGTCACTTGCATAAATAGTAGTGGGTTCATAGTTGACCGTGGCTTTTACGCCGTAACAGCGACCATTTTCAATAAGCAGGTCATATACCAAAGTGTTTTTTTGCAGTTGATGTCTATTTTGTACCATCATAAAATAGTGCATATAGCGCCCTGTAGCATCTCCCCCTGCATGGACAATACGCTCTATAGAGTGTGCTGCCTCTTTTGTATAGAGAATATTGCCCTCTTGATCTTTGTCAAACTCCATACCTCGCTCTATAATATCTGCCGTAGTCTCGAGCGAAGTACGAGAGAGTATCTCTACGGCATTTTTATTGTTATGGTATGCCCCTGCAACCATTGTATCTTTGATATGTATAGGAATATCCGCCTCATTGAGGGCTGTTACCATCCCCCCTTGTGCATAAAACGTATTACACTCCCAAGGAATGTCTTTACATACGACCAATACGCTTTTCTTTTTAGGTATCTGCATTGCGGCATAAAGTCCGGCAATTCCCGCTCCGATAATCAATACATCATACTTTCGACTCATCTTTTTTCACCTCTTTTTTTTCTATATATATAGGTTTGGTCTTGTGTCCGCATGATACGAGTATGCCACAGCAAAGAGATGCTATAATGCAGGTATGAAAAAAGCTTCTGATATTTTGTCTCATCTTGTTACATTACCTCAATTTAAATATTTAAAACAGCAATACTGTTACAAAAAATATATCAAACTTCTCACACCAAAATACCAAAAGGCGATTGCGTTTGTCTATATCAAAGAGCATACACTTTTTATAGCCCTCACTCATCCCGGCTTTAAAATGGAACTCAATTATAATAAAGATTTATTAAAGTCTTTATTAACGCATCTAAGCACACATGATAAGCAATGCAGCATGATGAAAGCTACCGGTGTTGTTGTTTTTCACAGTAAATATCATCCGGTCGAAGAGAGACAAGAGCCCTTTGATTCTATCCCCTACTACAAAGAGCAGGCATCTTCTAACTTTGAGATTCATAGCCAAGATAAGAGACTTATACGGTACTTTGAAAGAATTAAAGAGGAGATACGATGCAACAAATAATCCGCTCCCTTCCCCCCTTAGCAGGCGTCTATCAATATTTTGATGAAAAAGGAAGACTCCTGTATATCGGAAAGGCAAAAAACCTCAAAAATCGTATCAAGTCCTATTGGCGATTTACTCCCGATTTCAAACCAAACCCCAACCAAGGCGCTCGTATACACAAGATGCTTTTAGAAGCAAAAAGTCTGGAGTATATTGTCGTAGAGAGTGAGGAAGATGCCCTTATTCTGGAAAACTCTCTTATTAAGCAGCTTAAACCAAAATATAATATCCTCTTACGCGATGATAAGACCTATCCCTATATTTATATAGACGAATCTCAAGACTACCCGCGCTTTGAACTTACAAGAAAAGTCATCAAAGGGAAAAAAATCACCTATTACGGCCCTTTCCCTACAGGAGGAAGAGCCTTGCTTGATGCGCTCTATGAAATCTATCCTTTGGTACAAAAAAAATCATGCTTGCGTGAGGGAAAAGCTTGCCTTTTTTACCAAATTAAAAAATGTCTGGCTCCTTGTGAAGCCAAAGTTTCACCCCGGATCTATGCTGACCTGATTGTAGAGGCAAAACATGCTATTACCAATCGCAAGCATCTTGTCTCTGCTCTACAAAAGCGGATGAATACGCTTGCAATGCAGGAGCGTTTTGAAGAAGCAGCCTCTATGCGTGACTCTATTGAGGCTATCAAGACACTATCTCTCTCTTCGGGTATCGATTTGGCAAAAAACCTTGATATTGATATTTTTGCCATACTAAACGGAGATGAACGCGGCGTAATTGTCAAAATGTTTATGCGCGGAGGGAAAATTATCTCTTCAAGCCACAGCTACTTTAGGCATACGCATATTTTTGATGAAAACGAAGCCTATAAACAGGCTTTGTTGGCATTTTATAGTGTAGACTCCCCATATATTGCAAAACACATCCTTACTGCTCACCCCTTTGAAGATGCAGAGCATGTTGCCTCTACGCTTAGTGTGCGCTTTAATAAAAAGATAGAGATACACACGCCACAACGGGGGATAAAAGCCAAACTCATCTCTTTGGCTATCCAAAACTGCGAAGAGCTGCTCAGAAAAAAAAGTGACGACACCCTCACGGAACAGCGTATCGCCGATCTCTTTGATCTTAGTAGTATTCCCTATCGTGTCGAAACCTTTGACAACTCTCATATGATGGGAGTATCTACGGTAGGAGGGATGGTCGTTTGGAATGAAGGCAGATGGGAAAAGTCAAGCTACAGACGCTATGCACTTCATGCACAAGATGAGTATGGACAGATGAAAGAGATGCTCTCTCGCCGTATAGACAATTTTACGGACACTCCTCCTCCTGATTTATGGATACTCGATGGAGGAGAGGCCCATCTCAATCTTGCCTATACCTTGCTGAAAGAGGCACGGGTAAACCTCGATGTCATTGCCATAGCCAAAGAGAAACTTGATGCCAAAGCTCATCGTGCCAAAGGGGCTGCTAAAGATTTGATCTATACCGCAGGGGGTCTTATAGAGTTAAAATCCAATGACAAACGCCTACACTGGATACAACGCCAAAGAGACGAGGCTCACAGATATGCCCTTACCTATCACCAAAACAAAAAACGTAAAGAGGATAGACAGATTTCATTACTTGACAAAAAGGGTATAGGCAAGGCAACTGTTGCAAGATTAATTCAATATTTCGGTACGTTTGAAGCGATAGAAAATGCCTCGTTCGAAGAGATAAAAAAAGTAACCAATCAAAAAATTGCCTTGCTGCTTCAAGAAAAAAAAGAGCAGCGCTCTTAATCTAAATCTTAAAAAATATTTGCTGCAGTAACTGCAATAGGGCTCTAGTGACCTACTCACACTTTTTACTATTGCATAGCTAACCGGAAGCATACTTTTTTTTACTAAAAAATATGGATTTTATACTATTTTTTAGCAAATTTGTACTAAAGTTTTAGTAAAATAGTCTCAATCACCTAAAGGAGTACTATGCGAAAACCAATGCCTATTGATGAATCGTACCGGTTTGATGAAGGTTTATTAATTAGTACAACCGACCTACAGGGCATCATTACCTACGCAAACAGAAAATTTTGCGAAGTATCCGGGTATCATAAAAATGAACTCAAAAATAAAAATCATCATATTGTACGACACCCCGATATGCCAAAAGAGCTTTTTCAAAAGCTCTGGGAGACGATTCACTCAAAAAGAGAATGGGCAGGTCTGATCAAGAATCTGAGAAAAGACGGCAGATACTACTGGGTATACACGCATATCACGCCTTTATTTTTCAATAACAGGGTGTATGGCTATACCGCCATTAACAGACCTGCATCATCGCATGAAATTGAAGAAGCATCGCTGAAGTATGCACAGATGCTACAACAAGAAAATATCCAAAAGGCTATCTAGAACCATGTATTACATTATCAATCATAATCATCACATTATTGCCGCAGATAAAGAATTTTTGCACGCATTGCATCTACACACAATTGAAGAACTTATCAAAAAAACCCTACTCAAGGAGATCTCGTTTACGGAGCATTTTTCTAGTGAACTTCATATCACCGTCTCTGAGGAGACTCATACCTTCAGTATGCATTCAACCAAGATAGAAAGCATGCTGGGAGACCTGACTCTCATACATTTAGAGCCTATCAAAGAGCAAAGTGGTCTATATCACTCTGCCACGCCTTCGGAAGAGACTCTGCTCAGCAATGACTCTCTTACGGAGATTGCTCAAGAAAGCGAACAAAAGATATCCCGGCAAGAAGAGGAAGAGGAGACCCTAAATCTGCTCAGGGATCAAGAAGACACTTTTAATCTCTCTTTGCCCGATGATACCGATATTCAAGAAAAAATATCCCTTGATCATAGCCTAGATACCCTTGCTAAATCAGATAGTGATGCACTTGTAGACCTCGATATCCCGCTCTCGCCTACAGAGATCTTACATGAAAAAGATCACAAGAGTGAGGTATCAAAAGATGATGACGCTTTAGATACGGACCCTATTCTCATCGATATTAAAAAAGTCAGTGACGAGATAGGTATCTCCCAAGAGGATTACAAAACCTTTTTGAACGATTATATCGATACGGCACTCTCGCTAGAGGATGAACTTCAAAGCGAAGACGAAAAGAGTCGTCTATCCGCCATGAACACGCTTACACAGCTCGCCGATGTACTACAGCTTCCAAAGGTCAATAAGATTATTAAAAAGCTATCTGTCGTACCCGAAGAAGAGCTTTCCTCTGTAGTAGAGTCGTTTTTCCAAACGCTTGCACGACTTACCACGGACGTACCGAATGAAAAAAGTGATACTGCGCTTAAAACAAACGATAGAGAGATAAGTGACAGTATTGCTGAAAAAGAGGAAAATCTTCCAATACAAGGATTTGGAAAAATCTATCTTGATGATGTCAAGCCTATCCATTTTGATTTTCGGCTAGAAGAAGCTTCCGATGATCTCTCGTTACCCGTTGAGCTTATTGAAGAGTTTGTGCATGACTTTATTGAACAGGCCCATACAGAGACTAAAAAGATGCTCAGAGCCTATGAAGAGGGTGACTTAAAGACCATACAAAAAATTGGACACCTGCTTAAAGGTGCATCCAGTAACCTAAGAATCAATGAGCTCTCCGACACACTCTATGATATTCAATTTTGTGAAGACATCGATAAATTGGAAAGTTTAATTAAACGCTACTGGGCACACTTTATATCATTTGAACACCATATCAATATGATTACCAAACATGAAGGAAATATGTAATGACGATACGTAATAAACTCAAACTTATTGGACTTTTTCCTATACTATTCTTGATTTTTCTCTCAGGATATTTCCTAATAAACGCATATGTCAATTATGAAAAAGTGCGAACGCTTAAAAAGCTTCTCTTAAACAATGCCAAACTCTCTAAAACCTTAACACAAATCGGTACTGAGTCAGGACTTAGCACAATCTACCTTGCCGATGAGAACGGGTCACTTAAAGAAAGACTTAAGAAGGAACAACAAAACACTGAAAAAATGATCAGTATGCTCAAGCAGACGCTTATTCTCGATAACCAAAGCTATCTACCCTTTCTACTTGACATGATGGATCAAAGCAAGGGTCTTGATGCCCAACAATACCACTCGCTTCTTCTTAAAATATCACAGCTCTCTTCACTAAGAGACGAGTTTGATTCAAATCGAAGCGATTTTAAATCTACATTTTTCAAAGGCTATAAAGCGCAAGCTTTAGACCCGATACTTGAGAATCTGTTACGCATTAATCGTTTTAGACTTAATACAGATATCTCATCTCTTATCACACTTTTAACACAATTTTATGTTGCCAAAGAAAATGCTATTTTGGAACGGGGTCACCTCTCTTACTATTTAGCCGGAAAATCGCCGATGGCGTTTAAAGATATTGCACTTTGGAATCGCTTTCGCGCAAAAGCCTATCTCTCTAATGTCGATGATATCCACCTAGACAATGCGCATCTGCAAACACAGCTTACCAAACTACTCCAAGATCCTCTAAACAAACATACATTACAGGAGTTGGAAAAAATATCTTCAGCCATTCAAACGGATATTGATACAGGAGAGTATACCGAAAATGCTGTTGACTGGTTTGCCCTACAGACGAAAAAAATAGCACTTATAGAGAAAATTGAACTCCTTCTCTCCTACATCTTATGGAAAAAATCCGATCTTGTTTTACAAAAACAACTCTTGCTACTATCTATAGCGACTGCAATTTTGTTACTTGCTCTTATACTTGCATACCTAGGCTATACGACAGTACGTGATATTACGCGTAATATCAAAGAGCTTGAAGATGTACTCAACAAAGCGATAGAGAGTATGAAAAAGAGTGAGCATTACCTTCCTGCCGATACGGCCAATATAGAAAATGTTAATCTTGACACGCATGAAGGTACCAAGGAGGTCTATGCCTTTATTAAACAATTAATAGAGACAGCCAAAGATGACAAGATTACGGCACTACGGGCAAATGAAGCAAAATCACTCTTCTTGGCAAATATGTCACATGAGATTCGCACGCCGCTTAACGGAATTGTGGGCTTTACCGAAATTCTCAAAAATACAGATCTTAGCTCTGAACAACGAGAGTTTCTCTCTATCATCGATAAAAGTTCAGAAAACCTGCTCAGTATTATCAACAATATCCTTGATCTCTCCAAGATTGAAAGCAATAAAATTGAGATTGAAAATATTGTTTTTGATGCGACAGAAGAGTTTGAATCTGCCGTTGAGACCTATGCCGTAACAGCAGCAGAGAAAAATATCGATTTAAATTACTATATGGATCCGACCATTGCTTCAAAACTCAAAGGTGATCCGACCAAAATTAAAGAGATACTTATCAATCTTCTCTCAAATGCCATTAAATTTACCTCCTACGGGGGAGAGATTAACCTTGTCATCAAAAAAGTACAAGAAGAGAATGATCTCAACCCTCGCATCTCCTTTATGGTACAAGACAATGGTATCGGTATGACCGATGAACAGCAATCGAGAATTTTTGAAGCCTTTGCACAAGCAGATGTCTCCGTTACACGAAAATATGGCGGTACCGGACTAGGACTTACAATCTCAAGCCGCTTTGTTGAACTGATGGGCGGAAAACTCGAACTTGAAAGCGTAAAAGATCAGGGTACGACATTCTTCTTCTCTCTTGTGCTTGAAGAGATTACAGCCAACGAAGTAGATTATAAAAATAGCTTTAATGATATTGCCATAGGAAAATATTCGCATGAAATTCCAACTAAGCTAGATAGTTATCTTGAAGAGTACTTTAAGTATTTCGGTCCAACTGTCAAACGTTTTGAATCTGTCGGTGATTTGCAAGACCTCATCAATCACGATACCTGCAAGAACTACTGGATTGATCTAGACAAAGCAAAACAGAATATACTTGATGCCATTAACCATATAGACAAATCAAAACTGATTATTCTTGCAAATATTACAAGCCGCTCCAAAATAGAAGAACTAAATATTGCCCAAGACAATGTTATTTATAAACCTATTACCCTTAGTAAATTAAAAAATATTCTCATCAAATCTACCTCAAGCCTACCTCAAATAACAGAGAGTATGCTACCTGCACAATCAACAAAGTTTGATGCGCATATTCTTGTTACGGAAGACAATATTATTAACCAAAAACTGATTAAACGTGTACTTGAAGAGTTTGGGGTGAGTGTTGATATTGCAAACAATGGTTTAGAGTCTTTTGAAAAACGACGTGCCAATGATTATGATCTTATTTTTATGGATATCCAAATGCCTGTAATGGACGGTATTGAAGCCACCCATGAAATACTCGCCTATGAAGAGGATGAAGAGAAGCAACATGTACCGATCATTGCACTTACGGCCAACGCCCTAAAAGGAGACAGGGAGAGATTTTTAAATGAAGGTATGGATGAGTATATCACAAAACCTATTGAGACATCCGAACTGCTCTATGTGCTAAACAAATTCTTATCAGACAAATCAGTAACCGCATCTTCGGACGAAGAGAGCAAACATATCCCTCTTAATGACTTTAAAAAGGTCTCTACATCCTCTTTAGAGGATAACAACATTTCTGAGGCAGACCATATACAAGAAGATACAAATACCCTCTTAAACCTTGAGGATGAGAGCAACACGGAAAAAGAGAATCTCAATATCGCAATAGATCTTGATAACGCAGCAGAGAAGATAGATGAGAGTCCATTGAGACTAGAAAACGATGATAAGCTTACGATAGACCTTGGGGAAGAAACAGAAAAGAGCAATGAGGTATTAGCAGTACTTGGCGATGAAAAAGATACCATAAAGAGTATAGAAAATGATAATCTAGAGATAAAACCCGATACCGAAACGGCGCAAAACGATGAGGCGTTATTACCGATAGAAGAAGAGAACTCCGGTGATACTTTTAAGGAGAGTAACTCCTTTGATTCCGATCTATTGACACTTGAAGACGAAAATACCGCTCAAGAGGAAAGTATAGAGAATCCAAAACAGATTTTACTTGCAAAAAAGTTTATCTTAGAGCAAAGAATTCTAGTAAAAGTCTTAGATAACATAGGTTACAGCTACCATATATTAGACGATGTCAATCTTCTGGAAAAAGAGCTTCGTAGCGGATCTTACGACATTGTCTTTACCGATAAAACTCTGCTTACGGATACACTTGTCGAAAATCATAGTAACTTGGTTTTCATTACAGAAAAAAAATCAAAAGACGAGATAATGAATCTTGTTCAAAAATATAGAGGGTAATCTTGTATGGCACTGAAAATACTCATTGTAGATGATGACTTTATCAACAGAAAGCTCCTGCAAACACTGCTAAAAAAAAATGAAACTGTTTCGGAGATACAAGAGGCAGAAAATGGCTCGGATGCCTTAGATAAATTAAAAAAGAACCCTGGTATCAATCTTGTTCTGCTAGATGTGATGATGCCTATTGTAGACGGTATAGAGTTTTTAAAAATATTCAGATCGGATATGGCAAATTCACATATCCCTGTCATTGTATTATCTACAGACGATACGAAAAAGACGGAAATATTTGATAACGGTGCCAATGATTTTATAAGAAAACCCATTAAAGAAGAGGATCTTTTTCAGAAACTGATCCAGTGGTCTTAGAAATAACTCACTAGAAAAAGATACCCAGAGTCTACCTAACAAATACCTCTTGAAGCACTTCATCAATATCTGATACCCCGATAATCTCAATGTGATTTTTCACCTCTTTGGGTATCTCGTCCAAATCTCTCTCAAGATTCTTCATGGGAATCAATGCCTTGCTTACTCCCGCCTTATACGCGGCAATGAGCTTCTCTTTTAATCCGCCTATAGGAAGCACCTTTCCTGTAAGAGTCACCTCTCCTGTCATGGCAACTTTATTGTCTATCTTGTTTTCACTCAGAATGGATGCAATGGCCGTTACCATAGCAATTCCTGCACTCGGACCATCTTTTGGTGTTGCTCCTGCAGGCACATGTATATGCAGATCATAACGTTTATAGACTTCGGAACTCTCTACTTTTATCCCCTCTTCTTTCTCCTTCGGGCTTTTTGGTATAACAGAAGGCATAATTGCCAGACGTCTCTCGTCTATAAGTATCTTCACTGCAGAGTGAGCAATACGTGCAGACTCCTTCATGACATCACCTAAACTTCCCGTAAGCTGCAGTGAGCCTTTTCCTCTTATCTTGATAGCTTCTATAGTAAGCACATCTCCACCTACAGCCGTCCAGGCAAGACCGGAGACTATACCCACCTGCGGTTTTTGGTCAACCGTTGAGATCTCAAATACTTTTTTATCGGCAAACTTTTCCAAATTCTTTTTGGTAATGGAGATAAAATCTCTCTCTTTGTCTTCTAAAATTATCCTCGCGCCCTTACGCATAAGTCCGGCTATTTTACGGCGTAAATTCCTTACCCCCGCTTCTCTGGTATACTCGTCTATGAGCAGTTTTAGTGCCTTATCGGTGACTGAAAACTCTCTACGTTTTAAGGCATGCTTTTTCAACTCTTGAGGAATTAAATAGCGCTTGGCTATTTCAAACTTCTCTTTTGGGGTATAAGAGTTTAGTCCTATGAACTCCATCCTGTCACGCAATGGTGGAGGAATACGGCCTACGTCATTGGCTGTTGCAATGAATATCGCTTTACTTAAATCTATATTGAAATTAAGATAATAATCTCTATATTTACTATTTTGTTCAGGATCCAGTATCTCTAAAAGTGCCGCAGTAGGATCACCCCGCATACTTCGTCCTACCTTGTCTATCTCATCAAGTACAATGACCGGATCCATTGTCTTTGCTTCTATCAAACCCTGTACCAAACGCCCCGGCATTGCTCCCACATAGGTACGTCTATGCCCTCTAAGTTCATTGACATCTTCCAGCCCGCCTAATGCAATACGTACCAAAGGCCTAGAGAGTGCCGTGGCAATTGAGTTTGCCAATGATGTCTTACCGACACCCGGAGGTCCTGCAAAGCAGAGAATAGCTCCAGAGGCCTCTTTTTGCTTGATACCGCGTAGCTGTGCCAGTTCACGTACAGAGAAAAACTCTACTATTCGCTCTTTTGGTTTTTCTAAAGCATAGTGGTCTCTCTCAAGCTCTTTTTCTACCTTAGCTACATTAAGATTCTCTTTTGTCACTTTGCCAAAAGGAAGCTCTAAAACCCACTCAAGATAGGTCTGTAAAACATTGGCATCCGAGGAGTCCGGATGCATGCGTGCTAAACGCTCAAGCTGTTTGCTTATCTCTTTAAAGGCATCTTCATCCATATTTGGTTTAAGTGCCTCAATCTTCGTTCTAAACGCCTCTATTTCCTCCTCACGCTGTGTATTCATACCCAGCTCTTGCTGTATCTCTTTGAGCTGCTCTTTTAAGAAATACTCTTTATTGGTTTGCTCTATTTTAGAGTGTACTTTGGTACGAATCTCGCGTTGTACTTTTGTCGCCTCTATCTCTGCATTGATAATATCTATCAGCCCTAGCAGTCTCTTTTCGATATTAGGCTCTATATAGAGTCTGTAGGCATCCTCTTTGTCAAGTTTTAGCATAGAAGAGACAAGATCGGCTATGCGTTGTGCATCACTATTCTCCTCAATAGTACGTACCAAATCTGCCGAAAACGTATTACCCATAGAAGAGAGTCTCTTTATCTTCTCTTGCAAAATGCCCAGAAGTGCATCTGTTTTAAGCCGGTTATAGCTCTCTGTATGAACCAGGTCGATAACCGCCTGATTAAATGTTCCACTCTGCATCTGAAGTATTTTGGCCCGTCTATGTCCTTGAAATAGTATCTTGACACGACCGTCGGGGATCTGCACTTTACGCATGATAGAGCCAACCACCCCTACTTCATAGAGTGCATCGATATCTCTGCTTTTTTCCCTGCCTGCAATCGTAGAGGTAACAAAAAGCAGGGTATCGTTTTCCATTGCATAGTTGACGGCATCTATATCTTTCTTATCTGTCAAAAAAATAGGGCTTATCATAAAAGGGTATAAAAAAAGTTCATCCTCAACAACAATAGGCAGCGTGGTTGGAAATGCATTATCATCAATAGTTTGCATACGCAATCCTTTCAAGTCAAAATAATAAAAGAGTGTTATAGTCTAAGTTTTCTAAAGTATCAATGAGTAAAACAATATTAATCAAAAATCTTACCTATAATACCCTGTTTTGGTGCTGTAATATCCGACGCATTGACAAGAGACTCTCTATTTTTCTCTCTATAGATTTTTGCTGCTTTGGGCTTACCTGTGCGCTCATAAAGTGCCGCAATATTTTCATTAAGCAGATACTGACTCATATGCAGACGTATCATCATCGTATTAACCAGAGGTATATAGATAGAACCGGGGTACCTATAGAGAAAGGTTTTGGATTTTTCTATACTATCTAAAATCAGTTTTTGGTCTTTATAGACATCTTTAATACCCAAAAAAGAGGCTTTAAGTTTCAAAAACTCTATATACTCTCTATTTTGACTCTGTGTGTAGCGTTTGTTATACTCATCCAGATAGTAGTTTGACAAAAGATACTTTTCATCATGCATATGTGCATGTGCCAGCAGCATTATAGCTGTCGGTATCTGCGGTGCACGCATATGCTCAGATCTCAAAGAGATATAAAAAGCATCTGCCTTGTCCATATTGCCGCTTGCTATACTTTTTGCTATCTTCTTATACCAGTAAAGCGCCGGTTTGTTAAACTCCTCTATCGTCTCAGAACTTCCTGCACATCCTGCAAACAGCACCGATATTAGCAGTGTTACCGGTAATTTTATCATCCAATACATAACCGCCCTTCATTTTATTAACGTAGTGTATCATAGCTCAAAGTAGGTAAAAGATGACTAAGAGCATAGATAATTCTTACGAATTTTCCTGTGTGGAAATATATGCATACCCTGTCTCTTTTTCAACAGTAATAGAGATATCTGCGATACTTGTATCGTCAAATTTAAGCGTGATAGTCATATCGCTTGTGCATAAAGAACCGTAATCAGGAGAGATAGAGCCGCCAATCCCGCTGCTGTTTTGGACAAAACCGCGATGGGGTCTGCCTAGATGATCAAAACCGATATATTTTCCTGCCGTATTATTGCATCCGCTAAAAACAACACCCCCCTCTGAGATCCCATATTTTTTCGTAAGAAATATATCTGCAGATGCCTGGTTTTGCCGACTTAAGTCACTCTGGCAGGGTTTGGTATTAAGCCCATTCATTCTCATACCGTTTGAAGGATCGATAGCAGCCTCCTTGCTATCTATATTACCCTCGGTATCCTTGTCTGCACCGATATAATAAAATATACCATCATCTGAACACCCCTCTATACCAAAACGCCAAAATGCCTGCTGCCAGTTGTTATTTGAAGGGTTTGTGACATTGTCCGAGAGTGCCATATGTTGCGTATAACGTATGGCCGAGAGGATAGTGTCTGCCGCTTCTTGACGAAAATCACGCTCTATTCTTGGTAGTGCCAAAGAGGCTAAAATACCCAAAATCACAATCACCGTCACAAGTTCCAACATCGTAAATGCAACTCTTTTCATCTTGCTATACCTCTATTTTGATAAATCACATCATAACACGATACTGTTGCAAAACAGGTTAAGTATCTATGAAATTATATGACATAAGCTTAGCATACTTTTTTTTGACATTTTTGACATTTTTATATCTTCTTTTGGTTATACTTTTGAAATACATACATCCAAATAGTAGGTTCATACATGCGTACAATTTATAACGTTTTACTTTTCTTATTATCTATACACTTTTTGTTCACAGCGGCTCATGCCACGGTGGCTACTCAATCATCTACGGGATGGGAAGGTGATGCCAACAGGGCTATTGACGGCAATACAGACGGTAACTATTGGAATCATTCCGTCACACATACCGGTGGAAGTACCTTCTATGACTGGCTTCTTATAGACCTTGAGTCCGTCCAAAGTATCGATACTCTCACTATATGGAATAGGACTGATTGCTGTGGTGAAAGAATCGATCAAACTGCCGTAATGGTAAGTGATACGCCCTTTAACCCACAAGCAACACGGAATGGAATGGAAAATGCACGGAGGAATGCAGATTGGAAGAGACAAATAAACTACACTCCCAACCAAGAGAAATATACTTTTGATCTAGGCGGTATTAGCGGAAGATATATCCTCATACAAAAAGTAGGATATAGTGATAGTAGAAGGTTTCTTAGTATCGCCGAAGTAGAGATTATGCGTAGTAATGCCTCATTGATATCCAACAATCCAAGAGATTTTACGAAAATTGATATAGCAGGTCAAAGCAGTACCAATATCTATGGCGATTTAATGCTTATAGGAAATCAGTCACTCTGCTGGAAGGGTTTAACATATAATGGTAGAAGACGGGTGGGTCGAGAAACATCGCAATGCCAAAATCCCCCTTTTGATGCATCCAATAACTTCTACTTTCAAAGACATGCCAATTTAGATCCTATAGCCGTTAGTGCCGGATACCTTAACTCTACTTCTGCAGATTTAACCATTAGTCCAGATGACAGAGTTGTTGAAGCCTGGCTCTTTGTCATAGGACGATTATATACAAATAATCAAGTAGAGCGTGCATCTGCCCAAAATGTCCGACTCAAAACGCCTACAAGCGGTGGATATGTAAGCCTTCGTGCAGATGATGATAAGTTTAACTGGATGGTTGATGGCCCTATCTTTGATTACGGACTGGCAATCAATGTCACCCAATATGTACAGCAAAGCGGCAGATACTGGGTAGCTGATCTCAAAGCAACAGAGATGTTAAACCAAGGTTCAGGCTGGGGTATTGCCGTCATTGTAGAAGATACGACACGCCAAAACAGAACGCTTAAAAATATCTCTTTATACAACGGCTTTAACGGTGTTTACAGTGAAGGAAACTATCCCGCAACAGTCACCTCGCATATCAGCGGTTTTTTTACACCCAGGACCGATACGGTAAAATCAAACCTGATTGTCATGGCGGGAGAATCCGATAGAGCATTAAGCGATTCGATGAGAATTACCAAAAAAGACGGTACAGAAGTAGATATCAAAGACAGTCTCAACGATACCCAAAATGTACAAAACGGTACTATCTCTAAAAACGGCTCCAACGTCACTACCAGAAATCCAGGTTATGCAAATACCTTAGGTATCGATATAGATATCATTGACGCAAGCGACATCATAGATAATGAACAAACATCTACGGAAATCACCATTGACTCCTTTGGTGACAGAATCTTTCTAAGTATGTATGGATTTGCCACAGAACTCTACATACCGGAGTTATGTTATGATTATAACATCCAAAAAAACGGATTTTCACTCAAAGCAGACGAGAATAGGAGCTTTACTACCAATGGACTTGGAGAGATCAAGGCACATATCTCTATTCGTAGTAAAGAGGGAGATTTTGATCTCAAAAACTCCAAACTTAAATTTTATGCCGAACCTTATGATGCACTCTCATTCATCAGCGCAAAATACTCGCCCAATACCGTCAACACCCTCATACCTGCTATCACTACAGCACAACATACATCTCTCAAACCCGAAATAGCTATAGGGGAAAATGCAACCCCCGAGGGTGGAACCATCGGGATCTTCGAGCGTTATTTTGCGCAATACTATTTTACTATCCGGGAAAATAAGAGTAACACCATACATTTTGACATCGATCTAAACACCTCTATCGATTTTGGTTCAGGGCCAGTAGAGTTTATTCTCTCATCTAAAAACAACACCCTTCCAAGATGTGAGCAAAACCTCACTTATAGTCCGCTTTTAGGTGCTTTTAACATAGAAAGAACAGACAGTGGCGCCTATAACTCCGTCACCCAGCCACAACGGCGTTACCCGCTCTATACGCAAGTGTCAAACAAACCTTTTGATATCTCTGTGGTTGCCTATGATGCAAATGTCTCACCTGTCTATCAACAAGAGCTTATACTGCCCCAAGATTGTGTGGTGGAGATAGAGCTTATAGACTCATCACCCTACAATGATAAAAATTCATTCTTTAAATGTGAAAACACCCAAGAGAGTATTATCCAAACACTTCCCAATGGAGAGGAAAGCTTGCTTGTCAAACTTAAACAAGGGACTTCAAGAACCAAGCTGGAAAATAGTATCTCTACCCAAAATGCACTTTGGAATGCAGCATTTAGGATATGGTACTATACTGATCCTCATGGTAGTCTCATTCTTCATGATTGCGAGAACAAAACGGACGGCAGATGTTTTAGAACAAAAATTTATGAAAATATCAAAGGCAATAATTCTACTGATTTCTGCGAAAGTGACTGCAGTCCCGCGAACGACTCTGCAGATAGCTGCTATAAATGTCTACGCAAATTTTATGCCACACCCGTATGTTCCAGAGATAATTTTGCCATCAAGCCGGCATCATACCGCATTGGTATCTATGACAATAACGAATCTAGCAACACCACGACAAGCAAACAGAGACTGAGTGAAAACCTAAACACCCCATCGGCCACCTCTATTGCAGCAGGATATCGCTATAGGCTTGAAGCAATAGCGACACAATTTGGCAATAACGACAAAACAAACGGCTATACTACCCTCTTTACGACACCTTCAAATATAGATAAAAAATCAACTGCTCTTTTCAACAGCAGTACGGGCACGGCATGTGCAGACACCAACAACACCGACTGGGGGGTATGGTTTGAAAACGGTGCCGTCAAGGAGACTATAAGCGGCAGACGCATTAACCTACAGTCAAACAACCTTGTATCTCTTCCCAATACGGGAGCATATGACTACCATATAGAAGATCTTAACTGGACCATCGTCGATCAATCCAGATATGTAGATAAAGACGGCAACAAACTTAAAACTTTTCCCGATGTAGACGACTGTATCACTAGCGGTAACAAGAAGTACTCCATTGCAAATGACAACAACGGACTCTCAGGTTGTGGTATTACTTCAAATATCTCCTACAACGGAGCGCCAAATACTTATGAAGATCTACCTTTGTTTGTATGGCCCTACCGCTTTGATCTAAGCAGCATTACCCTAAACACGCTGCCCCAGACAGGACGCAACTACGCCTTTATGAACGACTATACGCACAGCTACTATAGTGATCCTGTTCTTCATCCTATCGATACGGGTACCGCTTTTATAGGTTCGCTCGCAGCGCTTAACAAACAAGGAGGGCAAACCACAAACTTTACAAAGGGATGTACGGCAACGGATATCACACTGCATATCAACAGAACATCTACCCCGTTTGAAGGAAACATCAAAGACAGTGCGGGCAACCCTGTTGCTTTTCAACAATACCTGCAAGAGAGCAACATCTCCACGGCACCTATAGCCGCCCATACCCTAAATAGCGATGAGAACCTCACTTTACATGCTACGGCTTTTGAAGACGGCTATCAAGGATATGCCCATATACGCCTGCACAGCAACTTTCAAAAACCGCTCAATGAAACGGTCAACCCGATCAATATGCACTACAAACAACTCCAAGCCTACGCTACGGCAGCAGGCTCTTTCGCACACATGGGTAGGCATATCCCTAAAGGAAGCAACAACTACGACAACAACATCACCTACTATTTTGCCAAAGTCACACCAGAACAGACCTACTACCCCAATGTCACAAACAACTACAAACTCACACCTATTTATGTAGATATATTTTGTGATTTAGGTACTGAGTGTAACAGTAGTTTTAATCTAAATACCCCTACCAAAGGCAAAGATGACACGCTCTACTGGTATAGTGCTACGATGTTTGATCCACTCACGGACGGTACGACGGATTTAAGCGTACGTACCTTTAAGGGTATTGCCGCCTCACCTCACGTAACACCCGCTAATTCCGTACGGTTTATCCATGCCCCTGCTGCACGCAACGATGTCAATGTCTCTGTAGCAGGACCGGGCAGACCTACTACGGTAGAGGTAAACATAAACCCTGTGCCTTGGCTACTCTATGACGAAACAGACCCCAACGGTCAACCTAGC
Organism: Sulfurovum sp.; assembly: GCA_026989435.1. Lineage (GTDB taxonomy): Bacteria > Campylobacterota > Campylobacteria > Campylobacterales > Sulfurovaceae > Sulfurovum. The sequence continues at coordinate 39,081 of JALSJI010000080.1, forward strand.
TACAAAGTCAAGTTTATCGGTGCCCCTACCTGGCAGGGTGTGGGCAACACAGGCAACACTGCAGAACTTGGCTCTAGTACACATTCCAATACGAGGATGAACTGGTAAATATGATGAGAAATAAACACAACAGAAAAGCCATAGCAATGATAGAACTCACTTTTGCTATAGTGGTTATAGGTATTGTGATGCTAAGTGTGCCGTTAATGCTTATGCAGGCACAAAAAAGTACTACCGTAGCATTACAACAAGAATCTATTGCCATCGCTGCCTCACACACCAATGCTTTGCTTACCTATGCATGGGATGAACAAAATACCGAAGGATTGCCTGCAGCAAACAATATCCTCCAAACAGACAGCGAACAACTACAACAAACAGACGGTATCGTATGGATGAGTAATACGCTCTCCTATCCAAATGCACGTAGAAGAGTCTACTCGCATACGGATGCAAACCTCTCTGCCAGGGCCACCCCTAAAAACTCTCTTGGCGAAGACGGCATAGAGAGTACTGATGATATAGATGATTTCCACGGCAAAAGTTTTTCATTAACCCTTGTCCCAGGCGGCAGCAATGCATCCTATCAAGGAGAGTATATCGATACCGACGTCACTGTAGCAAACAACGTAGTCTACGGTGACGATAGTGCAGGTTACACAAATCCAAGCGGTCGTTTTGCCTTCTCTAAACCTTTTCAAAGAGCAACGCCAACAGGTAGTACCAATATCAAGCTTATTACTACCACGCTGACTACTGCGCGTACGGAAGAGGAGTTTAAAAATAAAAATATTGTCTTAAGGGCCTTTATGTGCAACGTGGGCGGCTTTAGACCATTCTCTCAAGGAGGCAAATAGTGTCATCTCCTATCAAACATCCGATATCCAAAAAAGCGTTTTCTCTTTTAGAGCTTATTTTTGTCATCATTATACTTGGTATTGTCTCCTCAATTACCTCTTCCGTGATTGCACAAGTCTACGAGAGCTACATCACGCAACGCGCCATGCACAACGCCAGCCTAAAATCCGACCTTGCAATTAACCAGCTCGCTAATAGACTGCTCTACCGCGTGGATATGAGCGTGCTTGCCAGAGTACCCGGGCAAACAGGCATAGGTGCCGGAAGTGCCATAGCACTGCGTAACGTTAATATCAATACTCCCAATAAAGAAAACTACCGTGCACTTGAATGGATAGGTTTTGACAATGACGGATTGAGTGCTGTTAACCCGCCTGCATGGAGTGGTTTTTGTGATTTAAATGCGAGCGACTATACCTCTATTGTAACCACCGGTTCCAATTTGGATTTTGAAAGGACAGTGCTTACAAATATACTACATACCCTGCCTGAAGGCAACGACAGACCCGCTATGCTCTTTATGGGTAATACCTACAACAGCACACACGATACACCCTATGAGGCAGCGTGTATGTATGATGCAAACGGATGTATTTTCCCTATCCAAAGTCTCTCGGGGTCGACGATTACATTAGGAAATGAGGGTAACAGAACAGCCGGAGAGATGCTCTATAATGAATTTTACTATCTTGTCGCATCAGCCTATGCTGTCGTACCTGAAGATAATACCAACGGTACTTTTAATCTGAAGCTCTACTACAACTACCAGCCATGGCTGGGGGAGAACTATCAAGACGGAAAATCATCTCTCCTGGCTAAAAATGTCAGTGTTTTTCGATTTTCTCATGAAGCAAACAGTATCAGAATTAAGCTCTGTACCCTTGAGAAAATAGGAGAAAGCAACGACTCTACCATCTCAATTTGTAAGGAAAAGGCGGTAATACGATGAGAAAAGCACTCTCTATGTTCACGGCTATTTTTGTGATTCTTCTATTAGCCTCCGTAGGAGCATATATTGTCAATCTTTCAGGCAAAATCACCAAAGAGACCCACACGCAATACCAAAAAGAACAAGCTATCTTATATGCTAAAAGCTATACGGAACTTGCTATCTTGGCAGCATCTTCAAGAGACTGCGTAGATTACATTTGGGGGTATATAGGTGAAGATACAGCCGCGGTAGACAGAGGCGAAGGCTATAAGATTCGGGTAGATATACAATATATCGGCAACGAACTAGACGGTAATGTAGGATGCAATACGCTAGGCGACACCGTCGAAACCCCCGAATCACAAGGGAGCGTACTTATCGTAGATACCTATGTGCGCTATAGAGACATAGATACGGTCTCACTCTTTGTCAATAACGGAGGTACGCTAACTGCTACAAACCTGCCTTGGGTCACCTACCATAAAAGAACGCTGCAAAGGCTCTAGTCGATTAATGCTTCATTAAACCTTTTAAGTTATACTTAAGAATATATATCTCATATATACTTCATCTCGATTATAAAGGATAGCTCATGAAACGCAGTATTACAGGCAGACATTTTGAACTTACCGAAGCAATTAAAAATTATGCGCACAGCGCCGTAGATGCCGTGGAGAAATACAACCTTGACATCACCAGCGCTAACACCGTCATCAGCAAAAGTGAAAAAAAGGGCTTTAGCGTTGAATTTATCATTAACCTCAAAGATAAAAACACGATCGTTATCACACAAAACGACAAAGATGTCTATGCGGCTATCGATTTGGCTATAGAGAGGGTTAAAAAAGCACTGCGCCGCCATGCAGACAAAATTAAGGGGCATCGCATTATGTCTTTTAAAGATTTGGGTATGGAGGCAGAGGCCGTAAGCGAACTGGATGTCGAAGAGACAGAGATAGTTCCTATGGATTTGGAACTGCATAAACCTATGGATTTTGATGAGGCTATAGAGGCGCTTAAAAATGAAAAAAAGAGACAATTTATCGTCTTTAACGACCACGAGGGCATCATGCGGGTGATGTACAAACGTGCTGACGGAAAGTTCGGACTCTACTAAAGATTGGAGAACTACCGATGAATCTCTTTAACAAAACTATCTTACTAAACTTCCCATACTCCCAAAACCTACCGGCTAAAAAAAAGGGGGTTAATGTCTTTGAATCTATAATACAATATGTACTGCAAGAAACAGATCTTCATTATAAACAGGAGTATGATTATGCCCTATCTTAAAACCCTTTTGCTCTCTCTTCTCTTTCTCTTTGTATCTGCTGCTCATGCCCAGCCTGAGCCCTTTAAATACCTTGAGTTTATCTGGGATTCTACGCCCGATGATCAAGAAGGGGATAACTATTATGATATTAGTAATTCTGCACCGACAGGGGGTAACGCATTTATTAAAACAATGAGAATCTATGAAGATCAGAATAAGACAAAACTTATCAGAGAGGTGGATATAAAAAACCATGCCAAATTTCCGGATAATTACCAGTTTATTCATAAAATAAAACAAGGAGAATTATTTGTATCAAAAGCAGAGGGGAATGCTACACACTATAATAAAAACTCTACCGTTTATTATAGTGATTATAACAGTGAAGATTGGCTAAATGCGGCATCCGAAGCCTTTAAATCAAGAAACCTCAATCACTATGTAGGAGGAAGCTACCCAACCGGAGGTCCTGACAACATGCGTATAGATAATTATAAAAACAACATAGGGGATGACAGTCACTATACACGCCACAAACTCAGCTACTACAAGGGCTTTAAGGTAGGCATTAATGGCGGGGGCTACGTGATAGTCTCCGAGAGAGGAGGCAATAATACCTATGTACTTGAGGCGCGCGACAAGGATGGCAAACGACTCAAAACACTCTTTATCCAAGAAGGAAACGATATGCACTGCTCACAGGCTACCAACGGCACCCCTTATGTGCCATCGGGTCGTATGCAAAACATGCATCAAGAAATCTGTGTGGCGGTCTATCCTCTACAAGCTCTAGCCGATCCAGGCCAAACCATAAGCGATATCATACTCTGGTCCGGAACTGCCGATCATCCAGACGGTAAGGTGATGCTTATACATGACCTACAAGCACCTGCACTCTGCTATGACTATACCGTTAGACAAAACGGTCTTACCCCTCGCTTCCAAAGATAGAAATATCCAAAGCATCAGTGCTCAAGACATCTCTATCGCAGTGGGAATTAGAAGTATGTTAACCGACTTCAATATGACCCAAAGTAGTATCAAACTCGATGCACCCCTAGAGTTCAAAAAAGCGTTCTACGCTCCCAACCATATCAACAAATATCTCCCGGCTAAGTATATCTATGGAACCACAATACCCGAAATAGCTATCGGAGAGGGTGCCAAAGACGGAGTAGACGGCGGAGGAACTATAGACTCTAATGAGCGCTATTTCTCCAAATTTGACTATGCTGCTCCCACGCACTTAGATCCTATCCGCTTTAACATTGAGCTTAATGTCACCTATGATGTCTCTAAAGAGCAAAATAACCCTCAAAACTTTGTCTTTACGACAGATAAGAATAAAATAAATGCGCAAAACTCTTACTATCAAGAGCTGGTTGCATGTCCCACTTCGCCTGTCTATCGTCCTCTGAAAGGAAGATTTAACATAGAGCGTACGATAGTAATAATTACCCGGCAGACAGTGAACCCGAATTACGCTTCCCTCTCTATACACAGGTAGCAGGCAAGGCATTTGATATCTCCATAGTCTCCTACAATCCGGACGAAAAGGACAGTGCGGGCAATCCTCTCTACCTCAGCGAACAAAGGCTCAAAGATACCACGGTAGAGCTAGAACTTATCGATGTCTCCTCCTACCATGACGAAAACTCCTTTTTTAGATGTTCCGATCCCGAACTTGATATTATCTCACACGTAGGCAACAACGGCAGTATCTTTGTCGAGTTTAACAATACCTCAAGAGCAACAATCCAAAACCTCAATACAAACAAAGCCCTCCAAAGTGCCGCCTTTAGGCTATGGGTACTAGAGGACAGCAACGGTACACTCATCAAACACACCTGCGACAATAAAAACGACAATCAATGTTTCCTAGCACTCTATAATACCACCCTCAAAGCATTGGATACCCAAGGCTACTGTAGCTCCTGTAGCAGCTACGAAGGGGGATGCTACCAGTGCCTTAAGCACTATTTTGCACGACCAATTTGCTCTAGAGACAACTTTGCTATACGTCCTGCTGCATACAGCATAGCAGTCTCCGACAGCAATGAATCGGATACCCCTACGGATAAATATGTGCCTATCGGCACCAATGACACATACAGCCAAGCTCCTATACTATCAGCTGGATACCTCTACAAGGTAGATGCCAATGCCACACTCTATGGCTCCAATAGATACGCAGAGGGCTATAAACAAGAGTTCTTAGGCTCTGCTTCACAACAACTTATCTCTGAGTTACGTTTTCAGCATAGCGGAGAATCCTGCGCAGACACAAACGCCACACCGTGGCCTACACGCTTTTTTAACGGAAAAATCGTAGGCAATATTCATGATCCTCTTTCAGGAAACTCAAATAATTTGCATACTGCCCTCAATACGGGAGCATATGACTACCATATAGAAGATCTTAACTGGACCATCGTCGATCAATCCAGATATGTAGATAAAGACGGCAACAAACTTAAAACTTTTCCCGATGTAGACGACTGTATCACTAGC
>JALSJI010000081.1 GCA_026989435.1 Sulfurovum sp.
GAATGTCTTGCTAAGTGCTGCCAATTCTGCCTTACGCTGTGCGTAAACCTTTTTTTGTGCCTCTGCCTTGTGTCGTTTATTGATAAGAGGATCTGCCTTTATTTTGTTAATCCGTGCTATGTATTTTTCTTTGATCCGCTCTCTAAGTGTCTCTCTGGCTAACTTTTCAAGCTTCAACTCTTCTTTTTTGGTGGATCTCTTCTGTGTTGATAGTTCCTGGTATCGTTTCCAATACTCGTTTACGGTCTGCCAAATTTCTTTTTTGGAGTGGAGGTAATCTTAGAGGTTTTGAACGCTCCAAAGCGTTTCTCCAGTTTGCCTTTGGATAGGTCTCTGTGAACATCGGAGGCTTTGACAAAGAGTTTTCGTGTTTTGTCTTTTATGACAATACCGTTACCTCTGGGTTTTAGCTCCAGATTGTAATCGGCTAATACCTGGTGCAAATTCTCCAGGGAGGATTTGGGATCTCCCAGTACCTCTTTGATGTCGTTCAAAGCTTCCTCTTTTATCCAGGTGAGGAGGCTATCTACTCCAGAGTGGATCTCTTGGGTTTTAATTTGTGGTGGAGTTGGAGCAGTGGCAGCATCTTTTTTGATGCCTTGTTTTTCAAGGATATGGTTTGGTATGTGGTTGGTAGCCTTGACGCTGTATTTCTCTTCAAGCTCTATAGCCTTTTCATTGAGCTTTCGCTTACTTTGGCGTAAAGTATTGATTTTAAGTGTTTCTGGATGGATGAGATTGACTGCTATATGCACATGAAACTTATCTGTGTTATTGTGTGCCACACTTAGCCTCTGATGCTCCTCTAATCCAAGAGCTTTCATATATTCATGCTCCATTTTGTGGAGGATCTCTTTGGATGGTGGAGTCTCTCCCTCATAAAAAGAAAAAATCAAATGAAGTGTCTTGGAGCTTTTGGCTCTTTGGTTGAGTGACTGGGTATTTTCAATATGCTTGATATTACTCTCGATATCTTGAAAAGGGCAATTTGTGATATTGACATATTCATCTGCAATTTTGGCTCCCTCATGGGCTACATCCCTGATGTAGTCAGCTAATCCAGAAAAGGATCCAGAGCCTTTGGACGGTACCTGTTTGATTATCATCTCATCCCCTCCTACACCAAGAGAAAAGAGAGCCTAAAACGGTGACCAAAATAGTGACTATTTTTACACTTAAAATGATTTTTATTGATTTTTTGAAAAAGAAGAAAGCCCAAGTATAGGGCAGTTTTCGCCAATTTGACGCTAAAAGGAGTCCTCGTAATAGACCCTTATTTTCATTTTAAAAACCTTTATATGCAGAAATTTGAGAGCTTCTAACAAATTACAGTCTTTTATGTGCGAATGATTAAGAAGCGGATGTATATTTAAGATTATATAACACTCTTGCTTGTATTATTAAAAACTCTTAAAATGACGCCTATGTGGAACTTAGAATAAAATAACTGAAAATAGTTTAAATACTTTGGGTACTTGACTTTTTTTGACATACAAAGATTAATATTCAGTTATGGATAAGCAGATTTTGTACCCCTTTTTAAAAAACCAGATGATGTTCTTGATCCTATGGTCACTCTTTACAGGATTTGGATATACATTATTATGTTACCATTTTGACATTGTAGCATTAGTGCCAATCTGGTTTTTGATAACGGTAACACTCTGTTTGTGGGGGTGGAAGCTCTATTCTAAATTTGATACAATAAAGAGACATCAAAAAGAGAGTAAAAAATGGTATCTGCAGATACAACTCTTTTTCTATAGTATATTTGGATTATGGACTATTTTGTTTCTCTACTATTCAGATATAAAGGCACACAATTTAAATCAAGTAACCCTTTTATTACAAGGTATTTGGGCTATGATTGCTCTAACATTCCTCTTTACGGATAAAAAACTCTTTCTTCTGCTTTTCTTGATGATTCTCTATTCCATGCTTAGCTATTTTTTGGGCTTGAAAGACTCACAAGAGTATTTTCTATCTATGTTTATTTTAGGCTTTTTTATATGGATACTCTACATTAGCAGAGATAGCTGGATATATACTAAAGATCATTTTAATCACTCACAAAGAGACTCTCTTACGGGATTTTACAATAGAAGAACTTTTATAGAGCATATTAATAAACAGCTTTATAGAGTAAAAGAGCAAGATAGATATGCTTTTGTTATTCTCGTGAACGTGGACCACTTGAAATCAATCAATGGCAGATTGGGTGAAGATATAGGAGATAGACTTCTTTGTGACATTTCTTATCGTATGCTCTCAACATCAGAGCTAAAAAAGAGTATTTTTAGGCTTGGAGGAGATGAGTTTGCGATGATGAGTACCCTCTATACAGACAATGATACCTGTATTAAAAGTGCAGAAAAGCTATCACAATCACTTGAGAGTAGATTGAAGGAGGAGTATATTATTGAAAAAAATCAGCTTCAGATCTCTGTGACATTAGGGATAAAAATACTCGACAGATCTATACCGAGTGCTACAGAAGTGATTAAGGAGCTTGATCATGCGATGTATGAAGCAAAATCTTTAGGTAAACAAGGAGTGCTCCATATTAATCATCCAAATATAACAAAGATAGCCGATACCCTAGAAATAGAGCGAAGATTTTATTATGCGCTTAAGTATCATGAGATTGAGCTCTATTATCAACCACAGGTAAATATCGATGGAGATATCATAGGATGCGAAGTGCTGTCTCGTTGGTATAATCCTCGTTTAGGGATGAAGACTTCTATTGAGTTATTCCATATGGCAGGGGAAATTGGCATACTGAACAAAGTGAGTAATTTTATGATGGAAGAGTCTTTTAAAACATTGAAAAGATGGGAGGAGAAGGAGTATAATCTTAAACACTTTTCTATTAATATCACGGTAAGACAACTTCTACACGAAGATTTTTTTAAACATCTTAAATCACTATGCAGTAGATATTTAAATCAAGTATCACAAAATAAAATTGTTTTTGAGATGACTGAAAAAGTACTCAAAGAGGATAGAGAGCAGGTGGTATCCATGATGAAAAAAGTAAAAAAACTAGGTATGGCGTTTTCACTAGACAAGATAGATATAGACGCATATTTTTTAAATGATTTAAGAGAATTTCCAATAGAGGAATTAAAAATTGACGGAGAGTTTGTACATCATACGGGAAAGAACAGATCTCATATAATGAAGCTTGAATCGATAATTTCACTAGCACGTAAATATCAATTACGTGTGATCGCTGAGGGGATTGAAACAAAAAACCAGTTAGAGATTTTCAAGGGATTTGATTGCCATATCTATCAAGGTTACTACTTTGATAAACCTTTAAACAGAGATGAATTTGAAGTAAAACTGTTTCATCAAAAGGTAAAAAAAGTAAAATATAAGGTGGAACAAATAGAGATGAAAAATGGACGAATGGTTGTCTAATTACTATTGAGTCTATTTCTATTTTCATTAGAGAATTCATGCTATAATGCAACATGTTTGAAGAAAAAAATTATCAGTTTTATTATAATCAAATCATCCTTATCATTCTACTCTCACTACTTCCCGGTTTGGTATTTGTGATACTTGCATGGATGCATCAAGTAGTTGGTGGATCACTTTTTTGGTATGCTTTGCTACTAGTAACATCTATATGGGGAATGCAGCTTAAATATCGATATGAAGCAGGCGTGATGGATTTTGATGCGTTGTCGCAATGGTATGGCAACGTAAAAATATTCTATTATGCCATCTTCTCTTTATGGACATTGCTTTTTATACTCTATGCAGCGGAAGTAGAGAGCAAGTTGCATTATATTGTTATTTTTACGCAGATTACCTCTTCTGTTGTCGCTTCTGTTTTGTTAGTAAGAGATAGGAAGATATTTATCCCCATACTGCTAATTTTGTTGCTTCCGCTCTCACTCTATTTTTTTTATATAGATACACTATATGGCTATGTTCTTTCACTATTTAATCTATTTTTTTTGGCTATTTTGCTTTATGCATCAAATAGCACTTATAAACTTATTCGAATGAATGATTATCAGGCCAAGCATGATATGCTCACAGGCTTATATAACCGTCGTTATTTTCTAACCTTTCTTGAGAATTTGATGAAACGCCTAGGAAAATCAAAAAAAGTAGCCTATCTTTTATTGATTGATTTGGATTACTTTAAGACCATTAATGACTCTTTGGGGCATGATGTCGGAGATAAAGTACTTGAAGCAGTGGCAAGACGTATTAAAAATTATGCAAAAAAGAGGTATATAATTGCCCGTTTTGGAGGGGATGAATTTGTACTTTTGAGTCTAGAACGCAAAGTCGATGAATATAGTATTGACGATGCGTATGCATTTGCACAGGGATTGCTATCGCTACTGAAAGAACCCTATAGAATCCAGCAACACCGACTATACATAAGTGCAAGTATCGGTATCAAAGTGATTACTGCTACAGTCACTAGCACAAATGAATTTATCAAAGAGGCCGATATTGCGATGTATGAAGCAAAAGAGAAAGGGCGTGACGGTATTATCGTATTTAACGAAGCATTGGCAAAACGTGTACAGATTTATCATGAAACTGAGCAAAAACTCTATTTCGCATTTAGAAATAGAAACATCGTACTCTATTATCAACCTCTATTTGATAAAAACAAAAGAGTCGTAGGGTCAGAAGCTCTGGTAAGATGGAAAGATAACAACAGGTATATCTCTCCCGAGATATTTATACCAATTGCCGAAAAGACGGGACTTATTGTAGATATAGGTTATTATTTGCTTGAAGAGGCTTTTAAAACACTCGTAGAATGGGATCAAGAAGGTATTTCTATTCAACATTTTGCCATCAATATCAGTGTAAAACAACTTCTAGTAGAGAGATTTGCCGAGCAGATTGAAATATTATGCGAGCAATACCTTTGTGAAGAGAGAAGAAACAAGGTATACTTTGAGGTAACTGAGAGCGTGTTGGCAGAGGATATATCCAGGATTGTCACAGTTATGGAAAAAATAAAGAAGTTGGGTATACGTTTCTCCATGGATGACTTTGGTACGGGATACTCGTCGTTAAGCCATCTCAAAGAGTTGCCTATTGATCAAATAAAAATCGATAAATCCTTCGTAAGCTATTTATCACAAAAAGATTTAGACCATACGATGGTGCCCGCTATTCTCTCTATTGCAAAACTTTTTGATCTCAGTGTTGTTGCAGAAGGTGTGGAGACAAAAGAGCAGTTTGATTTTTTGATAGAGCAGGGCTGTGATTTTTTTCAGGGTTACTATTTTAATAAGGCAATCTCTAAAGATGAGTTTCTCTTTCTTTATGGAAGATAGTATTACCTTATCGATTTTGCAATAAGGCAAATAGCAATACCGTAATTGCTTGAGTTGTTATAGCGTGTAAGAATTTTAAAGTTTGGACCACCTAGCCAGATATCATCATGTGTATGATTGCGTGTTTTGAGTAGATACGCCCGATTATAAGGGAAGGTTTCACGTGGAGTGACACCGAATTTTTGAATATGTCTTAGAGGTAACATACGCTTATGTGAACTCTTAAGATGGCGAAAACGTTTGCCGTTATATTTCGCAGCTACTAGAGTCACTGCACCTTTTTCCCATCCATATCTATGCATGAACTTGGCTATAGAGCCGATACAATCTTCTATATCCCATACACTAGCGCCGTCACCGTCAAAATCATGGTTGAACTTACGCGCTATAGAGGGAAGTTGTTGTACACATCCCATAGCGCCTGCAAAAGAGCCCTTGAGTTTGCGAATATCATATTTTTTCTCTCTGGCAAACAAAAAAAGATGTTTTAATTCAGACTTAAAAAGTTTTTGCATTCTGTTGGGATGAAAGGCTAGGGTGGCAAGGGCATCTAAAATGTTGTATTCTCCCGTAAAGGTGCCATATTGACTCTCTACACCTAAAAAACCTACGATATAATCCATGTCTACTTTATAGATTTTTTCAGCCTTTTTGAGACTCTGGAAGTAGTTTTTTTTAAATTGTTTAGCCTTTTTAAAACTCTCTTTGTTTACTACATTACGTTTAAAACGCTCCCATGAACCTATTGTAGTATTGGGTCTAAATTTACCGCTGTAGCGCATTAGCGTATCTCTGTCTAATCTTGCATTTTTGAGTATTGATATAAGATACCTTCGTTTAAAGTGATATCTCTTTGCCATGACGGCAATGAAATTTTTTACCTCTTTTTTAGATAGAAAGTCATAGGCAACGGGAGCTCTATCGGCATGTGCAAAAAGAAAAAAAGGCATAAGTAGTATAATAAAAAAATGTTTCATTGTAGATCCTTGTAGTGCTCAAGTATCAAGAGACTGTCACGGTATATCGGCTCATCGATAAAACCATATTTTTTATCCATAAAACCGTGGATATTTTTGGCTGCATTTTTTTCAAATATCTCTTTGATATAGATCGCTTTTTCAATCTCATGCGGGCTGACACGGAATACGCCGTTGGCGATTTCAACCTGTTTGGGACCCATACAGGCTTTGGATTCGTAGCCTAAGCTCTTTTCATAGGTACACCAGGATTTAAAACCTTCCATATTATTATAGTCTTGATACATAAAGCCAATAGGGTGTATATCGGCTGTTTTAGCATCGATGAGGAACTTGGAGAGTATATAGTCAATGCTTGGATTGCCTATCTTGACTAAAGATTGAGGTAAGTCCAGTGAAGTAAGCAGATCTAATATACCTAAATTTGCAGTGGTAAGACGTTTGTCTATACGGAGTGTATGGAGGTTCTCGAATGCCTCTTTGGTCTCTAGTGAGATATGTAACTCCTTCTCTTCATTTAAGAGATGTAGTGCTTTGGCTATTTGGGTCTGTGTTTTTATTTTTGCCACGCGTATCGCATCAAAGCCAAAATCATTCAGAAATGTTATCTCCTCTTCTCCTCCCTCATCAATCGGGTTGGTACGTACGATAATAAAACTATTGGATGTTTTCATGTGTGATAAAAAAAGTGCAATATTGTGCAGTGCCTCTTTTTTACGATTGAATGCTATAGCATCTTCAAGGTTTAATGTAATCATATCCGCCTTAGAGTCGTCTATACGATTGAGATGTTTGAGATTAAGGGGATTGAGCATCATATTAGAACGTTTACGTTGATGGCTGCAAGGTCTTTTTTTGGCACTACCGTATTTTTTTGGAAGAGAATGAAGGTTATTAAAAATCATAGAGTATAATAGCAGAATAGAATTTAAAGGAAAATAGAGTGAAAATACTATTTTTTATAGTGACGCTAACGGTATATCTTTCTGCACGGTATGAAGCCTATGCATCCAAGGAATGTGAAGCATATAACAATATGAAACACACAAAAAACAGTAACCATATTATACTGGAGAAATCAAAAAAATATACCGTCCTAAAATCCCACAAAGGGCAAAAACTTATTCTTCTTAAAGATGAAAACCCTACACAACGATGGGTAGATGAAGAGTGTTTTTTAGAAGATGAAACAGAGATAACCCTTACTCAGATGGAAGAGGAGCTTGCACGTTTGGAAAAAGAGATGGCAATTGCATTGGGCAAAGATGTGAAAGCTAAAAAGAAGCCTCTATCCACAAAGCCACATAGGACAAAAGCATCCATACCTACGGAAGAGGAGCGTGCACGACCGGAACAGAAGACGGAACATACATTAGGCTCCAAGAAGAAAAAACGTACGCGCTCACAACAAAATATACTGGCACTTAGCTGGCATAATGCCTTCTGTCAGACACACCGCCATAAAAAAGAGTGTAAAAGAGGTCTTGGTTCGTTTATCCGTTCTAAAAGCCATGATAATCAGTTTGTGCTGCACGGTCTTTGGCCGCAACCACGTAAAAATACCTACTGTAATGTCAGTAAAAAAGATAAAGCCTTGGATAAGGCAAAACGATGGAGTAGTCTGCCCTCATTAAGCTTGGATCGCAGTATTAGAGAGAAACTTTCGTTGTTAATGCCCGGCTATGCATCTGACTTACATAAACACGAGTGGATAAAACATGGAAGCTGCTACGGCACAGATGCCAATAGTTATTTTGCAACGTCCCTCTCATTATTGGAACAGTTTAATCGCTCTTCATTGGCTGCATTTTTTAAGCTCAACAGCGGTAAACGTGTGACATTAACACAGATAAAAAAGATAGCACAAAAAGAGTTTGGTAGAGGTACATCAAAGAGTATCGCAATTCAATGTAAGAGAGGTATGATTACGGAGATATGGCTGCAGTTAGGCTCAGGATCGGAGGATTTATCCACGCTACTTAAAAGAGGGAAAAAACTCTACAGCCGTTGCAAGGGTGGCTTGATAGATAGGGCCGGATTTGGAAGATAGCGGTTACTATTTCAATATATAGTATCATAAAAATAAGAGACTAAAGAAGCAGATATATGGATAAATCAGATGTACTTGAAGCCCTTAAACATACAAATGTTTTTTTAACCGGAGGGGCCGGGACAGGTAAGAGTTATGTGACGAATGAGATTATAAAGGAGTATCGCAAGCAAGCCAAACAGGTAGTATCTCTAGGATCTACCGGCGTGAGTGCCGTCAATATCGGTGGCTTTACCATACATAGCTTTTTTGTATTTGGTATCTCATCAAATTTTGATGAGTTAAAACGGAGTGACAGACGTAACAAAAAGCGTTTGGCAGATTTAAAAAAGATACTCAAAGCAACGGATTTAATCATTATCGACGAGATTAGCATGGTAAGTAGTGACTTACTCGATATGATAGCCTATAGATTAAATCATTATGGCTACTTGGGGAGGGTACTCTTTGTAGGTGACTTTTTTCAGTTGCCACCGGTAGAAAAACAGTACAAAGAGGATATATTCGGAAAAACACTCTATGCTTTTGAGTCGCTTGCCTGGGAGCGTTTTGACCTGACGGTGATAGAACTTACGGAGATGAAACGTACCGCCGATAGGGAGTTTACGCATATTCTCTCCAAAGTACGTAGGGGTATTTGTGATGAGGAGGTTCTCACCTATATGAGAAAACTTTGCAATAACGACTCTATGCCAAAAGATTCGACCCGCCTTTACGGACGTAATCTTGAAGTAGAGCAGATTAATAGAGCGAAACTTAATGAATTAGATTCCGAAGAGACCATACTCTTTGCTCATATAGAGATGTTTGGTTCTGTACATGAAAAAAAGCTCTCGGGCTGGAAAAAGATGCTCCCCGTCTCTGAACAACTTACCCTAAAAGAGGGCGTACCGGTACTCTTTACGGTAAATAAATGGGGTAAATTTGTCAATGGAGAAAGAGGTATATTGCGTCAAATAGAAGATGACTATCTTATTGTAGAGAAAGAAGAGGAGTATGTCCGTGTAGAGCGTCACACATTCGACTTGATAGATATGCTTGTGAAAGATGATGGCACTGTAGAGACTATAAGCCTCGCCACTCTTTCACAGTTTCCTCTCAAACTTGCTTATGCTATAACCATACATAAGTCACAAGGAATGAGCATTAATAATTTGATATGCAATGTCGATAATATTTTTGCGCCCAGTCAATTTTATGTCGCTATTTCACGTGCCATTGATCCTAAAAATCTGAAGTTGGATTTTTCTAAGGGTGATTTGACACACTATTTGCGTAGGGTTGTAAATGTAGATACAAGGGTTGTGTCGTATTATGAAAGGCTCTAGACTAGCAAAATGATATCATTTTGCTATGAAAGCACGGAATAATCGACCTTTGAGCGATTATAAGGTCAAAAAAATACTTTGGCACTTTGTCGTTGATGTGACAGCGACTCAAACAGC
>JALSJI010000082.1 GCA_026989435.1 Sulfurovum sp.
ATAGTTTCCATAATAGCAACAATAAATGTAAGCCCCAAGGTAAGTGGTACAAATAACCAATGGTACAGTGCTGTGAGTGCAAACTGTGCCCTTGACCAATCTACCAATGCCAATTCATTTTCCATTACTTTTCCTTTGTTTTTGTGAGTTGTTCTAAAACATAGTTGCTACGTTGGAGGTCAGTATCAAAGTTTGTTTTTAGGTGGTTTGGGAAAAATATCCATTTGATAATGCCAAACATGACAATCAGTTTGATAAAGATAATAAGCCATAAACTTTTTCCTAGTTTCATATTTTTGAAACCATCATAATAAAAACGATAAACTCTATGTAAAAGATGCATAGTTAACCTTGATTATGAACATAAGTCATTTATATAACACTTTTTAGGTCATATGTCAAGTATAAAAGTTTTTGTGATATACTTTTATTTATGGGACGAGATAAAATAAAACGAACATTACAGTTTAAACCTCTATGTACTTCTTTTGGTGCCTTGGATTGTAAAAATGAAGATATTATTTATTTATTGCATGAAGAGATGGAAGCACTCTATCAAGTAGATGCTGCCGCGTAAATGGGAGTGTCACGCACTACCTTTGCTCGTATTATTAAAGCTGCCAGAGAAAAAGTGAGTATGATGCTCATAACGGGAGCAAACCTTGTTATAGAAGATGACAAAGAT
The DNA here is from genome assembly GCA_026989435.1 of Sulfurovum sp. GTDB lineage: Bacteria > Campylobacterota > Campylobacteria > Campylobacterales > Sulfurovaceae > Sulfurovum. Next base: position 686 of record JALSJI010000082.1, read on the forward strand.
GAATACACTGTGATGCTTCCAAGTATGAAAGAAACAGTGTTAGAACTTGGAAAACCAGATGCACCTTTTTAATCTCTATCGTATCCATGAAAATGACATAGTGGACAAAGAAGTGTTAGAAAACCCTGTGTTTGTAGAAAGCAAAAGACCTGGACAGGTACTTCCTGCATTATGTAATGAGCATCAGGTTAATTTTTTTGTGGCAGCTAGTATTGGGGTAGGATTTAAAAGTGCTTTGCTTTCTAAAGGAATATATGTTTTTATTCGAAAAAGAGTTAATGAAAAGAATATTATAGATACAATTAAGATATTTTATATGTGTGAAACAAAAAAGTATCCATAAATTAAAGTGTGTTATTTTATTGATTACATTAAGCATGCTTTGTTAAAATCAGACATAATGACTCCTAGTTAAGGATAGATATGCGGATACGAAAACTTTTTAAATTTGAAAATGCACATATTGTACGCGACTGTACTACACAGAGATGTTCTGAGAATATACATGGACACTCCTATAAAATAGAAGTACTTTTAGAATCTAACTATTTGGACAATGGTCAAATGGTGTATGATTTCGGGCTTACTAAACGTTACATCAAAGAGCTGATAGACTCTTTTGATCATGCTATTACACTCTGGTCCAAGGATGATGCTAACTATGTGAAAGCGATGAAAAAATACTCTAATAGATGGGTAGAGTTGCCTGTTAGTCCAAGTGCAGAGCAGTTTTCACGGGTCATTTACCTGATGGTTGAGCGTGTATTGGCGTGTACCGATATGCAAAACGGTGAGAGAGAAGTGAAATTACATAGTATTATCGTGCATGAGACAGAGACAGGGTATGCTCAAGGATTTAAGGAAGATGCATACTCAGAGAAGATGGGCAAGATTGCCTTAGAAGAGATTATTTTTTCCAAGCAGGTTCAAAGCGAGTGGAGTGAACCTAAGTTATGGGAGATGCTTTTGTCACGAACAAAAATTAAAAATCCTAAAAAAGTGTAAAATACACAATTTTCTCACAAAAATTAGTGTATAATATCGCACATTTTAAAAAAAGGAAGAATCAAATGAAAAAGAGAGTATTGTTATCACTAGTAGCAGTAAGCTTTTTGTTTACTGCATGTGATGAGAAAACAAAAGAGGCGGTATCTGATGCAACATCGGCTGTGACCGAGTCGGCAAAAGAAGCGGCAGCAAATGCAGTGGATGCTACGAAAGAAGCAGCGGTTGCAGCTGCAGCTGCGGCAAAAGAGAAAGCATCAGAAGTTGCAGAGGCGGCAAAAGAGAAAGCATCTAGTGCCATAGAGTCTACAAAAGAGGCAGCTTCGGAAGCAGCCAAAAAGGCTGTCGAGATGAAAGATGAAGCTGTTGAAAAAGTAGCAGAAGCTACAGATACCGTAAAAGAGACGGCAGCAAATGCAGTAGATTCTGCTGCGGGGAATGAAGCAGGGAAGGCGCTCTATGCCAAGTGTGCCGGCTGTCATGGTGCTGATGGTAAAACTAAAGCACTCGGAAAATCTGAAATTGTTGCAGGTCAGTCCGTAGAGACGTTAGTAAAAAGTCTACAAGAGTATAAAGCCGGGACTAGAAATGTGGCAGGTATGGGTACATTGATGAAAGGTCAAGTAGCATCTATGAGCGATGATGATATTAAGGCAGTTTCCGAGTATATATCGGCAATGTAGACGTGATGCTCTCTCCTCGTTTGAGGAAAGAGTATGCTCCTTATTTAGTTTTTTTATTTTAGATAATCTACTTTTTTCTTAAAAAACCTCTTTTTTATTTCATATTAGGATATAATCTGCTTTTATAATACTAGAGATAGGATTTAAAGGAGTTGATGATGGATATAGGATTTATATTGGAGACACACAGTTTTTTAATACAACTCTTTTTAGGGTTTTTGATAGGGGGGTTATTTATCCCTATTTTGATCAAGAATAATTCTAAAGGATTTAAAAAAAGTGCGTTTATTTATACGATGATATTTCAGGCTATTCTTACTATGATTGCATTTGCAGGTATTGTAGCAGTATTTGCGGGTGATTTGGAATGGAGTATGACAACGATTATTATGGTAGCGGTATGGGGTATTATGATGATTATTGAAATTAAAAAATATAAAGCTATCAAACTTGCCAATCTTAAAGATATGGAAACCTATAGGGTCATGAAATCTGCTTTTGTGAAAATATCCGTGATAGAGATTTTACTAGTGGTCATTATGATGGGAATAATGATGCTTCAAGCAAAAGGAGAAATTACTTTTTAAGTAAATGTTATATCTATATCATGAAAATGCAGGTAAAACAGAACTCTCTTTGGAGGGGGATGCACATCGTTATATTTTTAAAGTACGTCGTCATAAGGTAAATGACACCCTTCATCTGCGTAACCTTGAAGACGGATTACTCCATTGTTATCTCATCGCTTCTATAGATAAACATTCAGTGACACTTCTTCTTCAAGTGAGTAGGGAGCTTGAGGTCAAAGCCAAACACTCTTTGCACATAGGATGGTGCGTCATAGATCCCAAAAGTGTAGAAAAAGTACTACCCAGCCTCAATGAAATGGGAGTAGAAAAAATTACGTTTATTTATTGCAAACGTTCACAAAAAAGTTTTAAATTAGACTTTAAACGTTTAGAGAAGATACTGCTGAACTCTTCTCAACAATCGGGACGAAGTTCTCGGATGATTTTGGAGACGAGTGAGAGTTTGGAGAGGTTTTTAGATAAATATCCGGATGCAAAGCTGCTTCATTTTTCAACCAATAGGTTTATTTCATACGGTACTTTAGATACGATAGTGGTAGGATGTGAAGGCGGTTTTGTACAAGAGGAGATAGATCTTTTTAATAGCGAGAGAGTCATCGGTTTTAATACGTCTTTGGTTTTGAAGTCAGAATCGGCAGTGTGTGCAGTGGCTTCGAAAATACTTTTATAAAGCTTTATTTACTTTATTTAATTAAGATATGATCTCTATAAGGAGTTGGCTTATGCAATATATTTTTGAGTTTTTGATAAATATTTTAGCTATGGGGAAACCGGATAGAAAAGATATTAAATGGTTGCCGTTACTTATTTTGGTATTGATAGTGTTGGGTGGATTTACTATGTATTATACCGCAAACATGTAATTTATGCTTTAGATGTGCCTATACTTAAAATATCATTTGATATAATACTTCCCTTATTATTGTCTCAGCAAGACTGTTGCAATAATCCTATATTTTTAAATATAGAAGAGTCAAAGACTAGGGCAGGTTAGTTACCTGACATACATAAAATAAACCAAAGGTTGGAAAAATGAAAAAAGAGATACACCCGGAGTACGTTGAGTGTAAAGTATCGTGTGCTTGCGGAAATAAATTTGAGGTCAAATCAAATAAGGCTGAGATGTCGATTGATATCTGCAATGAATGCCATCCTTTTTTTACGGGCTCTGAAAAGATTGTAGATGCCGCAGGTAGAGTTGAGAAATTTAAAAACAAATATAAGCTTGGATAACCGTTTAGCTATTTTAAGTATTTTTTCACTCTTTTTAGGCAATCTTTTGCCTGTATAAGGCATATTGATGATCACCTTTGTCCCCACACCTATCGGAAATCCTCAAGATATTACCTTTCGTGCGATGCGTACCTTTGAGAAAGCGAATCTCTTTTTATGTGAAGATACACGGCAAACCAAAAAACTTTTACGTCTTTTGGAAGAGCGCTTTGGTATGAGGTATCCTGATGCGATATTTTATTCATTTAACGAACATAACGGGCAAGAGAGACTAGATAGTTTAGGTGATACATTTGCAAAGCATGAGGTAGTTTATGTGAGTGATGCAGGGATGCCTGTTATCTCTGATCCGGGTCAATTGCTCGTAGCGTATGCACAAGTACACGGACTAAAGTATGATGTGCTTCCCGGAGCTTCAGCAGTAACAACTGCTTATGCCGCATCGGGGTTTGAAGAGGAAAAATTTTTATTTTATGCCTTTTTGCCACATAACGGAAAAGAGCGCCGTAGTGCTTTGGTCGAAGCTATGCAGAGTGGATATCACAGTGTACTCTATGAGTCCCCACATCGATTGCAGAAGTTGTTAGAAGAGATAGTACAGATTGATGAAAATAGAGAGCTTTTTTTGGCCAAGGAGCTTAGTAAAAAATATCAGAAATATTATCGAGGAACAGCCAAAGAGCTCAATATAATATTTAAAAATATTAGTATTCGGGGCGAATGGGTTGTGATCATGAAAGCAAAAGAAGAAGAGCAGGAGAAGAGTTTGCGTTTTTCGGAAATATTGCATCTGGACATTCCGCCTAAAATGAAAGCAAAACTACTTAGTATGCTGAGTGATAAATCTGTAAAGGAGTGGTATATAGAGCTCATTCAAAATGAAAAATAAAAAATGAAAATCGACGCACGTAAATATCAAGTAAAAATTAGATAAAATCACTCTTATGATTATCTATGGAAAGCAAGTCTGCCTGTATGCACTTATGAATCACCCACAAAAGATAAAAACGGTGTATGTGGCGAAAAAAAATATTCTTCCCAAAGATCTTTTTCATATCTATCATAAGAAGATAAAATTTCTTGAAGAAAAATGGGCTCAATCCATGGCAAGGGGTGGTAATCATCAGGGGATTTTGCTTGAAATCGAAGAGTTTAAAGAGTGTAGCTTTTTAGAAGTGAAGCAGAGTCGTTTTATTGTAGTTCTTGACGGTTTGACCGATGTAGGAAATATTGGTTCTATCGTGCGTTCGGCTTATGCTTTGGGAGTGGATGCTATAATTGTCTCAGGAGTAAGACAACTCAATATGGCAGCCGTTGCAAGAAGCAGCTCGGGAGCTTTGCTTGATATGCCTTTGATGATATCTCATACTATATTGGATCATTTTAATGAGTTGGGACAGATTGGTTTTTGTATCTACGGCGCATCGATGGAGGGGGAGGCTGTTGCATCTTTGACCTTTGCTTCTAAGCGTGTGTTAGTACTCGGGAGTGAAGGCAGGGGATTGTCTGCTAAGGTGTCTGCAAGATTGGATACAAAGGTCTCTATAGAGATGAGGCGTACATTTGATTCACTCAATGTCAGTGCAGCAGCAGCGATTTTAATACATAGGATGGTATATGCAGTTAAATGAGATTTTAGAAGAGTCAGATATTAGTCAAATTAGTCAAAAAACCAATATTTCCAAACAGAATATACAGGTGCTTATGGATGAAAATTTTGCAGGTATGATTAAGGCAAAAGCGTTAGGGTTTATTTCTATTTTGGAACGTGATTATCAAGTAGATTTAGGCGTATTAAGAGAGAAAGCTTTAGCATATTATGAAAAACACGGAAGTGAAGAAGAGAGGATGAATCTATCTGTGCCTATGTCCAAAGGGGATAGAGATGATTCTAGGGGAAACTCAAGCTGGATTTGGTTGATTGTTATAGGATTGGGTGTATACCTTGCATGGTATTTTTTATCTCAATATGATTTAGAGACATTAAGGTCATTGCTACCTTTTATGCAAGAATAAATCCAAAACAGCCATATCAAAAAATAGAGAGAAAAAAATGTTTGATGAAATACAATTTGATAAGATAAACCGTTTACCCAAGTATCTTTTTGCAGAGATTAATGATTTGAAGATGAAGCTAAGAAGAGAGGGTAGGGATATTATAGATTTTTCTATGGGAAATCCCGATGCACCTACGCCTCAGCCAATTATAGACAAACTTTGCGAGACAGCGCAGAAGCCAAAAACACATGGATATTCTGCATCCAAGGGTATCTATAAACTTCGTTTGGCAATGAGTAATTGGTATAAACGTAAGTATGGCGTAGATTTAGACCCAGACACAGAGATCGTAGCAACTATGGGTTCAAAAGAGGGATATGTACATTTGGTGCAAGCTATCTCTAATCCTGGAGATGTGGCGATTGTGCCTGATCCGACTTATCCTATACACTCTCAGGCATTTATTTTGGCAGGGGCCAATGTGGAGAAGATGGAACTTATTTTTAATGAAGAGACATTTGAGGTAGATGAGGATAAGTTTTTAGCCGACGTAAAAGAACATGTAGACAACTCTATTCCAAAAGCCAAATTTTTGGTGGTCAATTTTCCACATAATCCCAGTACTTCTACAGTTACGTCAGAGTTTTACCAAAGGCTTATAGCGCTTGCAAAAGAGAAGCGTTTTTATATTATCTCAGATATTGCATATGCGGACATTACGTTTGATGGGTACAAGACTCCCTCTATTATGGAGGTAGAGGGTGCTAAAGATGTTGCTGTAGAATCTTATACCCTTTCAAAAAGTTACAACATGGCAGGATGGAGAGTAGGGTTTGTTGTAGGAAACAAAAAGCTTATCGGTGCTTTACAGAGTATTAAGTCATGGCTTGATTACGGGATGTTTACCCCTATTCAGGTTGCAGCTACTGTAGCACTGGATGAGCATCACTATGTTCCTGACGAGGAGATCATTCCACGTTATCAAAAACGTCGTGATGTGATGTTAGAGGCTTTTGAAAATGCAGGCTGGAAGATGGGTAAACCAAATGCTTCTATGTTCATCTGGGGTAAGATACCCGAAGTAGCACGCCAGATGGGTAGTATGGAGTTTGCCAAAAGGTTGCTGCAAGAAGCCGGTGTTGCAGTAAGCCCCGGAATTGGGTTTGGCAAATATGGAGATGCGTATGTACGTATCGCACTGATTGAAAATGAAAAACGTATCCGTCAAGCAGCAAAAAATATTAAAAAGTTTTTAAGAGAGATTGAAGAGGAAAAAAAGAATGGTTAAGATTGGGATTTTGGGTGTAGGTACGGTAGGTGCGAGTGTAGCCAATATACTTGAAGCCAATGCCGATATCATTGAAGCACGTGCAGGCAAGAAGATCGTTGCCAAGTCAGGTGTGGTACAAAATCTCTCTAAAGACAGAGGTGTGAGCATTCAGCTCTCTGACAATCCATTAGATGTAGTAAATGACCCGGAGATAGACATCGTTGTAGAACTCATGGGTGGGGTGGAAGAGCCTTATGTCTTGGTGAAAAAAGCACTAGAAAATGGTAAAGCCGTTGTCACCGCCAACAAAGCACTGCTTGCCTACCACCGTTACGAACTCCAAGAGATAGCAGGCGACACACCACTCATGTATGAGGCTAGTACAGCTGGGGGTATCCCTATCATCGGCGCTTTACGTACGGGGCTGAGTGCCAACCATATAGAGTCTATACAAGGCATTATGAATGGTACGTGTAACTATATGCTCACCAAGATGATAAACGAAGGCGCACAGTATGATGCCATCCTTAAAGAAGCCCAAAAGTTAGGTTACGCAGAAGCAGACCCGACCTTTGATGTGGGTGGTTTTGATGCTTCACATAAGCTGCTTATCTTGGCAAGTATTGCCTATGGTATAGATGCGAAGCCTGAAGATATTCTCATAGAAGGTATAGAAAACATTACCCAAACAGACGTGGCATTTGCCAAAGAGTTTGGCTATGAAATCAAACTACTTGGTATCGCTAAAAAAGTCGATGATGGTGTAGAGCTACGTGTACACGCCACCATGATACCACAAGCATCCATGATAGCCAAAGTCGATGGTGTGATGAATGCAGTCACTGTGGTAGGTGACCGTGTAGGCGAAACGATGTACTACGGCCCAGGTGCTGGTGGTGATGCTACAGCATCTGCAGTTATCTCAGACATCGTGGACATTGTCCGTGGTAACCAAGGTCCAATGCTAGGCTATAAAAAAGGTTTAGAATCAGGACTCAAACTCCTCAGCCGTGACGAGATAGTCACACAGTATTACCTACGCCTAGAAGTAGCTGATGAAAGTGGCGTACTTGCCAACATCACCTCTACACTCGGAGAGTTCGGCATCTCCATAGAAAGTATGCTTCAAAAGCCTACCTCAGACGAAGCAGTAGCCAAACTACTCTTCACCACCCATAGATGTAAAGAGAGTGAGATGCAAGAGGCGATTACGGCACTTGGCAAGCTTGATGTAGTGCGTGGGGAGATTGCTATGATGAGGATTGAGAAGTAATTGTCTCAAAAATGATACGAATCATGGAGTTTTTCGTATCAAATATGAGGTGAAAGTACAAAAAATATGGCAATTTGACAGATTTTTAGCATCTAGCTATGATTTAGGATATAGTTTTAAAAAATAAAGGGGATTGTATGACTAAAAAAATCGAAAATATTGATTTAAACAAAGCACAGCCTTTTATTAAATGGGTAGGTGGTAAGCGTGGTTTGCTCTTTCAAATCGTCCCACTACTTCCAAAACAATTTAATAACTATTTTGAACCTTTTGTTGGCGGGGGAGCTTTGTTTTTTGAGCTTTATGCACAAGGTAAGTTAGATAGCCAAAAAGTATATCTAAATATTTAGTAACAATGTATTTAAATTTACACTCTTCTTTGGCAGAAAATTACAATAGTAATTCACAAAAAATAAGAGTTTTAACAGAAGATTGGGTACACAAATATATTTTTTGTCCTTCATGCGGACTAGGTGTCAAAGAGTATGAAAATAATAAACCTGTTGCTGATTTTTATTGTTCCCAATGTCATGAGGATTATGAGCTAAAAAGTAAAAATGGTTCAATGGGTAAAAAAATTGTAGATGGTGCTTATGCCACAATGATTGCACGACTTCAAAGTAATAATAATCCAAATTTTTTCTTTTTAAATTATGATAAAAATACCTACGATATTCAAAATTTTGTTGTTATACCTAAGCATTTTTTTGTACCAGAAATTATTGAAAAACGTAGACCATTATCATTAACAGCACGAAGAGCTGGCTGGACAGGATGCAATATCTTATTGGAAACCATTCCTGAAAGTGGAAAGATATTCTATGTGA
>JALSJI010000083.1 GCA_026989435.1 Sulfurovum sp.
AAAGTCACTTAAACCGGGAGGTTGATACTGCACATCTTGTGACAATCTTATACCCTCTTTTAGTGCAAAATATACTGTAAGCACAAAGGGTTCACCTGTCATTACTTTTATTTTATTTGTCTGCATTTTTAGAGAAAAAACTCCATTATCTTCTAACATGTCACTTTTATGATTGACAACTTTTATATCAATTGGGTCTGTCTGATACTCTTTCCCCTCCACCGTAACAGTGTATGAAGGGATTGTCATGTTTCCTTCAGGAATAAAGCGAATTATTTTTGTCACAATTTGTTCAGAGCTCATCTGACCATTGACAATACTCAAATTTCTGCTTTTACTTGTAGATGTTCCGATTACCGGTGTGTTGTCTATAGATTGAATCTCAGGAAATACAGCATTCTCTCCAACAGCTTTTATGCGTAAAGTCACAGGATTACCCTTAAGTACTTCTACGGTATCTACCATTGCTTTGACACCGGATGCATTGACAAAATTTATTCCCGTTATTACAACTGCTGCAATCACTCTACCAAGGTTTAACATCATTACTCCTTTTGGCTTTTTTACCCTCACCCATCTGATACATCATTGTAGGAGTTTTTCCTTTTTGCATCTTTTTCATCAGGCGTTTTAGCTCTTTTGCTTTAAGCTTCTCTTCTTTGTTCATTTGCTGTTTTTCTTTTGTTTCATATAAAGAATTGTCACCTTTTTTTTCTGAAGGCTTGCTCTTTTTTTCATCTTTCTTATCTTTTTTCTTACCCTCTTTATTCTCTTTACCCTCTTTGTCTTTTTTATCTTTGTTGTCACTCTTTTGTTTGTCTTGCTCTTTTTTATTTTCTTGTTTTTTATTCTCTTTTTTATTCTCGTCTTTATTGTTTTTGTTCTCTTTTTTATCGTCTCTCTTTTTATCTTGATCTTTTTGCCGTCTCTTTTTCTCTTCTTCTTTTTTCTTTTGCCTTTTGGCAAGCTCTAGGTTGAATTTTGTATCTTTGTCCTCTTTTATCTTTAATGCTTTTTCGTAGTGTGTGATGGCCTTGTCCCACTCCTTCTTTTGAAAATAGCTGTTACCGATATTATGTAGTTTTTTTGCCTCATCAATACCTTTAATATTTTTATAGGCCTCTATGGCTTCATCATATTTTTTGCTTTTATATAAAGCATTAGCAATGTTATACTCTTTTTGCGGACTTTGACTTTCAATGTTCCTAAAGAGTTTTATGCTCTTTTCATACTCTTTTACTTCATATGCTTCATTGGCTTTTTGAATCGTTTTAAAATCTGTAATTCCTGCACTTATCCACGTAAGAAATAAAAAATGAGACATGAACAATACTACTATTTTTTTCATAGTGAACCTCCATTTTTTATTTTTACTTTTTGATTTTTATCTCTTTGGGGCATCGAAGAGAATGCTACTAACAAAAGCAACAATGCCAATGCAAGCGGATAGTAAAAATACTCTACTCTCTCTTTAATCTTTGCCTCTCCGTGCTGTTGGTTTTGATATCTATTTCTAATAACCGAGACAAGCTTGACAATATCATCTTTACCTGTACCGGCCACCACATAGGCGCCTCCGTTGTTTTTAGCTACTTCGCCTAGTGCATCGTGTCTTTGGGTAATAGCGATATTCCCGTCCTTCGTTTTAAACGGTTTTGCATTTTCGTCAAGCACGGGTGCCCCCTCCTTGGTACCTACGAGTACTACATAAAGATCAATGTCATGCTCTTTAATTATCTCTTCAAACCCCTCTAAAGACTCTTTATCCCCTCCGTCACTAAAGAGTACTAATATTTTAGGATCTTTCTTTTCAAGCAATGTTGCTGCCTCTTTAGCTAAAGCAGAAAAATCGGTAGAGCCCATATTTATGTAAGAGTCATCTACCCCGTCTATCATCATTTTTAATGTCTCTTTATCTGCCGTAAAGGGAGCAAGCACAAAGGGACTGTAGGCAAAGGCAATTACACCTATGTCATCACTTGGCATGGCATTGAACAATGCACCCATTTTCTTTTTGGCAAATTCCAAACGATTAGGGTAGACATCTTTACTTCGCATCGATCCGGAGATATCCAGTGCCGTAAGCAGTGTCAGTCCGCGTACCTCCACTTTTTTCTCTCCCTTCTCTATTACAGGACGTGCAAGTGCGACTACCATCAAAAGCAGTGCTGTAAATAGTAGTAGGTTTCGAGCCCTTAAAGAGATACTCTCGTCAGCTGCTAAGAGTCTTTGAAGCACTTTTTCATCAAAAATACGAGAGAGTCTCTCCTTATTTGTTGTAATCAAAAGAGCAAAAACGATCAAAGGTACTATCATCACCCAAAAAAACTGAGGATTCACAAAACTCATCATATCCCCCTTGTGTTTTTTAGATAGATAAAAAAGAGCAGACTGATCATGGCCAGAAAGAGAGGATAGATATATAAATAGGTATATTGCATTATCTTTTTATCATCTATTTTTGTCGCTTCTAATTTATCTATCTCTTGATATATCTCCTCTAAGGCACTTGCACTTCTAGCACCATATGCCATACCATGCCCTGCATCTGCCAATGCTTTAAGGTAAGCTCCGTTATAGTCCCGTGCATCTCCTATACCAATCGTATAAAGCTTGATGTCACGATTTTTAATAAGACGGATTAGCTCTTCAAAAGAAATTTTGGACATATTGTCCACTCCATCGGTAAGCAGTATGGCTATTTTGGATTTTGCCTTACTTTTAGAGAGTAAATTATAGGCTTGGACTATGGCATCATTAATTGCTGTACGTTTACCTGCTACTCCTATCTTTTGCATATGTGTAATATCGGCCAAAAACTTTTTCTCAAATGTCAAAGGTGATGCGATAAAAGCAATATCTGCAAAGGTTACCATCCCTATACGGTCATTTGTACGTTTGTCTATGAAATCTCCTACAACCTCTTTGACAACATCAAATTTGTTTCTCCATAAGTCATTTGCATCAAAGCCACGCTGACGCATAGAGTCCGAAGAATCTAATATCAGTACAATATCTCGTCCCTCTTTTTCGGTATGTGTAAATGATTTTGTAAAAACCGGAGATGCCAGGGCTATCACGGCTGAGACAATGCCCAACCATTTTACAATCTCCATCCATGAAAACGTTTGTATCTTTTTTTTCATCAGGACATTGACATGGGGGAAAAAAATAGCTCTGCTTCGTTCTTTACACAACCTCGCACAAACTATAAACAGAATTAGGAGTAACAGTACCCATGGGTGTTCAAAATTAAATTCGTTCATCTGCCACCTGCACATAGAGATTGAATTGTCTGCGTGTCTCCTCGTCTATTGTATCAACCTCTTTTTTGTATTTATACTTCTCCAGCATAGGCTCAAGTTGGGAGAACAACTCCTTTTTCCTCTCGTCTGTTGCCAAAAGTCTTGCATAGTGCGTAGCATCATAGGCTGATTTTTTTGTATCTTTCCAATCTATCTTTTTTAGTGCCTCAAGATACTCTTTTTCAAGATTTACTTTTCTATTTTCCCAAACTCTCTTACCTATAAAAAAGAGTATGCCCGATACAAGCAAACTACCAAAGAGAATCAACCCCCAATAGATATAATATGAGCTGTCCGGGATCTCCAACAAAGGCTTAATATCATGCAGTTGTGCCGTTATATTTTCTTCATTCATATTCTAATACCTCTTTGCTTCTTGCTTCTAACTCTTTTTTCATCACATCTTTTTCAAAAGTTTCAAGGTGGGGTCATCATGCGTATAAATTTTAGTAAAACGTACACCTTGCTTTTTAAACTCTCTGTAGAGTTTCTCATCATTTTCATACAGTGCTTTTTTATATGTTTTTAGTGTAGCTACATCTATATCACCTTCAAAACTCTTTTTTGTCTCCATATCTATCAGTCTTAGATAACCTAACTCTTTAGGCTCTTCTTCAAACTTATCACGCACTATCACGGCAAAGAGATCATGCTTTTTGGACAACAGTTTTAAATCTATCTCGCCGACAAAGTCAGAGATAATAAAGAGCAAAGCCTTTTTTTTGAGTCGATGAATCAACATCTCTACTAAAGCCTTATAGTCTGCCTCTTTCCCCAAAGGGTCAAAGGCGACAACATCCTCTACCGCCTTATGCACCGAGAAAATCTTTTTACTGGGTTTGGAGAACGCATACAGTCTATTTGAAAAAATCATATGTGTAAACAGGTCTGCATTTTTTATAGCCGAAAAACCCAATGTTGCCACTACTTCAGCGATAACATCTAATTTCTGTTTCACCGTACCGAAATAGGTAGAGCCTGAAAGCATGGAGACTACCACTACATTAAGTTCACGCTCCTCTTTATAAACCTTTACAAAAGGAATACCCTGCTTTGCAGTGGTTTTCCAATCAATTTTACGAACATCATCCCCATAAACATATTCACGAAGTTCTGTAAATTCAAATCCCTCGCCTTGAAACAGTGAAGCATTGTTTCCAAGCATATCCCCATAGACTTGTTTTTTGCTTTTAAGAACAATTTTCTTGACATTTTTGTTCATTACATACCTTATGGAATCGCAACAGCCGCTAATATTTTTTCAATAATATCATCCGTTTTTATCTCTTCGGCTTGTGCTTCATAAGAGAGTATAATCCTATGACGCAATACCTCTTTGGCAATATATGCTATCTCAATGGGGCTAACATAATCTTGTCGCTTCAAATAGGCTATAGCACGGCTTGCCTTATACATATCTATACTTGCTCTAGGGCTTGCTCCAAACTCGATATACCCTTCAAGCTCCTCTAAACCATAGGCTTTTGGATCACGTGTGGCAGAGACAAGTTCAATAATATACTTTTCTACCTCTTTATCCATATGCACGTCAAGTGCCTCTTGACGTATCTGATTTAAATCCTCTATACTTGCCACCTGTTCTATCTTTCCAAAGCTGTTATTTGCCACGCGTCGCGCAATTTCAAGCTCTTCTTCTTTACTGTTATATCCTATAACAAGCTTCATCATAAATCTGTCTAATTGTGCTTCAGGAAGCTCATAAGCACCCTCTTGCTCTACCGGATTTTGCGTTGCCATCACTAAAAACGGCAGCTCTAATTTAAACGTCTCATCCCCAATGGTTACTTGACGTTCTTGCATCACTTCTAATAGAGCCGACTGTACTTTAGCAGGGGCTCTGTTGATTTCATCTGCAAGCAAAAGGTTTGTAAAAATAGGTCCTTGCTTAATTTTGAAACTATTATTAGAAGGGTCATAAATTTCTGTACCTATAATGTCTGAGGGGAGTAAGTCCGGAGTAAACTGTACACGCTTAAAGTCAAGACCAAGTGTCTTAGCCAGAGCATTTACAGCGGTAGTCTTAGCAAGTCCCGGTACACCTTCAAGAAGAATATGCCCCCGGCAAAGAAGCCCTGCAAGTAAGCCCTCTACCATCTTCTCCTGTCCGACAAGGACTTTTGAAATTTCTGTTTTAATATCTTGTATAATTTTATTTTGTTCGCTCAAGATTTTCTCCTAACTATTAATGTTAGAAGAATTGTACTTTTTGGGGGTTAATCGGAGTTTAATATAATAGCTAAAAGTCATACCTTAAACCAAGAGATACAGTATCCATATCCGGAATATTATCTTTTATAAGCAAACGTTGATAATCTACAAAAAGACTCCATCCCTTCCCTTGATCGGTATTACCGTCAAAGTCTCTATCATAATTTACATTTTTTTCAAAATCTCCCTCTTTACTTGAAAGCTCATACTCTAATCCTAGGCCCACTGAAAATCCGTGGTCATTTTCAAAATAGTTTAATCTTGCACCATTTCCTAAGTTTTCTGTGTATCCATACCCTAAAAGTACATAGACATTAAAGTCCTTGATTACGGGGTATTGTGGTTTAGCATAGAGTCCTACATGCTGTAAAGGTGCACCACCGAAAGGACATTCATCTAAAAACGTACGTATCCCTCTAGCTTCGATGCCAAAATATTCATTGAACTCATATCCACCTCTTAGCATTACTCCATAGGTTACATCTTCATAGTCACAGTTATTATTACAAGCATGAAATTTAGTACCTACTATTCCCATACCTAAATACCAAGCTGAAGTCTCCGTTGTTAAAGGAAGCACTTCTGCATCGACAGGTGCTACTGTTTTTCCTCCGGCCTGTGCTAGAGTGGCAAGTGCAATACTTATAAGTAATGGTTTTATGATTATTGTTTTCATTATATTTCTCTTTTTCTTCTTTTCTTACAAAATATATTCCTGACAGTATGGTAAGGAGCATCATGATAAATATACTGAATGTTCCCATAGCATCGCCACCATCTGATGTTTGCGACGAACTACATTGAACATCTAAACGCACTAGTGCATCTGCTGTTTGTGCATTTCTATCAGTAATAGAATACCTAAATACATCTGGTACACGATTTATATCAGGGTCTGGACTATAAAGTATAGTTGGTCTACCATCATCGCCATAGATGACTTCAACATTACCATATTCTGGTTGCTCTAGTATTGCCACGGTAATGTTACCATCATAAGCATCGTTGCCCAAGACCTTATCTGTAATATCTGTTGCACCATAGCGTGTAATTGTGATAACCCCGTCATCTGTTGCTGCAATAGAGGGTTGATAGTTAACTACTATTTTGGCTGAGGTAATAGTATTATTTAAAGAATCTTTTGCGTTATATTCAATTGGTGTCGGACTCTCAACAAAACTATCTTCCGGTGTAAACGCCACGGTACCATTATTATCTACTGTCCAGATCCCTTCACCGTCTACAACTACTTTATCTATATCTCCGTCATTATCCGTATCATACCCCACTGCATTTTGCGGTGCTATTAAATGAATACTGCTTACATTAACATCATCATCATTGGCCAAGATATCTAACACTACAGGATTTCCTACTATCCCTGATTTACTATCATTTCTCAAGACTTGTTTATAATCAATACTGATTCTAGCATCACTTCCAATCGAGTTGCCATTTATATCATTTCCTGTATAACGTACAGGCGTTGGATCTCCGGTAAACCCGTTAAGTGGTGTAAATGTCACTGTGCCGCTAGGATGAGCCACCCATGTGCCCTCATTTGGTACAATTAGCTGTGTGACATGATTACCCTGATTGTCAATCAGTCTGATACTTGATGGATCAATATTGTTTTCATTGTCAAGAATATTGACCGTAATAGGCGTACCTACAACTCCTGTTGCATTATCATCCACCGGTTGCGGCAACACCGTCACCGTTACATTGGCATCATTACAGTTCGTCGGATTGAGGTTCTCACAGATTGTGTAGGTCTCTGTGTAGGTACCTGCCGGTGTATTTGGCGGTACCGTAACACTTCCTGTTGTTGTATCTATCACCAGTGGTGTGTTGTTTGTAACAGTGGTAATGTTTGCTTCATTGCCCAAGGTAAACGGACTGCCGTTAAAGGTGTCGTTAGTACTTACATTGCTGATTACTGTGCCACCTGTTACACCGTTGATTGGTGTGCCGTTTGTATCATTGTTTGCAATGATTGGGATAAGCACAATAAAAGCATAATCCTCCACCTCACCTCTACCGGCATTTACTCCTACACCGGGTGCAGTATTTTGGGTAAATTTAAAACGTGCAAAAGTTTGTCCCGATACGGCATTGAGTGGGGGAGTCGTACTAATAGCGGTAATGGTTCGTAAATCAGTGGCAGAAGTGTTGACATTACCATTGGCAAGTATCTCACCGGTATTGTTGACAAACTGATCGCTCAACACCTGTTCACCCGCATCATTAAAGTCACCATCGTGGTTCCAGTCTATCCATGCATTGAGATATCCTCTACCAAAGGTTTTGACCTTAAGCGTGATAGGGGTACCTGTATTCATTGTCTGTCCACTGAGACCGGTTGTACCGTCAGCTAAAAATACGCCGTCTTCATCATCAAACTTTCCATTAAGCGGACCGTCATTATCATCGCCATCGGCATTGGCAGAAGTCTTGTGTGCAGTGCCGGCATCAGCAATAAAGCCGTTTCCAAGTCCAAGAAGAGAGCGGATCTCTTGAGAAGCGGCAGGGTAGGCTGACGGAGTGTCTCCATAATCATTTTCTCCATTAAGGAGTGCATCAAGTGCTGTCATCTCAAAAGAGAGATAGAAATACCTTCCCCCTCCTACCTTGTCATTTTGTATACGCAAAGAGACGCTTGAAGTATCTATAAAAAGCCCGGATGCCCGACAACTTGGATCGGGAGTTGTAGCAGTATCATTACAGTTTCCATTTGTTTTTCCTTTTGCCTTTGCATTAAAACCGTTCAGTGGTGCAGGGAAAAAAGAACCCGGTTGGGTACCTGAAAGTGTAACATTTGTTTGATTCGAGAGATACGCCCGTATATTGGGTGTGGCAGTAAAATAGACATCATCAGTACCTGTACTCCCATCAGGTGCAATATCAAGGTCAAATCCGGTTATCGTGAGTCTGTCTACACTCACAGGTGTGTTGGTATTTTGTTCTACCACAGTAAGCGTAATATTCATATGCCCTGAAGGGTCACTGTCATCCGCAGTACCTGCAATACCGTCAGGTCCTCTGTTTGGATCACTCGCAGTGGGTGATTGAGCAAGTATAAATTTAAGCGCCCCATCCTCTACACTCAAACATAAAGATGAGACACCAGATCCTATATCATTTGCTGTATTTTCATTGGTTACTTCTACAAGCATATCAAGTGCTTTTCCGTTATAGCTTTCATTGATAGGCAGACGATATTTTCCCACACTACAGTGACCATAGTTTTTCAATGCTATAGATTGGTCACTGTTGATATCCATAGGATAGTAGCCATTGAAATTTGGTGCACCTCCGGCTCCTCCTGGCAAACCGATCGCATAATTTGGTGAAGAGGCAGTACCCGCTGCTGTATTGTCAAAACTAATACTGATTGCTTCTATTTGTATCGGCAAAGATACTATAATAAATACTATCATAACATATTGATACATACTTTTAAAAGCCTTATTTCCCTTCATTTATTTTCCTTTTTTTGCACCTTAAAATCTAACCGCTAAAACCTAAATACCCCACCAAAAGTAAAACTATCTACTTTAGCAGCATACTCACCTTCAGGTTTTGTCTCTGACTTATCATCTTACAAGAAAGTTTATTTCAAAAAAAGTCTCTTATGTATGTGCTAATTATTTGGGTGTTGATGCAGGACGTGTGAGTCAAAAACATTACAAAAATCTCTCATTTATCTCTTCTGAAAATCATGAAATTCAAAAAATACTGAAGTACATAAAAGAAAATGGGTCTAGATAACTTTAGCGGTACAAAAATATGCTAAAGTTACGGTATGGTCGTCAAAAACAAGTATGTAAAACGTTCACACATTTCAGAACAGAAATTTAGACAGATAGTGAAGCTGTTCT
>JALSJI010000084.1 GCA_026989435.1 Sulfurovum sp.
ATTGATAAAAAGAACTTTAACTTGCATCTCAAAGAGTGTGAGTTCAGGTTCAATCACAGAGGTGAAGATCTGTATAAATTATTGTTACAGATCTTTAGAAAAAAGCCTCTAAAGTTATCATGACCCTTTAAAATATATAAAGGAGAACTATGAGGATATTTGCAAAAAGAACTGAAGCCAAAAGAGCACTGTCGTTGGTAGAGAGACTACAAGATGATTTTGTCGGTCAGCTAAATGCACTAAGCAGGGATTTTGGAACGGATAGAGTATTTGAAGCCATAGAGTGGAAGAGGGATGGGGGTATACATGGTGGAGGAGTACGCTATGAGAGTAGAGATCCCTCTCTTTTTAACAGTGCAAGCATTAATGTCTCACAGGTACATTATGATGAGGATGAGACAAAAAAACTCTCCTCGGCTACGGCAATATCAGCCATAGTACACCCTGCAAATCCACATGCACCCTCTATGCATATGCATATCTCATGGACACAAATGCGTGACGGAGCGGGCTACTGGCGTATGATGGGAGATTTAAATCCCAGTCTAGAGAATACGCTGTTTCAAAAAAAGTTTGAAACAGCGCTGAAAGAGGTTGCTAAAGAGCATTATGAGGAGGCAAAGGCACAAGGAGAGAGATATTTTACTATTCCTGTATTAGGGCGTACCAGAGGGGTAAGTCATTTTTATCTGGAAAATTTTAACAGAGGTGATTTTGAAATTGACAAAGAATTTGCCAAAGAGATAGGTAGCACAATCATAGATGTGTATCATAATATACTGACGGAGGCCTTTGCCAAACACACATCAAGTACACTAGAAGAGAAAATGAGGCAAATTGATTATCATACACTCTACCTTTTTCAGGTACTCACCCTAGATAGAGGCACCACATCAGGACTGTTGGTGCATGATCAAAATGACATTGGTATTATGGGCTCTATTCCTCTATATATTAACAGACCTCTGCTTCAAACCTGGCTAGATCTTATGCCTCACCCCCAAGAGAAATTGCTTCTTGGAATACTAGATGCCCTGCCTTCAGGAAAGATAGTACAGATAACAGCCACCGTTAAAAAAGCTCTAGCTGATGCCGTTAGAGCACACTATAAAGAGTTTCCGCATGCTTTAAATATGCAAGCCGGCACTGAGATAGTAGCTGATACGGTGGATAATCATCAATAATTGGAGTAGGGTATTTTCTCCTGTTACAAACAAGACTAAGAGTATTCAAATCGTCCTAATTTCCTATTTTTCTTCACATTTTTATAGCTCTCTAGAATGCCGTGCATTGCTATGTAGACGCCACTTTCCTCTAGTGCCTGAAGGTACCCATAGGCAGAAGCCAGATTGGCTGTGGCTTCTACGGGGTCTATGCTATAGGGTACCATGGCACCTGTAAAGACGATGGACTTTTCTAGTTTAGCTTCTGCTATATATGCGGCACTCCTATCTATCGTATCTGTGCCATGTAGCACAATAATATGTGTGACATCTGCATCTCCTATGGTCTTCAGTAAAAAGGCTCTGTCATCTTTCGTCATCTCTAGACTATCTTTATGAATAATGCTTTGTATGTCTATCGAACACATCCATTTGGTAGCAATCTCTTTTAACGCTTTTGAACTAGAATCAATCTCCAAACTACCATTGATCGGATGATAGATTTTGTTGAAAGTGCCTCCTGTATCGATAATCAGGATATTTTTGATCTTTTTCATAGATACAATTTTACCCAAAATGCATGAAGCTAAAGCAAAATCTTTAAGAATCTCCACGGTACAAGTAAAAGAGATGAGAAGAGGACAATAAAAGGTAGCAGTAGATTGCTCAAAGCGTTCATCAAAGAGAGTACTAGTTGCCATACCTTACCTGTATGTCCTATTTTAGCATAAGCTTTGAGTCTCTTTGTGGTCTTTAAAAATTTTTTCTCACCGTTTTTGAGTAGATATATAAATCCGCTTTTACCATATTTGGAAGCCTCTTTAATGGTTCGAGTATCCATATTCTGAAATCGTTTAGCCTGTTGAAGAAGCCTATTCTTAGAAAGTGCCAGCAGTGTGGCAGTATGGGTACCATAGCGCTTGCTTAGCCCTGTAAGGCTCTGAAGTCCCTTGAGTGAAGCCGTATGAGATAGCACTCTTAAAGTTTGTGAAACCCCTAATTGTCTGCGTAAGGATTCGAGTGATAAAAAAAGAGCTTTTAAAGCTAAGAGGGCATTTTTGCGAGGGATTTCTTTACTTTTTTATAGTATCAATCTGCTCATCCATGAAGGTATATATTTGCTTTTATGTGCAACTTTAAGTAGAGAGATACCAGATTTTACTACAGCAGCAATACCCCCGTTAAAGAGCGTGCCGGCACTTGCTGCTACGCCAATAGCAGAGAGTGCTACCAAGAGTTTATCTACCTCTTCGTCTTTAAAATAATGCGTAGCCTCTATAGCCAGATCCCGAATATCTCCCGGCACAAAAAATCAGATCCGATAGCAGAGGCGTATCCTATGGGCTCATCGCTAGTACTTTTATATATGCCCTCTAGTATCTTTTCTGATTGGTAGGAGAGAGAAGTTCTCTTTTGTATAACTATTTTTCTAAGCTCCTCTATCCTTTTGTTCCCCTTGATATCATCAAAGGCAGTAAAATAGTCTAAGTACTCTGAGAGTTTGGCATATTTTTTTTGTTTAATGAGCGCTGCTGCATGTTCAGCAGGGTCTACGGCAATAAGTGTATGGTAGCCATAGTTTGTCTTTTGATACAGAAGCATACTGCTTGCAACTAAAAGTAAAATGAGAAAGAGTCGATATAACAATTTTAGCATTATATATTGTAACAAGTAACATGATAAAATAAGATATAATTTTACATCATGAGGCAATTTTCTTATGCAGGATAACCCGGAATATTTAGTTAAAAAGAGATTTTTTGAGAAGATACTGACTATCTATGGACGCAAAGCAGTATTAGAGGCTCTTGAAGATAAAAACCTAACGCTCTACAGACTTCATCTATCCGAGACAAACAAAAATGCACATATCATTGAGGAGATTAAAAAGATAGCCCTTAAGCGTGGCATCGAGATCATATACCACGATAAACACTCCCTTTCACGTATCTCTAAAAATGCCAGGCAGGACCAAGGGGTAGCACTGGATATTCTACTAGAATGTTTTGAAGATGAAGAGCATTTTAAAACGACACGACAAAGCTACCGTATCATTGCCTTAGACGGCATTACCAATCCACAAAACTTAGGAATGATTATACGCTCCTGTGCCGCAGGCAATATAGATGCCGTACTTTTGCCTACCAAAGGGGCAGCACAGATAAACCCCTTGGTCATTAAAGCCAGTGCAGGTACACTCTTTAAAATGCCCATGATTAAAACTTCTCATCTCAAAGAGACACTGCGCTCTTTTAAAAAGGAGGGTGCAGAGCTCTATAGGCTCTCTTCTCATGCCAGCCTAAGTTATAAAGAGCAGAGATATGGAGATAAAACTATTTTTGTTTTGGGCAATGAAAGCAAGGGCGTGAGTAGAACTGTTGAAAGTATTTGTGACAAAAGCATAGTTATCCCTATGCAAAGAGGCATAGAGTCGCTTAATGTAGCTGTGACAGCTTCATTATTGGCATTTTTATAATATACTATTGAAAAAGGAGTTTAAGATGGAAGATAAAAACAGCGATTTATTAGAAAAAGTGGGTGTTAAGATAGGAGAAGGAAAGCTCAACATTGATCTTAACCAAACAAGAGAATTTTTTGATGCACTCAAGCAAACATTTGAAAATACAGCGCAAAAACTACAAAAAGATCTCTCTGAAGGAAAGGTAGATATGGCTGAGAATGTAGGGATTAAGATAGATAAAGAGAATATCAACATCGATCTTGAAAAAACCAAAAGTTTTGTAGAGGGCTTTGGCAAAAAGATAGAGAGTTTTTTAGCAGAACTTGAAAAATCCGTAGATGAGATAAAATGATAGACTAGATAACATATATGACAATTTGGCATATTTTTTAGTTCTATGAAGATCTGTGAGATAAAATGGCAAGAGTATAATCTTTAGAGGAAGGGTGATGTCAAATACAAATACTATCCGGTGTCCAAATTGCTCTACATTGATCGATATTGATGAGATATTCTATCATCAGATAGAGGAGAAGTTTAAACAACAGCATATCAAAGAGAGACAAAAATTACAGCAAGAGATGGATGAGGCACGGAAGAAGTATAAGAGTCATCTAGATGCGCTCAAAGCCAAAGAGGAGGCATTAAAGAGTGAGAAAGAGAAGTTTGATGAGGAGATTCGCCGTGCAACTAAAGAGCAGATGAAGGTAGAGCGAGTCAAACTTCTCGATGAGATTAAGCAGCAGGTAGCACAGGAGCAGAGCGAGGCGATGTTACTATTGCAGCGTGAGCTTGAATCTAAGTCCAAAGAGGTAGCAGAACTTCACAAGACAAAGATAGAGATTGAGCAGTTAAAAAGAGAGAAAGAGGAACTCTCTATTAAGGCTAAAGCGGAGGCAGAGCAGATGCTCTCTCAGCGCCTTAATGAAGAGAAAGAGAAACTTCAAAAGAGTCTTGATGAACTTGCCACGAAAAAATATAAAGAGCTTGAAGAGGCAAATAGCCTTAAATTAAAAGAGAAAGATGAACAGCTCAAGCAGCTAAAACGCAGTCTTGAAGATGCCAAACGTAAAGCAGAACAGGGGAGTATGCAGGTACAAGGCGAGGTGTTGGAGCTTGCTATCGAGGGTTGGCTAAGTGCACAATTTCCTTTTGATACGATAGAAGAGGTTAAAAAGGGAGCCTTTGGTGCCGACTGCATTCAGACCGTACATACTAGAGAACTTCAAAACTGCGGTAAGATTTGCTATGAGTCCAAAAATACCAAAAATTGGAGTGAAGGGTGGATTGCCAAACTGAAACAGGATATGCTAAAATCAGGAGCAGATATCGGTGTACTGGTCACCTCGGTCTATCCAAGCGGTATGGAGAGAATGGGCTGGGTAGAGGGTATCTGGGTCTGTAGCCTGGAAGAGTTTAAGGGTTCTGTATCTCTACTTAGAGAAAGTCTTATTCGTATACATCAGAGCATACAAAAAGAGGAAAACCGTGGCGACAAGATGGTACTGCTTTATAACTATCTTACAGGAAACGAGTTTCAGATGCAGTTACGTGCAATCGTAGATGGCTTTATGCAGATGCAGAGCGAACTAGATAAAGAAAAACGATCATTGACGGCAGCATGGAAACGCAGACAAAAGCTCATAGATGGTGTACTGCAAAACACTACAGAGATGTATGGTTCCTTGCAGGGCATAGCAGGGGCTGGTGCATTAGGACAGATCGAAGCATTAGAATTACCGGAAGACTTAGATGAAGCGTAGATACCTTAAAAGCGTATGCCATAGATATAGTAGCTTTTAATAGCTAAAGTGTGCTAACTTAGAAAGTGATTTCTTGATAATACCGTATGATTCTATCGTATGAGGGTTCTCTTCTATGCAGAGCCATACCAATGAGGGTATTTGGATAATAGGCAGCAAATTTGAAATCGCATTATGTGCCACATCCAAAAAAACAAACTGTTTGAGTTCTGTAATGCTCTGAATCTCTTTAATGTGATTATGGTTGGCCTCTATCTTTTTCAATCGATGCAGGTGCTGTAGTACCGTAATCTCTGTAATTTGGTTATGTTTCATAAAGATATGTCTGAGTTTGGGAAGTTTGGCAAGCACCTCTATATTTTTTATATTATTTTCTGAAAACGCAAGTTTGTGGAGGTTTGTAAGTGTTGAGAGGGCATCGATATTATTTAGGTTGTTTCTAGAGACCGAGAGTGCCCCTAGCCATGTAAGTTCGGAGATACTTTCGGGAAGAGCATCTAAATGCAAATCTGCTAGATTGAGATACTCTATTTTATGTGCTTTACAATAAGCAATTCTCTCTTCGGCAATCTCTTGATTATGCATTATAAACCTTTGATACAATTATAACAAAAGATGCTAACAACAACATCAGATTCTTTAGTATCAAGATTGAGGTTATATATGTTAGTTTGAATCATATATAACTTATAAATCAAATGAGAGATTGCTAAATGCGTTTTCTGCACTCACTGCACTTTTGTATCGAGAGTTTAAGAGTCGTACCTCTTTACTCTTTAAATCACAAATTGCAATACGAAAACCCATACCCATTTGTGGTTCTACGATGCAGATAATTTTGCCGTCATATTCTCGAGTGGCGTGGATGACGTCTTGTAGCTTAGGAAAAAAATACTTGGGGTAGCTAAGGGGTGTAATCTCTACAATTTTAATCTGCTTTGTATCCTCTCTAGGGTATCGAGTAGACATTGTGCATCTTCTAGAGTCTCAACCTGTACACACCACTCATCAAAATATTGATTAAAATGTACGAGGTCTTCATCTAAAAATCCTCCTGCGATAGATTGTAAAGCAAAGATTCCCATGTGTGTTCCTATTTTATAGATTTAATAGTAGCATAAATCTTCTTTTTTATATAGCGTATGTAGAGCAATGAATGTTGCTTTAGTGTAGCCATACCGGTAAAAGTATCATCAAAATTTGATATACTTAATACTATGAATAAAAATATTATTTGTCATCATTGTCTTGAAAAAGTTGGGGTCAAAAAGAGCGATTCTGAAACTCCTCTGTATTGCAAAAGGTGTAAAAAATCACTTTTAGAGGCAAAAACTGTCACAGCCAATACACGTATTTTGGAGTATTTTCTTACTCATTCTGATTTGCCTCTTGTAGTAGAGTTTTGGGCACCTTGGTGTGGTCCCTGTTTGGCTATGGCTCCACACTTTGAAAAAGCTGCCTTTGCTATGGCACTGGAAGCACAGTTTTTAAAGGTAAATAATGAGAATGAGCATGCATTAGGCTCTCGTTTTCTTATAAAAAATATACCTGCCGTACTTATATTTAAAAAGAAAAAGGAGATAGCCAGATTTACAAGTATGCGTAGCAGCAAACAGATACAAAAGTGGGTGAAGCAGCATATATAAAATAACTAACTAGAGGGTAAAAAGGATCAATCATGAGAGAAAAATCTAAAAGCATAGATGATGAAAATATAGAGATGTTGGTAAGGACATTCTATCCAAAAGTGATAGAAGATAAGATAATAGGAGCCTTTTTTATTGAAAAACTGGGCTCTGATATACGAGGTGATGCATGGGAAGAGCATTTGGTCTTATTGACACAGTTTTGGAGATATGTGGCTTTGTATGATGATACGTACAGGGGCAATCCCCTGCAGCCTCACTTTGAGATTAAGGGATTGCATAAAAAGGCTTTTGTACGCTGGCTAGATCTCTTTTATGAAACAGTAGATAGCATCTATGATGAAAATGCAGGCAGGCTATTCAAAGAAAAAAGTCAAGAGATTGCAGAGAATTTTATGCGGCGTTTGGGATTGAAGAAGTAGGCAAAAGATGCTTATAAGAGGTGGAAAAATACAGTTTTTATTCTGGACAGCATTTTTTTCCGTGATATTTTATCTCCGGATAGTTGCTGTAGGATTGCAGGTCTTTGTACTTCCTGATGAAACACCTATGCATATGTCGCAAAATGTGGTACGTTTGCTCTTTGTACTGTATGGAATTTTGGCACTACTCATCGTTATAGGAACACTTGTGTCTACAATGGTAGACAGTAGAGTCTACAGGCGTTTTTTTGTCTATGTGCTATGCTTGCTTTGTTACACTCGTAGGCACCAAGAGTATATTTGGATAAGAGCGTATAGAATCATTTAATCAGGGTATCTCTTAAAATAACCGGGTTGATACTTTTTAGAAGGGTTTGGAAGCGATAAGAGGGTATAATTTCAACCAATAAACTTACAAATACAGACCGATTCCTGGTCGAAACAGGTGAGAAAATTGCTTCGAAATCCCCCTAAAAAATCAACCCAATCTTTTCCATTCCCAGCTGCGGGATAAGCTCGATTCCAATGACCCGCCGATCACATTGGCCGAGTCGATCGACCGGGAATATTTCCATAACGCCTTTAAAGGATGCTATAGCGATAAAGGCAGACCCGCCAAACCGATTCGACTCATTGTGGGGCTTTTGCTGCTTAAACAGATAGAGAATCTCAGTGACGAGAACCCGGTATTGCAATGGAAACGTAATCCCTACTATCAGTACTTCTGTAGAGATGAGAGAGTAGGAAACTTTGCACTCTTAAATGCCATTGCTCCATCAGGAGAAGAGAAAGGTATGAAGCAATTTTTCTCAAATCTTATGCAAAAAGGTTTAGTTTCTAAAAAGGGGGATTTTATTTAGACACTTAATGAATCGCTTATTGAATAGACAAACAGAATAATAAAACTTGCTGTATAGAGGTATTTTACGCTCTATAACCCATTATGAAAATAAATTAAAATAGAAGGAAAAAATATGTCAAAATTACCAAAAATCATATGGTCAAAAATCGATGAAGCACCAGCGTTAGCTACGTATTCATTACTCCCAATCGTAAATGCATTTACTCAAGCAGCAGGTGTTGAAGTTGTTGAAAAAGATATCTCACTTGAAGGAAGAGTACTTGCAAGCTAAGGTTTAGCAGAAGATGAGCTTTCTAAACTAGGAGAAGTAGTACTTCAGCCTGATGGAAAATTATCAAGCTTCCAAATATTTCAGCATCAGTAGGACAACTTAAAGATTGTATTGCAGAGCTTCAAGGTCAAGGATATAATATCCCTGATTATCCTGAAAACCCTGCAAATGCTGAAGAAGAAGCTATCCAAGCTAAATACAGTGTTTGTCTTGGTTCAGCGGTTAACCCGGTACTACGTGAAGGTAACTCAGACAGACGTGCAGCTAAAGCAGTTAAAAACTTTGCACAGAAAACCCCACATAGATTAAAAGATTTTTCTGAAAACTCTAAAGCATATGTAGCACATATGGAAGGTAAAGGTGATTTCTTTGCACATGAAAAATCAGTAACTTTAGATAAAGACCAAAAGGTAACACCATTGCACTTAACGGTAAAGAGCTTACAACAATCGACTGTGTTGCAGATAAAGTACTTGATGGTACATTTATGTCAATTGCTGCACTTAAATCATTCTTGAAAAAAACAATTGAAGATGCAAAAGCAAATGATGTTTTATGGTCACTACACCTTAAAGCTACGATGATGAAAATCTCTGACCCAATTATGTTTGGTCATGCATTTACAGTATTCTTTGAAGATGTATTTGCTA
>JALSJI010000085.1 GCA_026989435.1 Sulfurovum sp.
AGCCTTTGAGTGACTACTTCTTTGAGTCTCTTAGATTTAATATCTTAGGCTTATCATATACATTTGATAATTCTACGGTACAAGTAGGTAGACAACCATATATGATGTATAGACCTATAAAATCACAACTTGTTTGGGATAATGATGTATCAATGAACGGGGTAAATTACCAGTATAAAGATGATACTAAAATAATCACTGTAGGTGCAAACCAACCAACATTAGAAGAAGCATCTGTAGCACAAGACGATGTCAATCTCTTTTTAGCACAATATGTACAGCAAGTAAAAGTAGGGGATGTTAAACTTAATGTAGGTGCAGGTATCTACTATTATGATGGATTAAAAGGAAATACAACGCTTTTTGGTTCAAATAAAGGTAATACAGTAGTCAATGGTCTATATGCCAATGATTATCATATTGTAGAAGGATTTGCTGAAGTACAGTTAAAAGATGTGTTTGGTATGCCTTTCAAAGTTGCAGCAGGCATAACATATAACTTTGGAGCTGATGATAATAACTTTGGGTATGATGTGGGTGCACAATTGGGTAAAGCTAAAAATGTAGGAGATTGGCAAGTAAAATACTCGTATACAGATTTACAAGAAGATGCAGCACTTGGTGCATATTCTGATTCAGATAATTTTGGTGGTGGTACTGCGGCCAAAGGTCATGCCCTAAGAGCAAAGTATAAAGCGGGTAAAAACCTTTATCTTGCAGGTAACTTCTTCTTTAATGAACTTTACGAAAGCAAAAGTAAAACAGCAGGTATGGAGCCAGACTATGAGCGTGTACAGCTGGATATGATTTATAAATTCTAGTTTATATATGAACCCTTTAAAGATGAATAATTAAACTCATCTTCTTCGTTCCTTTTTTCACCTCAAACATTGATTACATTTTGGTAACAAGATTGTAATACTTTTCTTCTATACTCCCATTTATGATTTTAAAATGAAGGTAAATTGATGAACAATACATTTAAGATTATACTTGGATCAGCTTTTGCTGCGGCAGTAGCCTTTTATGCAAGTTATATTATAGGTGATACATACCATGGCGGTTTTCTAGTTCTTGCAGCAGTGTTTGGTGCATATATGGCTATGAACATCGGGACAAATAATGTCGCAAACAATGTAGTACCTGCTGTTGGTTCTGGAGCATTGACGATAGGTGGGGCGATACTCATCGCGTCTATCTTTGAGGCTGCGGGAGTATTGATAGCAGGAGGTGATGTGGTAGGAACTATCAAAAAAGGCATCATCGACCCTGCTGCTTTTGGTGGAGCCCCAATGATATTTGTCTATGCAATGTCAGCAGCACTTTTAGCCGCGGCTCTTTGGCTTAATCTTGCTACATGGTTTAAAGCACCTGTTTCTACTGCACACTCCATAGTTGGTGGGGTACTTGGCGGGGGTATCGCTTCTGGTGGTTTTGCTATAGTCTCTTGGGCTACTATGGGTAAGATAGCATCTTCATGGATCATCTCTCCTGTACTTTGTGGTGTGATAGCGGCTGTTTTTTATGTGATTAAAGGGTTTAACTAAGTTTTTTTGATTACAATCTTGTAATCAAAATGTTATCAATCTAGACTATGATAATAGTATGCAAAACACAAATATAGAAATCGTCGTCATAGAAGACGAAGAAGATATTTTAGAGCTTTTAGAGTATCATCTTACAAAAGAGGGATACAGCGTAACAGGTTTTCTCTCGACTGAGAACGTTGAACGCTTTATAGAAGAAGAACATCCCTCCCTTATGATAGTAGATAGAAACCTCCCGGGAGTAGAAGGCTCAGAATTTGTCTCTTCTTTGAGAGAACAAGGCTATGAAATCCCTGTTATTTTTCTTACAGCAAGAGATCAAGACGCTGACCTAGAAGAAGGCTTTATGCGTGGGGGTGATGACTATATGATTAAGCCTTTTAAGGTTAGAGAATTACTCCTTCGGGTGGCTGCTTTGTTAAAGCGTTCAGGAATCAAAGAGAGCGATAAAGTAAAATATAAAGACTTAGTACTTGATTTACACCAACATGTTTTAAGTATAGACAATAAGCCCATTGAGCTTACAAACCTTGAGTTCCGACTTTTGCATACGTTTATAAAAAACCCTCACCAGCCATTAGATAGAGATTTTTTACGTGATGAAGTATGGGGTGATGATGCTGTAGATTTTCATGATAAGACCATCAACGTTGCAATGAATAGACTAAAAAAGAAAATAGACCCAAGTGGAGAAAAAGAGTATTTTGCTCCTGTTTGGGGTGTAGGATATAAATTGTTATAATGTAATCAAAATGTTTCCAAGTTATTGTATACTTAAACCAATCCAAAACGGATACGATACTTTTCAAAGGAAAAATAATGAGATTAAAAACACTACTTGCTGTAGTACTCCTTGTTTCTACATCACTTACGACGATACAGGCAGATGCACTTAAAGGAAGAGGTGCCTCTTTCCCGGGTCCACTCTATAAAGCATGGACATCAGAATACTATGCAGAGACAGGAAAGAAAATAAACTATACGCCCACGGGTTCAGGCGACGGTGTAAAGTCTATTAAAAAGAGAATGGTAGATTTTGCCGGTTCTGATAAACCTCTTAAAAGCAAAAAGCTTCAAAAAACAAAACTTTATATGTTTCCTTCCGTTATAGGTTCGATTGTACTTGCCTATAATATCGATGGCATAAAAGATGGTGAATTGAAGCTAAGTCGTGCGGCTATAGATGCTATTTTCTCGGGAAAAGCAACACACTGGGATGATCAAATTATTACAAAAGATAATCCGGGGCTCAAACTTCCTCATGAACCTATTACTACCTGTGTTAGAGCAGACAAATCAGGTACGACATTTAACTTTACCTATTTTTTGAATCAAATTAATCCGGCGTTTAAAGTCAGCAAAAAGCCGAACTGGAAAGCGGCTAAAGTAGTAGCAGGAAAATCCAATTCCGGCGTGTCTGCAAATATTCGACAGATAAAGAATGCTATAGGGTATATTGAGTATTCATTTAAAATCAAATTGGGATTGCCCGCAGCACAGATAGAAAATAAAGAGGGTAAGTTTATTAATCCGACAGTAGAATCATTCCAAGATGGCGCAACATATGCTACATGGACGGCGGATAATGACTTTTATGCAGTCATAGGCGATCCAAAAGGCGCCACATCCTATCCTATCGTAGCAGCTACATTTATTTTGTTGCCAATAGAAAAAGTTGAAAAGAACAAAGAGGTAACAGCCTTTATGGAATGGGCATTTTCTAAAGGAGATAAAATAGCTTCAGGTCTTGGTTATGTACCGCTTCCGGATTCTACAAAAGATGAGATTAGAAAATACTGGGAGAGTAAAAAAATAAAATAGTTGCTCTTGGAAAATCACAATACCGTCATAAGGTATTGTGTGTTTGATTTAAAAATATATACGCAAACTCTATCTAAAACGCCTCTCTTTAAGTCATTACCTACTAGAATTGTTA
Source organism: Sulfurovum sp. (assembly GCA_026989435.1). Lineage (GTDB taxonomy): Bacteria > Campylobacterota > Campylobacteria > Campylobacterales > Sulfurovaceae > Sulfurovum. The sequence goes on from JALSJI010000085.1 coordinate 3,484, forward strand.
TCAAATTGTTATCAAAATGCAATAAAATCCTGAAATTTTAATAAAGGCTAGCGATAATGGGTGGACAATTTTTTCGTCATTTCTCGTTTTTTTCAGCAACTCTCTCTTTTTTTTTACTTGTAGGCATTTTTGCCATACTCTTTACCTATGCGCAAGAGGCACTTGCCGAGTTTGGTATTGACTTTTTGTCGGCAGATACATGGGAAGCCGATGAAGATGACGAAGGCGGTGTTTTCGGGGGCTATATTCCGATTATTGGAACCCTCTTAAGTACTTTTATTGCTATGGTTATTGCTGTGCCATTGGCTATGGGTATTGCTATTTTTCTTACAGAAGTAGCATCTGAAAATTTAGCAAAGCCGGTTTCTATTGCGATAGAGTTGCTTGCAGCTATTCCCAGTATTATCTATGGGATGTGGGGGCTGTTTTATTTTGCGCCCATTGTGCAGTCTATATTTGGCGGCAATGGTGTAGGTCTGCTTACGGCAGGCATTGTACTGGCTATTATGATTATCCCCTTTATGGCAGCTATAACCAGAGATGCTATGAATACGACGCCAAATATACTCAAAGAGTCTGCCTATGCGATGGGTGCTACTAAGTTCGAGGTGATAAAAGATGTTATTATGCCCTACTCTAAAGCGGGAATTATCGGCTCTATTATTTTAGCACTCGGTCGGGCATTGGGTGAGACAATGGCAGTGGCATTCTTAATAGGTTCTGTGATGAGTACGGTCAAACATATTACGGATCCTACCACCTCAATCCCCGTACTTCTTGCGAATAATTTTGCAGAAGCACAAGATTTAGAGATGAGCGCAATGTACTATTTGGCACTGATACTTTTTGTGGTGAGTTTTATCATTATCTCCATGGCAAAGTTTTATTTCTTGGGCAGAAAATCAGCAGTAAAATAAAAAAGGTTAAATGATGAATAGACTGGTATTAAATAAAATTATCCTCACGCTCTCAACACTCTCTGCTCTTATAGGTATTACGTTTCTTTTTTGGATACTTGCTACATTGACCTATAAAGGAATTATGAGTATATCATGGGCTATTTTTGTAAATGATCTTGTAAACGGAGGTATTAGAAATCTTCTTGCAGGACAGTTTGTAATGGCAATTTTGGCTTCATTTATAGCAGTTCCCGTGGGTATGATGGCAGGTATTTATCTTAGAGAGTATGGTCATGGATCAAAATTGGCAAGTATCATACGTAATCTATCCGATGTTATGATGTCTGCACCTTCTATTGTCATTGGAGTGTTTGTCTATGCATTATTGGTAGATCCTTTTGGAAGCTACAATGGGTATGCGGGGATCGTGGCACTTGCTATCATGATGATACCTATTATTATTTCTACGACAGACAATATGCTCTCTTTGGTGCCTACAGAGTTAAGAGAAGCAGGTATGGCTTTGGGCGGCTCTAAACACAAGATTATAGTGCAGATAGTTATCAAGGCGGCAAAAGTGGGTATTTTAACCGGCATTCTTCTCTCTTTTGCACGTATTATCGGAGAGACGGCTCCTTTGTTGTTTACCTCTGCAAACAATCAGTTTTTCACTATGGATTTAAGTGGACAGTTTCCGTCCCTGACCGTTAGTATCTATAACCTTGCTACCTATCCTGATGAAGCCAGCAGGGAGTTGGCATGGGCTGCGGCATTTATACTGACAATCATCGTATTGTGCATCAATCTTGTAGGACGTTTCCTCATAAGAAATAAAAAATAAGGAATGTAGATGGGCAAAAAAAATATGGTAATGGAGCTTAAAGATTTTACTTTTACCTATGCAGGAGCAAGTAAACCTTCACTCAATAAAATAAATCTTCCTGTAGAGAAGCATAAAATTACTGCTATGATAGGCCCTAGCGGGTGTGGGAAATCAACACTATTAAGGGCTATGAATCGTATACATGATCTCTATCCAGGAAATACCTATGAGGGTAAGATTAATCTATATACCAAAGACGGTCAAGTACAAAATATTCTTGAACTGAAAAAAGAAAACGATTTTATTAAACTTCGTCAGCAAGTCGGTATGATATTTCAAAAACCTACACCTTTTCCCATGAGTATTTTTGACAATGTGGCATATGGACTTAGACTCTCAGGACTTAAAAATAAGGCTGAACTGGAAGAGAGAGTAGAAAAAGCACTCAAGGGTGCAGCCATTTGGGATGAGACAAAAGACAGACTTAAGGAGAGTGCACTTGGTTTATCCGGCGGGCAACAGCAACGACTTTGTATCGCAAGAGCAGTAGCATTAAAGCCTAGAGTATTGCTTTTTGATGAGCCTACCTCTGCACTCGACCCTATCTCTACGGGAGCGATAGAGGAGCTTATTGCTGAGCTCAAAACAGACGTTTCCGTAGTCATTGTAACACATAATATGCAGCAAGCATCCAGGCTTAGCGACTATACGGCATTTATGTACTTAGGCAATTTAGAGGAGTTTGATAAAACAGATAAAATTTTTCTTAATCCTAAAAAGAAATTGACAGAAGATTATATTACAGGGAGATTCGGATAATGTTATCAGGATACAGCGAAGCACGACACGAAGTAAGAGACAAGGTTACAGCAGTGATAAAAACATTGGCAAAAGCCAATGAAGATGCATTGGATGCATTGGAAGCATCAGATACGCATAAGCTTGAAGAGGTAAGAAAAACAATTAAAGGGATCAACAAACAAACAGAGATTATAGACAACGATATTGTACTTATCTTTGCAAAATATACACCCGAAGCAAAAGATTTAAGAGAGATGGTTTCCTATCTTAAAATCACATCTGCATTCAATCGTATTAAAACAAATATAAACAACTATTTAAAAAATATGCAAAGTATGTTAGCAGAGGAGGATGCTAACATCGTACAGTTCATCAAAGACTCTTTAAGTATTAACAGATGTACGATTAATGCATTCTCTAAGACCATCGAAATGTTTGAGACCCTTAATGATAATGACAAAATCAAACAGCTGGCTATTGGAATAGATGTAGAGTATGCAAAAACCGATGATATCTATGCACTACTTGAAAAATCTGTTGTTCAAAAAATGGGTGATGCAGACGGTCTTGCTGAAGAGTATTTTAATCTATTGAAATATATACGCAAAAATTTGAAAATTGTTGACAGGCTTGACAGTATTGCCCAGCGCATTATATTTGCACGTATGGGCGGTAAGCTTTAGAGAATATCATGATGTTTGAAAATAGGTTTTAATATGCTACAATATTCTCTATTCTAACAGATTAAAAAAAGGAACAAGATGAAAAAGATTCTAACAATAGGTACAGCAACAGTCTTTTTGCTAGGGTGTACACAGCAAAGGGTAGAGATGCCTGTAAACGGCACGGGTACGACAAAAACCGAGATGACTAAAATAAATACTTCTAAAATCAATAAACATAAAGCTATCGGTACGGAGTTGAAAAAACCGGAAGGAATAAGTATGACAGAGTCTTTAGGCGACGGCATCATGTCAAATCCGATTATGAATATGGTCGGCTCTGCCCTTATAACAGGACTTATAAGCGGCCTTGTCTCTAAAGCATTACAATAGGTTTTGCAGATATGGCATAAAGAACGTTTCTGCAGGGAGACAAATAATATGTCAATTTGACATATTATACCCGTTTTATACATGCTTCAAGTTACAATTGCAGCATGTATAGACTACAAACCCTCAAAGACTATTTCGGACATGATACGTTTCGCCCTTTGCAAGAAGAGGCGGTAGATGCTATTATCGGCGGTGAAGATATACTAATGATACTCCCTACAGGGGGAGGAAAGTCTCTTTGTTATCAGTTGCCTACACTGCTTATGAAAGGGGTTACTGTTGTTGTCTCTCCACTGCTTGCACTTATGCATGACCAAGTGATAGCACTAAAGGCCAATGGTGTCTCTGCGGCTATGTTAAGTTCTATGCAATCCCTAGAAGAGAGCGAAGCCATAGAACAACAGTTACGCAAGGGAGAAATAAAACTCCTCTATGTTGCCCCGGAGCGTTTCAATAATGGCTACTTTTTATATATGCTCCATCAACTACCTATTAATTTTTTTGTCATCGATGAGGCGCACTGTGTCTCGGAGTGGGGACATGAGTTTAGAGAGCATTATCGACGCTTAAGCTTGCTCAAAGAACAGTTTCCTACGATACCGATTGCTGCGTTTACCGCTACGGCGACCCGTGCAGTAGAAGAGGATATCGCAACGAACTTGGGGCTTGTAAACCCCAAACGTCTGCGTGGTCCACTCTTTAGAGAAAACCTGACGATTCATGCACGACATCGCATCAAAGACGGACGACAACAGCTTTTAGAGTTTCTTAAAGAGCATACTAATGAGTCGGGTATCATTTATACCCTATCACGTAAGTCTACGGAGAATATCGCCCGCTTTTTACAAAGCAAAGGCATTCAAGCAAAAGCTTATCATGCAGGCTTACCTACAGAAGAGAAGAATGTCACCTATGCAGACTTCGTAGCAGACCGTGTGCAGATAGTAGCGGCAACCATTGCCTTTGGTATGGGTATTGATAAGAGTAATATCCGTTTTGTGGTTCATATGAGTCTGCCAAAAACCCTAGAAAATTTTTATCAAGAGATAGGGCGTGCAGGGCGTGATGGGCTAGAGGCCGAGACACTTCTGCTTTACTCATCGGCTGATGTTGCCCGACAAAAGATGTTTATAGAAGATCTACCGGAGACACCTTATAAAGAGCATGCTTTCAATAAACTTGAGAGTATGGTGCGTTTTGCCGACTCAGACAACTGTAGACATCAAAGTATTGCTGCATATTTTGATGACCGTATAGAGGTCTGCGGCATCAAATGCGATAACTGCACAGCTCCGGCATCTGAAAAGGTAGATATCACTAACGCAGCACGTATGATGCTCTCTGCTATCTTTCGCACAGAACAGCGCTTCGGACTACACTATATTGTCGATGTACTCAAAGGCAGCAAAGATCAACGCCTTTTAAAAAATGGACACGACAGCTTGTCAGTCTATGGTATAGGAGGGGAATATACAAAAAACCAATGGCTAAGCATAGGCGACAAGCTCTTGGAGATAGGGGCTGTAACCATAGGCGAGTTTAAGGTTTACAAATTAACAGAGTTTGGAGTCGAGATAATAAAAGGCGGACATGCGATTGAGCTTAAAAAAGAAAGATTTGCTGTGCAAAAAGCCCAAGTGAAAAAGAGCGTCGCCTACTTTGACGATTACGATGTAGAGATATACGATAAACTATGCACACTGCGTACCCAAATAGCCTCAAAAAAAGGCATACCTCCCTATATCGTATTTTCAGACAAGACTCTCAAAGAGCTCTCTGTTAAAGTACCTAAAAATAAAGAAGAGATGTTAGAGGTTCATGGGATAGGAGAGGTAAAGTTTGAAAGATACGGTGACGAATTTTTAAAGCTGTTAAGTTTAAATTAGGGTCTAGACTAGTTCAGGGGTTCTTTTCTAAAGATTTTTAACAAAACTTTGTATAAATCTTCACCTCTGTGATTAAACCTGAACTCACACTCTTTGAGGTGAGTATTGAAGTGTTCTTTGTCTAGT
>JALSJI010000086.1 GCA_026989435.1 Sulfurovum sp.
TAGTCACACTTGGATTGCAGAATGTAGAGATAGATATTACATATGTAGTTATCAGCAAACAATGGGAACTGTATGTAAAGAAGATAAAAATTATAAAAAATAATTTTTCCTCTCTCGTTACACCTTTCTAAGGTGTAACACCTAACTCCAATTTTAAATAAAACTATCTAGCCTATAGTCATATATACTGCATTTCAAATAAAATCAAATTGTGTTATACTATATCTAATAAAATGCTTAGGAGGAACTATGTCGAAGCAAGAATTGATTGATGCCTTAATGAATTTAGATGAAAAAGAACGTTTGGAAATTTCTGAAATGTTGTATCAGACTGTGAATCCTATGTCTGAAGAGATAGAACAAGCTTGGATAGAAGAGTGTGAAAGACGCTATCAAGCAATACAAGACGGCACAATGGAAACGCTTAGTTATGAAGAAGTTTTTGGTAAATGAAAATTGTTTTCTCATCATTGGCTCGCATTGAGCTAGAAGACACTATATTGTACTATGAAAATGAAAAAGAAGGACTAGGAGAATTATTTCGAGATAGTGTTCTTGAAGCGATTGATAAATTACATACATTTCCTGAATTGTATGTGCAAATTTCCCCAAACATACGTCGAATCGTATTGTCAAGATTTTCTTATAATATATTTTATAACTATAGTGAAAAATGCATAACGATTATCTCAATCGCACATCAACGTAAAAAACCTACTTATACACAAACATAACCAAAACTCTAAGCACCCACAAGATATAATCTACAAATAACACTACATAAGGAAAAATAATGCACGAACAAACCATAGCAATACACGCAGGATACGAAAAAGATGCACAAGGTACGATGGCTGTGCCAATTTATCAGAGTACGGCGTATGAGTTTAGAGACACCGAACATGCGGCAAATCTCTTTGCACTTAAAGAGTTAGGGAATATCTATACACGTCTTATGAACCCTACGACAGATGTTTTTGAAAAACGTTTTGCTGCACTTGAGGGTGGAGTGGCGGCTATTGGGACTGCCTCCGGCATGGCGGCTATCTTTTATGCGATTGTCAATGTGGCTGAGGCTGGTGATAACATCATCGTGGCAAAGCAGGTCTATGGAGGAAGTACGACACTGACGGGACACACCATCAAACGTTTTGGTATAGAGACACGTTACTTTGATGTGAACAACCCTAGCCAGATAGAAGCATTAGTAGATGAAAAAACAAAAATCATTCTTTTTGAAAGCATCACCAACCCTAGCATAGATGTGGCAGACATTGAGGCAATAACTGCTATAGCCAATAAGCATAATATCCTCACTTGTGTGGATAACACGGTAGCAACGTCTGTGCTTTGTAAACCTTTTGAGTATGGCGTAGACCTGAGCGTGCATAGTACGAGTAAGTACACCACGGGGCAAGGGCTTGCTCTTGGGGGAATGATTGTCGAGCGTCACAATTTGGTAGAGAAGATTAAAGGCAATACACGCTATTACCACTTTAATGAACCGGATGAGAGTTACCATGGGCTTGTCTATAGTGATTTGCTTTTGCCACTCTTTACCCTTAGAGTACGTTTGGCACTCTTGCGTGACCTTGGGGGAGCACCTAGTCCGTTTAACTCTTGGTTACATATACAGGGGCTTGAGACCTTGCCTCTTCGTATGAAACAGCACTCTGCTTCGGCATTAAAAATAGCAGAATTTTTAGAATCCCATCCAAAAGTAGACAAGGTAAATTATCCAGGATTAAAATCTAGTCCTCAGTACCCATTGGTACAAAAGTATTTTAAAGAGGGTATGGCTTCAGGCTTGCTTTCTTTTGAAGTAGGGAGTAAAGAAGAAGCACAACGCATCGCAGATGCTACAGAGATTTTTTCAGTGGTAGTAAACATAGGAGATAGCAAGTCTATCATCACCCACCCGGCAAGTACCACCCATCAGCAACTCTCAGCAGAAGAACTTAGAGATGCAGGTGTACCGGGAGGGCTTGTACGACTCAGTATAGGGCTTGAAGATACGCAAGATTTGATAGAGGATCTTAAGCAGGCACTTCAGTAGTGCTAAAAATCATCCTCGTTTTCAAAAGCTGCCTCTAATTTGGCTTCTTCTTCTGCCTCCAACTGGCTATCTGTAAGTGCTAGTTCATGCAGAAACTCTCCAAAAAAGGTATATGAAGGTGTCTTTTCCAAAAAGAAATAGATACCTATAAAAATGGCAGTGATTGAGAAAAACGTGATAATTTTTTGTAGAGGATTGAAAGTCTGTATAGGCTCTTTTGTCCTTATCTCACAGACTCCTCCGGGACAATATTTTGCTTCCTTTTTCAAGAGAGAGGTATAGAGTATACACCCCACACAGATACCAAAGGCACTCTCAAGAAATATAAGGGTCAAACAGACAAGACAGAGCAGTACTTTGTAAAAGGAGATATCCCAGTGAATCACAAACCAGTTGACCATAGGAATAAAGATTAACCATCCTAAAAACCATGCAAAACGTTTTTGGGCAGCACCAACATATTCGGGTTTTTGATTTTGGACAAAAAAGCGTCCAAGCAACATAAACATTGAATAATTTGGATTAAAAAGTCTGATAGTTAAATCGATAAAGACCCATGCAAGATAGATACGCGCTACCAGGGTATGATTAAATCCGATGCCTACAAAGATGACAATCATACCAAGCATAAACATGATTCCGGCTGCTGCTCTTACCTCTCTGTCATTAATGACACCGGTTTCATATCCTGCCACCTTTTCACCGTAGTCTGAAAAAAACGTATCATATAGTACCTTATAAATATAATTATAGGATATTATAACACGGTCTCTTTAATAGATGCTTAGCTTTACTGTAGCGTCTATAGAAACAAAAGGCTAGTTTCGATAAAATAGCCGTATTAATTTATCATTACAAAAGCAGTCAATGAAAATCGAAACCAAAACAGCACATTTTAGTGCACCACTATATCTGGAGTCCGGGCGTATCTTAGAACCCTATGAGATAGCCTATGAGACCTATGGCGAGCTTAATGCCAACCACTCTAATGTTGTTTTGGTTTGTCATGCACTCTCCGGTTCACATCATGCTGCAGGTATATATGAAGGAGAGCGTAAAGCCGGCTGGTGGGACGGACTTATCGGCGACGGCAAAGCAATAGATACGACAAAATATTTTGTCATCTGTACCAATGTCCTTGGTTCTTGCTTTGGGAGTACCGGTCCTATGAGTTGTAACTATCCTACCCAAACGCCATATCGTTTGAAGTTTCCGGTTGTGACTATCAAAGATATGATACGTGCACAGATGCATCTGCTCTCAGACCTTGGTATACACCACGTACGAGCTATTGTAGGAGGTTCTATGGGGGGTATGCAGGCCTTGCAGTTTGCAGTGGACTATCCCAACTTTTCAGATGCGATTATAGCACTCGCTACTACTTATGCTACACGTCCCTGGACGATAGCTTTTAACAAGGTTGCAGTAGAAGCCGTACGAAGGGATCCACGTTTTAATCATGGAAACTACGAAAAGGATGAGTTTAAAGAAGAGGGGCTAGACGGGCTTGCCATTGGACGGATTGCAGGACATATCTCTTATCTCTCTCCGGAGTCTATGGATGACAAGTTCGGGCGTAATTATGTAGGAACCGATGGACTCTTTGAACTTTTCGGGCGTTATGAAGTAGAGCGTTATATGGAGTATAATACCAATAACTTTTCACGTAATTTTGATCCACTCTCTTATCTTTATATTGTCAAAGCGATAAATACATTTAATTTAGCCCGTGGGTATGACTCTCTAGATGATGCGATAGCAAGAATAAAAGCCAGTGTTCATTTGATTTCTTTCTCTTCTGATTATCTCTTTTTCTCTTCTGAAATGGAACAGTTGGCTAAGATAATGGAGCGTCATGGACAGAGACATAGTTACCTAGAAGTACAAAGCAGGTATGGACATGATGCATTTTTAGTTGAGATAGAGAAATTTGAAGCGCACATTAGAGAAGTATTAGAATGAGGAAATAGGAATGAGAAATTGTGGTATACTTGCTTTAAAAGCTTTTTATAATCGTGAGGTAAAAGATGAAAAATAGTACTTTTGAAGAGAAATTGGAGCACTCCAAGGCATTATTGGAGAAACTAATGAACCCTGAAATCACACTCGAAGAGTCAGTCAAACTCTATGAAGAGGGCTTAAAAAATATTAAAGATGCCCAAAAAATGATAGAAGAGGCCAAAACAAAAATAACTATGATAGATCAGGAAAATCAAAGCATGCAAGAGGAGATATGATGGCCCAACTTGTGGTAGCAGCATTACAGTTGCCAACGCTTGGCATGAATGCAACAAGATTGGAGTTTTATCTAAAGCAGGCAAAGCAGAGAGGGGCAGATGTGATACTGCTTGGAGAGTATGTACTTAATCACTTTTTTAAAGAGTTTGCAACCATGTCCGTTAATATGGTAAAGGCACAGAGCAGAAAACACTTGGAGTTTCTGAAGAATTTGGCAGTAGAGTATGATATTGTCTTTATTGCACCGATTATTATGCATAAAAAAGATGGTTATCATAAAATGATTGTCAAAATTACCCCTGCTAATACACGCTATTATGAACAGCAGATACTGCTGCCTTATACACACTGGAACGAAAAGCGGTTTTTTGCCAATAAGGTAGCACCGATTAAAGATGCGATGATCTTTACGCTTAAAGGTTTCAAAATTATGGTAATGGCGGGGTTTGAATTGCATTTTGACCCTTTTTGGCAGCAGGTCACTCGTAAAAAAGTAGATCTGGTACTGTTACCTACGGCATCTACTTTTGGTTCGCATAACAGATGGAGAGAAATTATTAAAACCAAGGCATTTTTGCACGGCTGTTATATTCTTAGAGCCAATCGTCTCGGTGAATACTCCGATAAAGACGCACAATGGAAATTTTATGGCGATACCATGCTCGTCTCCCCTGAGGGTGAGGTAGAGATGATGCTTGAGGATAAAGAGTCCATGCTCGTTGAGATCATTGAGAGGGAGGATATAATAGAGCATCGTAAGGCATGGGGGTTTGAAAAAGAGATCAAAGAGCGAGAGAGGCTGATATGAGACAAAGCGAGTATTTTCATAGACAGATACAATTGTGGGGAGAGAAGAGACAAGAATCGCTTCAGGACAAAAAAATAGCAATCATCGGATCCGGAGGACTTGGATGCACATTGGCACAGGCACTGGGTACTTCAGGTATAGGCGAGATCCACATGGTAGACTTTGACAAGGTGTCTATACACAATATTCACCGGCAGATTGCTTTTACGCTAGAAGACGAAGGGAAGTCAAAAGCAAAAAGCGTGTGCCGACTTATAGAATCTAAAAATCCTTTCGCAACAACAGTGGCCTTTGATATGACGTTTGAAGCATTTGCACGGATGGAAAATAGCTATGACCTTTTGCTCGATGCAACAGATAATCTTACCGTACGTTCAGAGATAGATAGGTATGCCAAGCACCGTAAGATGCCGTGGATTTATGCATCAGTAGAGGAGTTTAACGGTCAAGTCTGTTTTTTTGATAAGGCAAATTTTGAGGTCTTTAATATCTCCGATCACAAACCGGGAGGAATCACTGCTCCTATTGTGATGCATATAGGGTCCCTTCAGGCAAACCTTGCATTGCGTTATCTCGCAGGGCTGAGTGTTCTTAAGGATACACTCTACTATCTCTATTTTAGTGATGAGGGTGAGTTAATTACCCAAAAATTTACAATGCCAAAAGCCTAAGAATGTTACAATAAGGAAAAAGAGGAGAGTAAAGTATGAAGTACATTATGATATACGTAAGTTTGGTATTACTCTTTTTGAGTAGTTGTACACAGGAGACACAAAACTCTCTTAGCCGCTCTTTGCAAAACTGGACAGGTACGGATGGTGTATTGGATATCTATGCAGGTGATAAACTGGTACACAAGTTTATCCAGATAGATAAAATCTCGACGGCAAAAGGCACAACCGACGGTAATCCAAGGCCTTACCGTTACGGATACGGCATTGATGATTTAAATATGAATGGGAAAAAAGATCCGGGGGAGAAGAAAGTTTATTTTGAATTTTCTGACTACTCCACTGCCTATATTTTTTATGAAAGAAAATAAAAAGGAGCATAAGAATGAAATTTATAGAGACAGAAGAAGCACCTAAAGCTATAGGACCCTATTCTCAGGCAATAGTGGCAAACGGTTTTATTTATACGTCCGGACAGATAGCATTGATGCCGGACGGTACTATGGAGATGCGAGGCGTAGAAGAGCAGACGCATCAGGTGATGAAAAACCTGTTTTATGTACTTGAAACAGGGGGTGCACACTTTAATGATGTGATTAAGACCACTGTCTACCTAGCGGATATGAACGACTTTGAGATTGTTAACAAAGTGTATGCACACTATTTTGGAACGCATAAACCTGCTAGAAGTACTATTGCAGTAAAAACCCTGCCTAAAAATGCATTGGTTGAGATAGAGTGTATTGCACTAGCAGGTGCAGATTATACTTTTTGATAAATTTTCAAAAGGAGACTATAGTTTCAAATAAGATTAAATCTCTTTTAGATATAATCACGAAATTTTTAAAATATAATAGAAAAGTAGAGGGTTTGCAATGTACGCAATCATTAAAGCAAGCGGTCAGCAGTTTAAAGTGCAAGAGGGAGATATTATCTGTTTTGACAATATGGGCCTTGAACCAAAAGCAGCAGTAGAGTTTAAAGAGGTATTGGCACTAGATAACGGTGGACTGAAGGTAGGTACGCCTTTTGTAGAGGGTGCAGTGGTAAAAGGTGAGGTGATTAATCAGGGTAGAGATAAAAAAGTGATTATCTATAAGAAAAGAAGAAGAAAAGACTCTAAACTCAAACGTGGTTTTAGAAGAGATTTTACTAGAGTTAAAATAACCAAAATTGCATAAGGAGTAAGATATGGCACACAAGAAAGGTCAAGGATCTACACAAAACAATCGCGATTCTGCAGGACGTCGTCTTGGCGTTAAGAAATACGGTGGAGAGAAAGTAATTCCCGGTAATATCATTATTAGACAAAGAGGTACAAAAGTACATCCGGGAAATGGAGTAGGTATGGGGAAAGATCATACGATTTTTGCACTCATAGAGGGCGTAGTCAAGTTTGAGAACAAGACAGCTAAGCAGAAAAAAGTTTCTGTGATTCCCGCATAGATAAGAGTAGCGTTCACTAGGGAGTGGACATACTCTTCATATATCAGTAATTTTAAAGTATTAAATCCCCGTTTTTATCAATCTTCAATAGTTTTTTACAGCGATTTCTGCCAAGAAACCATCCGTCGGCATAATCTTGCTTGTTACGAAAAGTCCAATGTGATTTTGTATAGATGCCTTTGGCTGTTTTACAGCCATCCATAATCCCTTTTTTATAGAGTGTACTAAAGTGTGCCCCAAAATAGATACCACTATAAGTAAACCCGCCTTTTTCTGCAGGTAGATGTTTGGGTTTACAGCCTGATATAAAAGTAGACAGGGCTATTATAAAAAGCGTTTTTACTAGAGTGTACCGTTGCATGTATATTCCTATGATTTTTTTCATAGGAAATTATAGCAATACTTTCTCTCAATTTAGATATAATTCTGCAATGAATGAACTCTTTATTTAGTAGTATTGCTTTGATAGGCACTAAAGGTTTAGTATGTTTGTAGATAGTGTAGAACTTATGATAAGTTCAGGTAAGGGTGGCGCAGGCGCTGTCTCTTTTTGGACCGAAAAATTTGTGACAAAAGGCGGTCCTGACGGAGGAGATGGCGGACGTGGCGGTTCAGTCTATTTTAAGGTGGACAACAATACCGATACACTCTCCTTTTTTCGCGGTCGCAGACATCTTAAGGCTGAAAACGGACGGCCGGGCGAAGGACGTAAGAAATATGGACGCAAGGGAAAGGATTTGGTCATTACCGTTCCTGCCGGTACAAGTATCATCGATGTAGAGACGGGTGAGATACTTTTAGATTTGATCGATGAAGGCGAGAAGGTACTTTTTTTAGAAGGTGGCAAGGGTGGACTTGGCAACATGCATTTTAAGTCTTCTAGTAACCAAAGACCCACTTATGCCCAACCCGGATTGCCGGGTGAGAGTAAACATGTACGCTTAGAGATGAAACTCATTGCAGATGTTGGACTTGTGGGGTATCCTAATGTAGGCAAATCGACACTCATTTCCACACTCTCCAATGCAAAACCGCAGGTAGCCAATTATGAGTTTACTACGCTAATTCCTAAGCTAGGCGTGGTGGATGTGGGAGAGTTTGACTCTTTTATGATGGCAGATATCCCGGGTATTATTGAGGGTGCGAGTGAGGGAAAGGGTTTGGGATTGGCATTTTTAAAACATATCGAACGCACTAAAACACTTTTGCTGATGATCGATGCATCCAATTATAGAGAGATGAAATATCAGTATGAGACCTTACTGTTAGAGCTTCAACGATATTCAGAGGAGTTGGCAGCACGTACATATGCCATAGCCGTTACAAAGATAGATGCACTAACGGTAGAAGAGGCAAACCATAGGATAGAGACATTTTTAGCAGATATCAATCTTGTACCCAATACGCTATTGAGACGCTATAAAGCTAAAGAGAAGTATCTCTCTTACGGGTATGAAGATCACTTAGACGTAATCTCCCCTCGGCAACAACCACTCTTCGTTCTGCCTTTTTCATCCGTAGCGCATATCAATATTGAGACGCTTCGTTATCTTCTAAGTAGACTTATAAAAAGTGCTGATAAAAGTGAAGGGAAAGTATGAAAAAAAAACGTATCGTTATCAAAGTAGGCTCTCATGTGCTAACTCAGGATACAGAAGTGGCAAAGCATCGTATGTTTGCACTTGTTGAATTGGTCGCCAACCTCAAAGTGCACCATTATGAAGTGATATTGGTTAGTTCGGGAGCCGTAGCTGCAGGGTATACACTTTTGGCATTGGATCAGAATGATATTGCCAATAGGCAAGCATTAGCGGCGATAGGGCAGCCACTGCTGTTAAGTATGTATCAAAAAAAATTTGCCACATTTGATATCTTATGTTCACAGGTATTGCTTTATGCAGAGGTCTTTGAATCCAAAGAGCATATCGTTCATGCAAAAAATGCCATCGATAGGCTATTACAACACGGTATTGTTCCTATTGTGAACGAAAATGACACCGTAAGCATTCAAGAGCTTGTCTTTGGAGACAATGATAGACTCTCAGCCCATGTCGCACACCATTTTGATGCAAAACTTCTAGTCATACTTTCAGATATTGATGCGCTCTATGATAAAGACCCGAACCGATATAAAGATGCTACACGCCGTGCAGTCGTAAGTGATATTGCACAAGATGAATTGAGTGCAGAGCATACTCCTAATAATGTATTTGCCACAGGCGGTATCGTGACTAAATTGCAAGCAGCATCTTATCTTTTAGAGCATAAGAAAGAGATGTTTTTAGCTTCAGGCTTTGATTTGAGTGATGTAAAATCACTGCTTATTGATGGCGTGCATGCGGGTGGGACGCTTTTTAAAGCATAATTATTTGACTTTTGTAGCCGTAAAGTATATACTATAGTAAATAAAGTATATAAAGGATAGATTATGACAGCAAAAGTTGAAAAGTCAGGCTATAAAAAAGAGTTATTTTCCTTGCCTGTTGATGTGGTGGAGAAATTAAAAAAGTATGCACAAGACACAGGTAAGAAAAAAAGCCATATCGTAGCTGAAGCCGTAGAAGCGTATGTTGCACAAAATGAAAGAGAAAAATATATAGAAGATGCGTTAAGTCTTATAGGTATTATCTCTGAAAACACACCTGATATTCAAGAGATAAAAGCCAACAGAGAGGACATATGAAGAAAATCTTTTTAGATGCCAATATATTGATTGATATTTTAGATGGTGGCAGACCTAAAAGTCAGCAGAGTGCAGAAGTTTATGAAATGTTAGTGCGTGGTGTAGAACATTTTTCACTTTACACCTCTTGTGATTTACTCACTACGGTGTATTACTTTATTAAAAAACCACTAGGACAAAAGTTTGCACTAGAAAAGATAAAAAAACTCAATCAGATTATAAAAGTCATAGAGTTTGGCAATGCGGAAATAAACGAAGCCATAGAACTCATGGAAAGAAACGAAAAATATACAGACTTAGAAGACACCATACAGTATGTCATGGCACGCAAAGAGAAATGCGACTACATCATCACCAACGACAACGCCTTTGCCTCCGGTGATGTGCCGGTGTTGAGTGCTAAAGAGGCGATAGCGGTTTTGAAGTAAAGCTCTAGGTTTTTAGGGTAAAATATACTACTTAAAATCAGGGATTGTGAATGCATAAAATAAAAACCAATGGTACAAGTAGAGCTAAAGAGAGTGATATAGAACAAAATTTCATTAAAAAACTTAAAGAGCTAAAATATACATATCGCCCGGATATTCGTGATAGAAGCTCTTTAGAGAAAAATTTTAGAGAAAAATTTCAAGAGCTAAACAGAGTAAACCTAACAGATAATGAGTTTGACAGACTTTTAGAACAGATCATCACCCCAAATGTTTTTACCTCCTCAAAACTATTGAGAGAAATCAATACTTTTGAGAGAGAAGACGGCACTCCTTTGCACTATACACTTGTAAACACTAAAGATTGGTGCAAAAACTCTTTTGAAGTGATAAATCAACTGCGTATCAATACCAAAGATAGCTTTCACAGATATGATATTATCTTGCTTATCAATGGTTTGCCACTGGTGCAAATAGAGCTAAAGACTTTGCAGATAAGCCCAAGACGAGCGATGCAGCAAATAGTCAATTACAAAAACGATACAGGCAATGGATACAGCAATACACTGCTTAGCTTTATGCAACTCTTTATTGTCTCAAACCAGAGCAACACCTACTACTTTGCCAATAACGACAAAAAACATTTTGCTTTTGATGCCGATGAGCGATTTTTGCCTATCTATCAGTTTGCCGATAAAAAGAACAAAAAGATAAGCAATCTTTATGATTTTAGTGATGCTTTTTTGGCAAAATGCCACTTAGCCGAGATGATAAGCAAATATATGGTCTTAGTGCAAAGTGAGCAAAAGCTGATGATGATGCGACCCTACCAAATCTATGCCGTTGAAGCCATAGTAGAGTGTATAAAGGACAACAGAGGCAACGGCTACATATGGCACACCACAGGGAGTGGAAAAACACTCACCTCTTTTAAAGCTTCAACGCTTTTAAAAGATAATGATAGTATTAAAAAAGTGCTTTTTGTAGTCGATAGAAAAGATTTAGACCGTCAAACAAGAGATGAGTTTAACAGATTTCAAGAGAATTGTGTAGAGGAAAATACCAACACCCAAACCCTTGTAGAGCGACTTCTCTCAACAGACTATGCCGATAAGGTCATAGTAACCACTATCCAAAAATTAGGACTTGCTCTCGATGGCACAAACAGACAAAACTACAAAAAAGCTCTTGAACCACTAAGCGGTGAACGAATAGTCTTTATCTTTGATGAGTGCCACAGAAGCCAGTTTGGCAAAAACCACAAAGCGATAAAAGAGTTTTTCCCAAACTCTCAACTCTTTGGCTTTACAGGCACACCTATCTTTGAAGAAAATGCCAATAGCTTTATGATAGAAGATGATACAGCCTCTTTAAAAACCACCAAAGATATATTTGAAAAAGAGCTACACAGCTACACCATCACCCATGCCATAGATGACGGCAATGTGCTTCGTTTTCATATCGACTACTATAAGCCGGAAGCAAAAGAGGCACAAAAAGCGACTATTTCAAAAAAAGCAGTAGCTCAGGCTATCATAGACAAACACGACAAAGTAACCAATGAAAAAAAGTTCAATGCCATCTTTGCCACCTCTAGTATCAACGATGCCATAGAGTATTTTAGGCTTTTTAAAGAGCTTGAACATGAGCTAAATATCGCTTGTGTATTCTCTCCTCCTGCTGAGGGCAATAAAGATGTAGCTCAACTTCAAGAGGATTTACCCACAGAAAAAGAGGATAACAAAGTAGAACCAAATCTAAAAAAAGAGGCTCTAAAAGAGATCATAGCCGACTACAACAGACAATACAACACCAACCACACCATAAACGACTTTGATGTTTACTATCAAGATGTCCAAACTCGCATAAAAAATCAAAAATACCCAAACAGCGACCTGCCTCACAAAGAAAAAATTGATATCACTATCGTAGTAGATATGCTTTTGACTGGTTTTGATAGTAAATTTTTAAATACCCTCTATGTCGATAAAAACCTCAAATACCACGGACTCATTCAAGCCTTTTCAAGAACCAACAGAGTGCTAAACGATACTAAGCCTTATGGTAATATCTTGGATTTTCGCTCACAACAAAATGCAGTTGATGAGGCGATAGCACTTTTTAGTGGTGAAGATATAAGCAAACCAAAAGAGATATGGCTTGTTGATCCTGCTCCAAAAACGATAGAGAAGTTTCAAGAAGCAACTAAAAAACTACAAGAGTTTATGCAAAATCAAGGCTTAGAGAGCAACCCAAGCGAAATAGCCAACCTAAGAGGCGATGAGGCAAGAGCTGAATTTATAAGAACCTTCAAAGAGATACAACGACTAAAAACCCAATTAGACCAACACACAGATCTAAAAACCGAGCAGATAGAAGCGATAGAAGATGCGATGCCAAGCGATATGCTAAGAGCTTTTAAATCGATGTATATAGAGACTGCCAAAGCTTTGCAAATCAAACGAGACAAGGGCGAAGAGGTAAGCGATACAGTAGAGCAGCTTGATTTTGAGTTTGTGCTTTTTGCTTCTACTTTGGTAGACTATGACTATATTATGAACCTTGTGAGCAAATATGCCTCCAATGAGCCAAAAAAGCAAAAGATGAGCAAAGAGCAACTAATAAACCTGCTCAAATCAAGTGCCAATCTTTTAGAAACTCAAGAGGATTTGATAGAGTATATCAACTCACTTGAGGTTGGCAAAGCTTTGGATGAGCAGAGTATCAAAAAGGGGTATGAGGAGTTTTTGGCAAATAAAAACAAGAGAGCAATAGATACAATTGCCAAAAAGCATGGACTCCAAACAACAGAACTTCAAAAATTTATAGATGCCATAATGGACAGATATATCTTTGACGGCGAAAAACTAACAGACCTTTTAGCTCCTCTAAATCTTGGTTGGAAACAAAGAGGGCTTAAAGAGCAAGAGCTAATGAAAGAGCTTGGCCCACTACTTAGAAAGATAGCAAAAGGCAAAGAGATATCGGGCTTAGAGGTTTATGATGGGTAGTATTGTAGTTTACGAAAATGGTGAATTGGAGTTAAAAATATCAATAAAAGAAAATACCCTTTGGCTCAAAGCCCAAGATATAGCAGAACTTTTTGAAGTCCAAAGACCAGCAGTGGTTAAGCATATAGGTAATATTTATAAAACTTACGAGTTGCAAGAGTCTTCAACTTGTTCCATTTTGGAACAGGTTGCCAAAGATGGCAAGATAAGAAAGATAAAATATTATAATCTTGATATGATTATCGCCGTTGGATACAGGGTAAACTCAAAAAAAGCGACACAGTTTAGGATCTGGGCAACAAACATCCTAAAAGAGTATATTTACAATGGTTATGCAATAAATAGTCAAAAAATAACAGTAGATAGATTTATAAAACTAGAAAATGATGTATCAAATATAAAAGATGAAATAGAGCAGATAAAAGAGAACAAAGAAAAGATACAGCTAAATCAAGGTGTTTTTTATAACGGTCAAATATTTGATGCCTATGTTTTGATAAATGATATTTTTAAAAGTGCCAAAGAGAGTATAGTTTTGATAGATAACTATATAGATGAAACCATCTTAACACTTTTTAGTAAATACCCAAAACTACATTTTACTCTTGTAACTAAAAATATATCAAAAAAACTCCAGCTCGATATAAAAAAATACCAAGCACAATACAATAACCTAAAAGTAAAAATATCAAACAGTTATCATGATAGGTTTTTGATTGTTGATAATAAAGAAGCTTATCATTTAGGAGTAAGTTTAAAAGATTTGGGTAAAAAAGTATTTGCCTTTAGTAGGATAAATATAGATATGTTAAGGTTGGAAGATAATGAGTAAATTAGTGCCAAAGCTTAGATTTAAAGAGTTTAGTGGGGAGTGGGAGGAGAAGAAGTTGGGGGATATTGTTGATATTTTTAAAGGTAAAGGTATTTCCAAAAATGATATTTCCGAAAATGGAAAATTAGATTGTATCAGATATGGAGAATTATATACTGAATACAGAGAAATTATAAATAATATAAAATCAAAAACAAATTTAAATCAAAATAATTTAGTTTTAAGCAAAAAAAATGATGTAATTATTCCATCGTCAGGAGAAACAAATATTGATATTGCAACTGCACATTGCATTTTAAAAGACAATATAGCTTTAGGTGGAGATTTGAATATTTTACGAGGTCAAGAAAATGGTATTTTTTTGGCATATTATTTAAGTAATGCAAAAAAAAATGAAATTTCCAAATTAGCTCAAGGTATAGCAGTCGTTCATCTATATTCATCTCAACTTAGCAAATTAACTTTACATCTCCCAACCCCAAAAGAACAACAAAAAATCGCCAACACCCTAAGCTCACTTGATAGTCTCATAGAGGCATACCAAAGAAAAGTAGAGGCTCTTTACAAGCATAAAAAAGCTCTGATGCAACAGCTCTTCCCGTCAGAGGGTGAAAATGTGCCAAAGCTTAGATTTAAAGAGTTTACTGGAGAGTGGGAGGAGAAGAAGTTGGGGGATATATATAAATTTTTTCCAACTAACTCCTTTTCAAGAGATAAATTAAATTATGAAAAAGGAAAAGTTAAAAATATTCATTATGGAGATATTCACACTAAGTTTTCTACACTTTTTGATATTACCAAAGAAGTAGTTCCATATATTAATCAATCTGTCGATATTACAAAAATAAAAAAAGATTATTATTGTGTTGAAGGAGATATGGTCTTTGCTGATGCTTCTGAGGACTTAGATGATATTGGAAAAAGCATTGAACTTATTAATCTAAATAATGAAAGTTTGTTAGCTGGGTTGCATACACTTTTAGCAAGACAAAGAGAAGAGAAGTTGATAAAGGGCTTTTCAGGTCATTTATTTAAATCAAATTTTATTCGCAATCAAATAAAGAGAGAAGCACAAGGTGCAAAAGTTTTAGGTATTTCAGTAAGAAGATTAGAGAATATAATGATTTCTTTTCCAAAATCCCCAAAAGAACAACAAAAAATCGCCAACACCCTAAGCTCACTTGATAGTCTCATAGAGGCAACCAAGCAAAAAGTAGAGGCTCTTTACAAGCATAAAAAAGCTCTGATGCAACAGATGTTTGTGAGTGGGGAGGGTTGAAATGCCGGATAGAAAAGATATCATCATCTACACAGACCAAAATCAAAACATAAAGCTAGATGTCATCATCAAAGATGAGACTCTGTGGGCTACTCAAAAGCAGATGGCTGAGCTTTTTGAGGTGAAAGTCCCTGCTGTATCGAAACATCTGAAAAATATCTTTGAGAGTGGGGAGCTTGATGAGAATTCAGTTGTTTCCATTTTGGAAATAACTGCCAATGATGGAAAAAAATATAAAACAAGTCTCTACAATCTTGATGCAATCATAGCCGTAGGGTATAAAGTCAATAGCCTCAAAGCCACTAAGTTTAGGATTTGGGCTACAGGTGTGTTAAAAGAGTTTATCATCAAGGGGTTTGTGCTTGATGATGAGAGACTAAAACAGAGTAAAAACTTTGGCAAAGACTATTTTGATGAGCTACTTGAGAGAGTTCGCTCAATCCGAGCAAGTGAGAGGCGAATATATCAAAAGATTACAGATATTTTTAGAGAGTGCAGTATAGACTATGATCCAGACTCTCAAATCACAAAAGATTTTTATGCAACAGTGCAAAATAAATTTCACTATGCTATCACAGGCGAAACAGCAGCAGAGATCATCTACAACAGAGCAGACAAAAGTAAACCTTTTATGGGACTTACAACTTGGAAAAACTCACCAGACGGCAGAGTGCTAAAAAGCGATACCCACATAGCCAAAAACTATCTCTTGCCAAAAGAGATCAAAAGACTTGAACGAACGGTATCGAGCTATTTTGACTATATGGCACTAAATAAGGCAGATAGAGAGTATGACGAGTTTAATAAATTTCAAAAAATAGAGTCAGATTTTGACAAGCCGGTAAAAAAGACAAAGGGTGAATTATGAGTAAAGAGCAACAGAGCTTGATGAAACAAATGTTTGTGAGTCGGGAGGGGGTAGGATGCGACTAAGTTATAGTGAGCAAGAGGCTATCTTGAAAAGCTTTTATGAAGTTTTTGGCGAGGGGAAAATCTATCTTTTTGGCTCTAGGGTAGATGATGAGACAAAAGGGGGAGATATAGACCTATATGTCATCCCAAAAAATAGAGATGAACTAGCTAGAAAAAAGATAGATTTTTTACTATCTCTTAAAAATAAAATAGGTGAGCAAAAGATAGATGTGCTTATAGCACAAGATCAAAGTAGAATGGTTGAGCAAGAGGCGATACATAAAGGAGTTGCGTTGAATTTAACAAGAGTGAAAATAAATAAATATTTAAATGAGTGCAATAAACATAAGATGAGAATAGAAAAATCATACGCGAAAGTAAAAGAGATTTTTCCTCTATCTGCACCAAGATACAAAAATTTGAGCGATGATGAGGTTGAAGCGATCGACCAATATCTTTTTAGATTTTCTAAACTGCAAGATACACTGGGTCAAAGAGTTTTTAAATTGATTGTCTCTGAATATGAAGAGAATATCGAAACCTTGACATTTATAGATATTCTTAATAGATTAGAAAAGATTGGTATCTTAGAAGATGCCAATATTTGGAAAAAATTAAGAGATGTTAGAAACGATATAGCACACCAATATGATGATGAACCACAGCAGATGGCAGAGGCTTTAAACAATATCTTTGCTTATAGAAATGAGCTTTTAAATATTTTTGATAATATAGAAAAATTTTATAAAGACAAAGGTATTCAATGAGTGAAGAGCAACAAAAAGAGTTAGGTAAAATCCTTTGGGCGATAAATAGTTGCAAAAAAGTGAGAATAATATGAAAGCAATAGAATATATTTATACAAAAAAAGAGATTATGGATATTTTAAAATCTAAAAAGACTTTTAAAAATAATTCCTTAGCTGATGGTGATATCAAAAGAAGAATGAAAATCAAACCAAACAATCCAGCTTTTTATAGTATGGAGATAGAGTTAAATGATGATTTTAAGATAAAACTTCAACATAACAATAGTGATGAATTTCCAAAATATACGGTAATTTTGCTTTTTCAAAAGACTCTTATATGCCGATTGGACTATCATGACGGACATAGAAGAAAATGTAAAAAAGAGCTGTTTTTAGATGAATTATACGAAGATTTACATCTACATCTTTATTGTGAAGATTGTTTGAAAGAGGGATTTAGTGTTGATAATTTTGTTTTAAATATAAAAGAAGAAAAACTTCTTAATTTTGAGTTTATCTGTTTTGTTGCTCTTTTTTGTAAGATTGTCAATTTGGAGCATCGATTAGATTGTCAAAGGGGGTTATTCTCATGAGGGATATAAATACAATATTTGAAGAGTTTTGTAATAAGTATAGAGTCAAAATAAGTCCAAAAGATAAATTTAAAGCAAAAATTGTTACTCCATTTGGTGGATTAGATAATGACCCTATTGTATTTACTGTAAAATTAGAAGATGAAAATACACTTGTTTTAGATGATGAACTCTCTACTTATTTGTATTTTGATAAAAACTTTTATGACCCCTCATCAACAGCTCAGGATATTATGATGAAAGTTTTGAAAAACTATGGATTAGAAGAGAATGAATTTAAAATGGTAAAAAAAATTGATTTAAATGCAAAATATTACCAAGAGGAGATATTGGATTTTATAACAGCTCTTATTAAACTTCAAGATTTAACTTTTTTAAAAAAAGAGATAATAGTA
The DNA here is from genome assembly GCA_026989435.1 of Sulfurovum sp. GTDB lineage: Bacteria > Campylobacterota > Campylobacteria > Campylobacterales > Sulfurovaceae > Sulfurovum. Next base: position 18,101 of record JALSJI010000086.1, read on the forward strand.
AAAGAGTTTGTAGAATTAGTTAAAAAATATATTAAAGATAATTATGATGTTAAATATAACTATTATTCTGAAGGTATTAAAGAATTCGATAGTGAAAGCTTATATCCAGTAGATATAGCATTATCTAATGATAATAAAAAATTTGTAAATATATATGCAATTAGTTCACATAGCAAACTTACAGAGTCAACTCTTAGTATGATGTATTACAGATATGAAGCTAAAGGGGGGAATTTTTATAACATTTCTATATTTGATGAATTATCAAAATTTGCAAAAGGCAATAAATATAAACGACTTGTCGCACTTAGTGATAAAACACTTCCAGACTTTGGTGATTTTGATAAAAAAATACTTTTGGAAGAGATAGATAAGAGGTTGAGATAGTATGAGTCAGGTGGAAGAATTTTACACACTAGAGGAGGTAGCTACCAAGCTAAGAAATAGCACTAAAAAAGTTCAACTCATTTTTGCCCATAACGGCACAGGAAAAACAAGACTTTCAAGAGCTTTTAAAGAGTATGAAGAGAATGGAGAAAAAAAGAGCGATACTCTATATTTTAATGCTTTTACAGAAGACCTTTTTCATTGGGATAATGACTTGGAGCATAATACTACTAGAGTCTTGGAGCTTAAAGAATCGAAGTTCTTTAAAGTTTTAGAGGGCGAAGGTTTTGATATGCAAACTCGTGTAAGAGGATTTTTAAATCGTTATGCTGATTTCGATTTTAACATAGATACAGCTACAAAAAAAGTAAGCTTTTCTCGTGATGCTAATGAAGATATAAAAGTATCTCGTGGAGAAGAGAATATTTTTATATGGTCATTTTTTCTTGCCGTTGCACAGTTGACTATTGACAATCATGAAGATTATAGTTGGGTAAAGTATATCTATATAGATGATCCTATCTCTTCACTTGATGATAATAATGTCATAACAGTAGCAAGTCATTTGGCTAAAATGATTAAAGATTCAAATGATAAAAAGTTTATTATCTCAACTCATCATGGACTTTTTTATAATGTGATTTTTAATGAACTTAAAAATTCAGATAAATATCTTCTTTTAAAAAATCAAGATAGCTATAAATTAGAAACTTTAACAAAAGATACACCATACTATCAGCATATAGGTATTTTGAAAGATTTAAAAAAAATAGCAGATAGTGGAGAGATTTACACTTATCATTTTAATCTATTGCGTAATGTTTTGGAGAAAACAGCAGCCTTTCATGGTTTTGATAAGTTTTCAGATTGTATTAAGGTTGAAGATGATGATAGTGAACAAATTATACACACAAGACGCATCAATATATTAAGTCATGGAAATTACTCTATATTTGAGCCTCAAGAGATGCAAGATGAGAATAAAGAGCATTTTAGAAGGGTGTTGTTTAATTTTATAGAAGAGTATGGATTTAATGAAGAACTATTTAATACACAAGAAGGACAACAATGAGTGAAGAGAAACAAAAAGAGTTAGGTAAAATCCTTTGGGCGATAGCTGATGAGTTAAGAGGGGCGATGAATGCTGATGATTTTAGAGATTATATGCTCTCATTTTTGTTTTTGAGGTATCTAAGCGACAACTATGAAGAGGCAGTCAAAAAAGAGTTAGGAAGCGACTATCCAACAGTAGATGAGAGTGAAAAACGAACTCCTTTAGAGATTTGGTATGAGCAAAATGAGCAAGATGTAGAATTTTTTGAGGATATGATGCGAAAAAAGGTGCATTATGTCATCAAGCCCAACTTTTTATGGAATAGCATTGCAGAACTTGCACGAACACAAAGCTCTGAGCTTCATAGAACTTTGGAAGATGCATTTAAGTATATAGAAAATGAGTCATTCTCAACAGCCTTTGACGGACTCTTTTCGGAGATAAATCTAAACTCTGAAAAGCTTGGCAAAAACTACACCCAAAGAAATGAAAAGCTTTGCAAAATTATCACAAAAATTGCTGAGGGGATTGCAGAGTTTTCAAACGATAGCGATGTGCTAGGCGATGCTTATGAGTATTTGATTGGTCAATTTGCAGCTGGCGGAGGCAAAAAGGCTGGAGAGTTTTACACCCCTCAAAAAGTCTCTACTATACTCTCTCGTATCGTCTCGCTCGATAGCCAAGACCCGACTATGGGCAAAAAGAGAAAGCTCAACTCAGTTTTTGATTTTGCTTGTGGTTCAGGCTCTTTGCTTTTAAATGTGCGAAAACAGATGGGCAAAGATGGCATAGGCAAGATTTACGGACAAGAGAAAAATATCACCACCTATAACCTCGCACGGATGAATATGCTACTTCACGGTGTAAAAGATAATGAGTTTGAGATATTTCACGGCGATAGTCTCAAAAATGAGTGGGAGTTGTTGGCAGAGGAAAATCCTGCCAAAAAGATGCACTTTGATGCTATTGTAGCCAATCCTCCTTTTTCTCTAAGATGGGAGCCAAATGATGAACTCTCTAAAGACTTTAGATTTAAAAATTATGGCTTAGCTCCTAAGAGTGCGGCTGATTTTGCCTTTTTGCTGCATGGCTTTCACTTTTTGGACAAAGAGGGAACGATGGCTATCATCTTGCCTCACGGGGTGCTGTTTCGTGGAGGAGCAGAGGCTAAAATACGAAAAAAACTACTTGAAGACGGGCATATAGACACTATCATAGGCTTGCCACCTAAGCTCTTCTTCTCTACAGGCATACCTGTTTGTATCTTGGTGCTTAAAAAGTGCAAAAAGAGCGATGATGTGCTGTTTATCAACGCAAGTGAGCATTTTGAAAAAGGGAAGCGACAAAACCATTTGACAGATGACAATATAGATAAAATAGTCGATACCTATCAGCATAGAAAAGAAGAGGAGCGATACTCTCGCAAAGTAAGCTTGGAAGAGATAGAGAAAAATGAGTTTAATCTCAATATCTCAAGATATGTAAGCACTGTTGAACCTGAAGAGATTATTGAGTTAAAAGAGGTTCATAGCGATTTGGATAAAATCAATGAAGATATTGAAAAGTTTACCAAAGAGCATAATCGGTATTTGAAAGAGTTGGGTATTGAGGGATTGAGGTAAAAGTAAAATAGAACAGCCTTACCTGCGGTAGCGGAAAGAAATATAAAAAGTATTGCGAAAGTATAGAAAATACGGGAGATTTGAATAAGTATGAATAAATATAAAATAGTCTACATGGGAACACCTCATTACGCAAAAGAGATATTAGAGACACTTATAGATGCAGAAGATATGGACGTGTCATTGGTCTTAACACAGCCCGATCGTCCCGTAGGGCGTAAAAAGGTCTTGACACCTCCTCCCGTGAAGATTGTAGCACAAGCACACGGCATAGAAGTACTACAGCCAAACCGTCTTTTAGACGAGGGCATTTTTGATGCTATTTGCAATACGAACCCCGATTATATTGTGGTAGCGGCCTTTGGGCAGATATTGCCTAAGAATATTTTAGATATCGCTCCGTGTATTAATCTCCATGCCTCACTGTTACCGCAGTATAGGGGGGCATCACCTATACAGCACTCCCTGCTTAACGGCGATGAAAAAACAGGAGTGACTTCTATGCTGATGGAAGAGGGGCTTGATACGGGGGAGATCTTGCAGAGGGTAGAGTTTGTTATTCCTGAAGATATGCGACTGCATGCATTGATGCAGAAGCTTACCGAAGATGCCTGTAGTTTGACGCTTAGTACACTGCGTAACTTTGAGTCTATTACGCCGCAACCACAAGATGATTCAAAAGCAACACTGTGCAAAAAGATCAAAAAATCTGACGGTGAAGTAGATTTTGAAGATGCTATGGTTGTCTATAATAAATATAGAGCTTTTGAAGGATGGCCGGGTATCTTTTCGAGTAACGGCATGAAGCTTGACGGGGTGAGTGTGATAGAGAAAGAAAGAGCACATAAAGCTTGTGAGATACTGGGGTTTGAAGATAAGAGTGTGATAGTAGGATGTAGCAGGGGTGCTTTAAAGATAGAAATACTACAGCCGGCATCTAAAAAAGCGATGCATGCCAAAGCATACTGTGTAGGTAGGGGACTTAAGGTTGGAAATCAAATATTTTAAGAGGCTTGACTCAACACAGACCTATCTTGTAGAGCAGATACAAAAGGGCAGACTCATAGCACCCGTAGCAGTTATCACAGCAGAACAAAAAGCGGGTATTGGCTCTCGAAATAACCGATGGTCGGGAGGAGAGGGAAACTTCTTTGCATCTGTCGCTGTTTTACTAGAGACCTTGCCTTCAGATTTGCCTTTGGCTTCGGCCTCTATCTATTTTTCGTATATTATGAAACAGACGTTACGGGAGTTTCATGAAGATATTTGGCTTAAGTGGCCCAATGACTTCTATAAAAACGATACAAAAGTAGGCGGAACGATTACACAAAAAGTAAAACGTACTTTGGTATGCGGCATTGGTATCAACTTAAAAGAATCCAAAAACGGCTACGCTGCTTTGCAGAGTGATATTGCACCAAAAATATTACTCCAAGCGTACCTGGAAGCACTTGAAAAATTTCCAAAATGGAAGCATGTTTTTAGTCAATATGAGATAGAATTTGAGCAGAGTAGAAAGTTTTCAGTCCATATTAAAAACGATAAAAAGAGCCTGAAAACGGCTAGTTTGCAAGAAGATGGTTCTTTGATGATTGAAGGGAAGAGGATGTATAGTTTACGATGAGTGAAGTAATAAGTATTGCCAACCAAAAGGGCGGTGTAGGAAAAACGACAACAGCAGTAAACTTGGCAGCATCACTGGCTGAAAGAGGGAAGAGAGTGATATTACTCGATATTGATCCACAGTCTAATGCTACCACAAGTTTGGGGTATGCAAGAGGGGATTATGAATACAATATCTATCATGTACTGATAGGCTCTAAAAAACTCTCTGAAGTGATACTGGATACAGAAGTAGAGAATTTGTCATTGGCACCTTCGAATATAGGGCTTGTAGGGATAGAGAAAGAGTTTTATAATCCTAAAAAGAGAAATAGGGAACTTGTACTCAAAGAGAAGATTGAGGAGATTTCGGATAGATATGATTATATTATTATAGATTCACCTCCGGCTTTGGGTCCTATTACGATTAATGCATTGAGTGCTTCAGACTCTGTGATCATCCCGATACAGTGTGAATTTTTTGCACTTGAAGGTTTAGCTCAACTATTAAATACAGTGAGTCTTATTAAAAAAACAATCAATCCAAAGTTAAAGATTAAAGGTTTTTTGCCTACTATGTACTCAAAGCAAAACAACCTTTCAAAACAGGTCTTGGCTGATTTGACCCACCATTTTAAAGATAAACTGTTTCATAAAAAAAAGGGAAAAGAGTGCATTGTAATACCTAGAAACGTAAAGGTGGCAGAGAGCCCGAGCTTTGGTAAACCGGTGATTGCATATGCGGCAAAGTCAAAGGGCTCTCATGCCTATAGAGATTTGGCTGTTGCAATTATGAAAGGATAGTATAATGGCATTGGGTAGAGGATTAGGAGAGATTCTCTCCGAGGTTGAAGAGGCGTATGAGAAAGATTTATCGGATATTGACAGTTTTGAACTTGAAAAACAGGGGGCGAGGATAGAGGATCTGGATATCGATACGATCTCTCCTAATCCATTTCAGCCACGAAAACATTTTGACAAAGAGTCTCTCAAAGAGTTGAGTGATTCCATTGTACGACACGGATTGCTACAGCCTATTGTGGTTATAGAGAAAGATAACGGGTATCTTTTAATTGCAGGAGAGCGTCGTCTAAGAGCACATAAACTTGCCAATCTCAATACCATTAGAGCGATTATAGCAGATGTCAATATAGATGAAATTAAGCTTAGAGAGCTTGCACTACTAGAGAATATCCAAAGAGAAAATCTCAATGCTATAGAGCTTGCCAACTCTTATGCAGAGCTGATCGAGGTGCACAGTATTACGCATAATGAACTCTCTGCTATTGTGAATAAAAGTAGGTCACAAATTACAAATACGATGCGTCTTTTATCATTGACACCCTATGTGCAGGAGTGTTTAATAGAAAATAAAATATCTCAGGGGCATGCAAAAATACTCGTTGGTCTCGAAAAAGAGAAACAAAAAGTGGTAGTAGATAGTATTATCGGACAGAAACTCTCTGTACGAGATACAGAGGATATGGTAAAAAAACACAAAACAGCACGTAAATCTATCCAGATGAAGAAGGAAAAAGATACAAACTTTGCAAAATACAAAAAAATGTGCGACCTCTATCTTCCTTTTGCGTATAGACTTAAAAGCAAGAGTATTGAGATTAAATTGAAAGATGAAGAAGAACTTGAATCTTTCTTGGCATATTTTAAAGAGAAGATATAGCCATTTTGGGTGTTTGTATATGTAGCATTAGACTAAAAAGACTCTTTTTTTTCATAGAATGAATCTAAAATTAATCAAGATGAGATAAGCATAATGCTAAAATATTGCGAAATTACTTGGAGGAGGTTGAATGCTAGACATACATTTACCGTTGATGTTGTTTGTTTTAGTTTTATTTCTAACTCTGCTTGTTCTTTTAAATAATATGCTCTATACGCCTTTAGTCAAATTTATAGATGACAGAAAGAGCGCGATAGCAAAAGATTTTGAAGCTTCAAAAAGCGTTAGCAGTAATACGGACGAACTGAATGCTAAAGCTGAGGAGAATATCAAGATAGCCAAAAACAGGGCAGCAGAGATCAGACAAAAAGCAATTGATGATGCAAAAGTATTGGCTGCAAGCAAAATAGAAACAAAGCAAAAAGAGCTTGAAAAAGAGTATGAGTCTTTTCTTCAAAAGCTGGACTCGGAAAAAGCGAAGCTGAAAAATGAATTGCTTTCGCAAATGCCTCTATTTAAAGAGAGCCTAAAAGCCAAATTTAGTAAGTTGTAGGAGGCTATGAAGATATGCAGAAAAAATTACTATTATTATCTTTGCTTGCGGTGCCTGTGACGATATTGGCATCGGGTGACGCAGAGGCAACGCGCTATTTTGCACAGACAGGTAGAGAGACCGACTTTTTTCCAAGACTTTTTAACTTTTTGATCTTTGCAGGATTGTTGTATTACCTGCTTGCAGAGCCTGTTAAAAATTTTTTCAAAGAGAGAAAAGAGGGCATTGCAGCACAACTTAAAGAGATCGAAGAGAAACTCCAGGCTGCAAAAGATGCCAAAAAAGAGGCAGAAAAACATCTACAAGAGTCTGAGCAAAGGGCTAAAGAGATTGTAGAAGATGCTAAAAAAGAGGCAGATGTTTTGGTAAAAAATATTCAAGATGCCAATGCCAATGACCTATCAAATCTTGAAAAACAGCTAGAAGAGAAGATGGCACTAGAAGAGAGAAAAACTCTCAGAGAAGTGGTTGATGCGGTTTTGAGTGAAAATATTACGAAAGATGATATTGTGCTCGATGAAGGCAAGGTCATTGATGTTGTTTCAAAAAATGTTTCACAGAGAAAGGCGGCATAACTGATGGAAGAACTTATTGCTAAAAGATATGCCAAGGCATTGACTCAGGTGAGTAAAGATATCGAAAAAAGTGCCGTACTTCTCGAGCGCTTATCAGAAAGTATTGAGAATAAAGAAGTAAAGCAGGTACTCACTTCACCGCTGCTTACAAACGATAAAAAAATAGAGATAGTTTTATCGGGACTCGGTGAGCATGCAGATAGTACGCTGGTACATTTTATTAAGGTTCTGGGAGAAAACAAAAGACTTGAACTTATTCCTTTTATTTCTCAAGTTCTCAATAGAGATTTGCAAAAAAAATCAAACCAATACGACGGTATCGTTCTCTCCAATAAGGTACTTGATGCCAAAGTATTGGATAGATTGGAAAAAACGCTTAAAACATATACGGGTGCAAGCATTCAACTTAAACAGGAAAAGTCTGATTTTGACGGCTTGCGTGTTTTAGTGGATGATTTGGGCATTGAGGTAAACTTCTCTAAGCAGAGAGTTAAAGAGCAACTAATTGATTTTATTAAAAACTCACTTAGTTAATTTACAGGAAAGGAGAATCAGTGGCAGTTAAATTGCAAGCAGATGAGATAAGTTCAATCATCAAAGAGAGAATTGAAAATTTTGAAATTGATATAGATATTAATGAAATAGGAAAAGTAGTAGGTATAGCCGACGGTATTGCGACAGTCTATGGACTGAATAATGTTATGGCCGGAGAGGTTGTAGAGTTTGATAACGGTATGAAGGGGCTTGTACTAAATCTTGAAGAGTCAAATGTGGGTGTCGTAGTACTTGGTTCAAGTGCAGGTATCAAAGAGGGTATGAGTGTTAAAAGAGCAGGCGAACTTCTCAAAACACCAGTAGGTGATGGTATGATGGGAAGAGTGGTAAACCCGCTTGGTGAACCTGTAGACGGCAAAGGTGCAATAGAAGCGACGGAGCATAGGTTTATCGAAGAGAAAGCACCCGGAATTATGGCTAGAAAATCGGTACATGAACCGCTTCAAACAGGGATCAAAGCCATTGATGCACTTGTACCGGTGGGTAGAGGTCAAAGAGAGCTCATTATCGGGGATAGACAAACGGGTAAAACAACTTTGGCAATTGATACCATTATCAACCAGAAAGGCCAAGATGTGGTATGTATCTATGTTGCAATCGGTCAAAAAGCATCAACGGTAGCTGCTACGGTAAAGAAGCTTGAAGAGCATGGTGCTATGGAATATACGATTGTCGTTACGGCAGGTGCAGCCGAGTCTTCGGCACTTCAGTTTCTTGCTCCTTATGCCGGTGTAACAATGGCAGAATACTTTAGGGATAATGGAAGACATGCAGTGATCTTTTACGATGATCTCTCTAAGCATGCTGTGGCATATAGAGAGATGTCACTTATTTTAAGACGTCCTCCGGGTCGTGAAGCATATCCGGGGGATGTTTTCTATCTTCACTCAAGATTACTTGAGAGAGCGGCAAAACTCTCTGATGATTTGGGTGCAGGTTCTATTACTGCCTTCCCGATTATCGAAACACAAGCAGGTGATGTGGCAGCCTATATTCCAACCAATGTTATCTCTATTACCGATGGTCAAATCTTCTTGGAGACTGACTTGTTCAACTCAGGTATTAGACCGGCAATTAACGTAGGACTTTCCGTATCACGTGTAGGCGGTGCTGCACAAATCAAGGCGACAAAACAAGTTTCCGGCACATTAAGACTTGATTTGGCATCTTTTAGAGAACTTCAGGCATTTGCACAGTTTGCATCGGATCTTGATGACCATACCAGAGGTCAGTTGGAGCGCGGGCAGAGGATGGTAGAGGTACTGAAACAAGGACCCTACTCGCCTGTATCTATTGAAAAGCAGGTTGTGATTATTTTTGCCGGTGCAAATGGATATCTTGATGATATCCCCGTGGCTTCCGTGGTGAAGTTTGAGTCGGATCTTATGCCGTTTATGGATGCGAAATATTCGGATATTCTTGATGCGATTCGCAATGATAAGAAAATTACCGATGATACGGATGCAGCATTGAGAAAAGCAATTGAAGATTTTAAAGCTTCATTTGCTGCATAAGAGAGGCTTAATATGGCTAATTTAAAAGAGATTAAGCGCAAGATTGGTTCGGTTAAGAATACGCAAAAGACAACCAACGCAATGAAGCTTGTCTCTTCTGCAAAACTAAAAAGAACAGAAGAGCTTGCAAAAAGATCTAGGGTCTATGCAGCTAAATTAACCGAACTCTTAAATGAGATTGCAAGAAAAATGCAACAGACCAATACAAACGGTATTGACAATATATATTTTAGAGAAGTCGATGAGCTTCAAAAAGTAGATATTGTTTTTATTACGGCAGATAAAGGTCTTTGCGGAGGTTTTAATGCACAAACCATTAAAAGAGCCAATCATCTTATTGAGACATTTCGAGAAAAAAATGTCAAAGTACGCTTAAGAGCTATAGGAAGAAAGGGTATAGACTATTTTAAGTTCAACGGTATAGAACTCAATGATGAAGTTATCGGGCTTTCTTCCGCACCTGATTTTAAAAAGGCATCAGAATTTATTTCTGAAGTAGCAGACTCGTATGCAAACGGTGATACGGATAAGATTATTTTGATACATAACGGCTATGTCAATATGATTACGCAAGAGGTGAGAGAGGATCAGATATTGCCGGTAGATACGCCTAAGCTGGAACTCAACAATGTCTCTACTTCTGAACTCGAAGTAGAACCGGATGATGACGATACACTTTTAAATGCATTGGTGAAGCGATATATTGAATATACGATGTACTATTCACTGATTGATTCGCTTGCAGCAGAACACTCTGCACGGATGCAGGCAATGGATGCAGCAACGAAAAATGCAAAAGAGATGGTCAAGACCTTACAGGTTAAATACAACAAAGCAAGACAAGAATCGATTACTACTGAGCTTATAGAGATTATCAGTGGCATGGAATCAATGAAATAATGAGGAGAAAAAATGACAGGTAAAATAGTACAGGTCTTAGGACCCGTAATTGATGTGGACTTTACAGACTATCTACCAGAGATTAATGAAGCATTGGAGACAATGAATGTAATTGACGGAAAAGAGCAGAGATTGGTTTTGGAGGTAGCAGCACAACTAGGCGACAATAGAGTAAGAACGATTGCAATGGATATGAGTGAAGGTCTTGTAAGAGGCCAAGCAGTCAAAGCTACGGGTGAATCTATTCAAGTACCGGTAGGTGAAGAGGTACTTGGTCGTATCTTTAATGTTGTGGGTGAAGCTATTGATGACAATGGTGAGGTGAATGCAAAAACATACTGGTCAATACATAGGGATCCGCCTTCGTTTGAAGAACAGAGTACAAAAACAGAAGTTTTTGAGACGGGTATTAAAGTAGTTGACCTACTTGCCCCTTACAACAAAGGTGGAAAAGTAGGGCTCTTTGGCGGTGCCGGTGTGGGTAAAACCGTTATTATTATGGAGCTTATCAACAATGTTGCAATGAAACACTCAGGATACTCTGTTTTTGCAGGTGTCGGTGAGAGAACCCGTGAAGGAAACGATCTCTATTTTGAGATGAAAGACTCAAACGTACTTGATAAAGTGGCACTCTGCTACGGACAGATGTCTGAACCTCCCGGAGCACGTAACCGTATCGCACTTACCGGTCTTACGATGGCTGAATATTTTAGGGATGAGATGGGACTGGATGTCTTGATGTTTATCGATAATATTTTTAGATTTGCACAATCAGGTTCTGAAATGTCGGCACTTCTTGGCCGTATCCCTTCAGCTGTCGGATACCAGCCGACACTTGCTAGAGAGATGGGCGCACTGCAAGAGCGTATTACCTCTACGACTAAAGGTTCTATTACCTCTGTACAGGCGGTTTATGTACCTGCAGATGACCTTACCGATCCGGCGCCGGCCTCTGTATTTGCACACTTGGATGCAACAACGGTATTGAACAGATCAATTGCTGAAAAAGGTATCTACCCTGCGGTTGATCCGCTTGATTCGACATCAAGAATGCTTGATCCTCAGATTGTCGGTGAAGAGCATTATGCAGTGGCAACGGGAGTACAGCAGATACTTCAAAAATACAAAGATCTTCAAGATATCATTGCCATACTTGGTATGGATGAACTCTCGGAAGATGATAAACTGGTTGTAGAACGCGCAAGAAAGATTGAAAAATATCTTTCTCAGCCTTTCCATGTTGCCGAAGTATTTACAGGTTCTCCGGGCGTATATGTTACACTTGAAGAGACCATTGCAGGGTTTAAAGGTCTTTTGGAAGGCAAATATGACCATATGAATGAAGCAGCTTTTTATATGGTAGGAAATATTGATGAAGCTATTGCTAAAAATGAGAAGATTAATACGAAGTAAATATCTATAAACGAGCAGACTTTGAGAGGTCTGTGCTATGCATACCTTATATAATAAAGCTCTTTTAGGGATAAACCGTCATCAGAGATGGTATTGTGTTTTTGTATTTTAAAGGATAGGGATATGGAACAGATGAAACTAGAGATCATCACGCCAAACGGTATGATATTTGATGGTGAAGTCAAACAGGTGAACCTGCCGGGTTCAGAGGGTGAGTTTGGTGTTTTAGCAGGTCATGCAACGCTTGTATCTACTTTGGATACGGGTGTGATTGTGATTGACAAAGAGGATGGTACGGAACTTGCAGTAGCTATTAACTCGGGATATGTCAAGGTTGAAGAGGATAAGACAACCTGTATCGTAGATGGTGCGGTGGCACTCTCTGGCAGTGATTCAGAACTCTCAAAAGCCTTGGAAGAGGCAAAAGAGCTATTAAAAAGTGCAGAGACCTCTAATACGGCAATAGCTGCGGCAGTGAGTAAAGTAGAACATATAGGAAAATCGTTTTAAAGTGGGTTTTTATGTCGGATTATTTGATGAGCGGTAGTGCGATCACTTGGATTGTGCTACTTTGGCTCTCTGCCTATTTTATCATTACTTTTTGGGTTTTTTTAGATAGATTCTCGATTTTAAATAGACGTATCTCTTCAGAGGCAGCTTCTCTGAAAGCACTCTATACCGGCCACGCTAAAACAGTAGCACAAAATTCCCTTATCTATACCTACCTTTCACGTGTCTCCTCTCCTAATAAGGCTATACTTGAAGCAGCATCTTCAGATGCTATTCGTGTCTCGACAAAAGGGCTAACATGGCTTTCGATTATTGCTTCAACCTCACCGTTTATCGGTTTATTCGGTACGGTCATAGGAATTTTAGAGACATTTTCAACATTGTCAGGAAAATCATCGGCATCTTTGTCTGTTATAGCTCCTGCCATTTCAGAGGCACTTATCGCAACGGCAGCCGGTATTGCCGTGGCTATTTTTGCTTATACTTTTCATTTAATACTTAAACGTAAAGCATACGAACTCTCATCTTTACTCTCTTCGCAATCTGAAGTGATATTGTCTCAGACTGATGAGGAGAAGTAATGCGTAAAGAGTTTTCCTGGGATGAGAGTCCCGATTTAAATATAACACCGCTTATGGATGTGATGCTGGTACTTATGGCCATTTTGATGGTAACTGCACCCACACTGACATTCAAAGAGCAGATTAGTCTGCCTCAAGGTTCCAAAACAGTACAGGTAAGCAAACCCAAGACACTCACCATTCGTATGGATAAGCATCGTAACATCTATCTAAAAAACGATACTTACGGCTTAGATACATTTGCAGATGATTTTGTGAATCAATCGGTTAAATATGATAAAAATACTGAAGTCTATATCCGTGCAGATGAGGCGTTACACTATAAAGATATTATCTATTTGCTTAAGTCTGTAAAAGCTGCAGGATTTGAAAAAGTCTCTCTTATTACCGAGTAGGGAGAGAGAGGATGGTAAAGGATACACCTTTTTCATTCTATTGGGGCGGCATTGCCGTTGGTATTTATCTCTTTATTGTTCTTATGGCACTTTTCTATTTTAATATGAAAGATAAAACCCAAGTAAAACAGTATGTGAAAAAAGATCAGCATCGTATGCAAGTGGCGTTAGCCGGTACAAAAGAAAAAAAAGTGCTCAAAGTAAAGCCTAAAAAAGATAGTAAACAAAAAAAACCAAAAGAAATTTCCAAGCCCAAGTTAAGATCTAAAAAGAGCCCTAAAAAGGTTTTGAAAGAAAAAATTGTCAAAAAAACTCTTAAGAAAAAAGATACGAACAAAACAGAGCCAAAAAAGAGAAACATAGCAAAAAAGAATCTGCCCAAAGCCAAAAAAACTTTAGATCTCTTTTCTAAAGTAAAAACAACCCAAAAGAAGCTTGAGATAAATATCACAGATACAGCGCTTAAGCGTGTCCCTAAAAATAATCTAATTAAGGTAAAAAACAAGAGGTTGAGTGCTACTGAAAAAATCTCTAGTGCACTCAAAGCAGAAAATAGTCTCCAAAGCGGTGAGGAGAATGCCTATTTTGCCAAAGTGCAAAGCATGCTTGAGGATTGGCCTGCTCAGAGTAATTTTGCAGGCGAGAAGGCCACCGTGATTTTATATATTAAACCAAGCGGAGAGTTTGAATTTAAGGTCAAATCTGCTTCAAATATTGATGCCTTTAATGAAGGGCTTATTGCATTTTTAGAACAACTGCAAAGTATAGGATTTGGAGAGCATTCAGGGGCAAGAACTTATGAATATGAAGCTGAATTTATAGCCAAAGAATAAGCATAGATAAGGTTTTTTGACATTTTTTGACTTTTGGATGATAGGCTTTTAGTAGATATGATACTAGGAGCGGATGTATGAAAAACAGATTAAGAGCTTATCTCAATAAATTGTTGGAGCTTCATGGCAGTGATTTGCACTTAAAGGCAGAATCTTTTGTACACATGCGTATAAACGGAGAGTTGCACGCATTGAAAAATGAGCGATTAAACAATGATGAGATGGTACAGATTGTCCAAGAGATACTTACGACAAATGAGTTTGGACGATTAAAAGAGGAGAGAGAAATTGATAGTTCTTATACCTTGGATAATAGACGCTACAGGGTAAATGTATTTCACCATATGCATGGTTTAGGCGTGGCAATGCGTGTGATTCCGGAAGAGATTATGTCTCTAGAGGCTCTACATCTGCCTAAAGCGGTAGAGAAGCTCTCGGAACTCGAACATGGCTTGATACTAGTGACAGGAACCACGGGTTCCGGAAAATCTACGACACTGGCTGCACTTTTAGATAGAATTAACAAGACCAAAAGAAAACATATTGTAAGTATTGAGGATCCTGTAGAGTATCTTCATAAAGAGCACTCTTGTCTTATCTCCCAACGTTCCGTAGGAAGCAATACCCAAACATTTTCCAATGCATTAAAAGCAGCACTTCGTGAAGATGTCGATATTATATTTATTGGAGAATTACGTGATTTGGAGACGATGGAAATCGCACTGCATGCAGCCAATACAGGTCATCTAGTTGTCTCGACACTGCATACAATGGATGCCAAAGAGACCATAGGACGCATTATAGGGATGTTCCCGCAAGAAGAGCAGAGTCGCATACGCACGGCACTCTCTTTTGTGTTAGAGGCTGTTGTATCACAGAGGTTGGTGAAGACAAAGGAGAACAAGAGAATGCCTGCCGTTGAGGTTATGCTCAAAACCCAGAGAATCTCTGAATTAATTGCTGAAAATCGAGACAATGAGATTTTAGAAAGTATTGAGAAGGGGAAAGATATTTATGGTACACAATCATATGATCAGTCGCTACTCTCTCTTTACAAGCGAGGTATTATTACTAAATCCACTGCTTTGAGGCACGCTACTAATCCATCGGATTTAAATCTTCAGATGCATGGAATCCAAAAGCATTTGGATATTGAGAAAAAAGAGGCACCGAAGAAAAATCTTAAAGGAGTATTTGATTTAAAATAGCTTTCATATTTATTAATGAAGATTTTAATACAGCCTTGATATAATGCTTCATAAAAGATTTGAAGGAAACTTTTTGAAGTATCTATTATTTTTACTGATAACATGTAATCTTTTTGCTGTTGATGCAACGGTAAAAATAGAAAAAGATGTTGAAAACAGAACACGTATTGCCTTGGTGGATGGTTCTTCCGTACCTAATAGTGCCTTTTTTAAGATATTACAATCAGATTTAAAGATCTCAGGCCATTTCTTAGCCGACAAAACACATCACAAAGGGGATATGAATTCAAATTATCTCTTGCCCTCACTTAAAAATCAAGAGTATGTATTAAAGTATTCACTCACTCAAGAAAGGCAAATCAAGCTGCTTATTCGCTTGATGAAAAGTTCTGAAAGTACCGAAGTTTTTAAAAAAAGCTACACGATTACAGCAAAAGAGAAAATCCCCTTTTTAGCACATAAAGCAGTCAGTGACATCAATACCGTTTTAAAGTATCCCGATATATCATGGATAAACCGCTATGTTATTTATGCACGTTATACTACGCCCAAAAAAAGTGAAATAGTCTTGGCTGATTATACTTTTAGTTATCAAAAGTCTATTATTCGGGGTGGATTGAATCTTTTCCCCAAATGGGCAGACAAAGAGCAGAAACATTTTTATTATAGTGCATACGGTGGACTTAAGCCTGTATTGTATAAGATGAATATCTATACGGGTAAAAGAACGAAAATCACTGCATCGGAGGGGATGTTAGTCTGTTCCGATGTACGAAAAGACGGTAAAAAATTACTCTTAACTATGGCGCCAGAGGGACAAGCAGATATTTACGAGTTTGATCTCTCCTCTAAGAGAGCCAAAAGAGTGACGAAATTTAAGGGTATTGACGTAAAAGGAAAATATGTAGATGATGAAAGTAGTATCGTATTTGTCTCCGATAGATTGGGGTATGCGAACATCTTTAAAAAAAGCCTGTTTTCCGGTTCGGTTTCCCAGGCGGTCTATCATGGACGTAACAACAATGCAGTAGATACGGATGGAAATAAGATAGTCTATGCAAGCAGAGAGAGCCAAAAAAGTTTTGGAAACAATAGATTTAATATCTATCTTGCTACATCGGATACAGCAACGACACGCCCGCTAACCACAACGGGGACAAATCAGTTTCCGCTATTTTCATTCGGTGGAACCGTAGTACTCTATATCAAGCACCACGGCAGGAAATCCTCTGTGGGGTATATCAATTTAGAGAGTCAGCAGAGTTTACTTTTTCCTCTTTCAGGAAGAAAAGTACAATCAATAGATTGGTAGAGATACCGTTAAAGGATAAAAAATGACAAAAAAAATATTAATCATGGCATATGCAACACTATTCATGGGTACGGGATGTAGCCAAAAAGCACCGGACTTGGATATTGAAGAGGGTAGGAATAATATATCCGATGCGACTGAAGTTGCATCGGATACGGTCTCAATCGATGAAAATGAGTATGGCAGCGAGAACAGAGATGCGCTTAACGGTACACAGTACAACAGCAGCAGTGATGGGTTTCAAAGTCTCTATTTTGGTTTTGGCGATTATACGGTTTCTTCTTCGATGGAGGATACGATTGAGAAAAATGCCAATATCGTTCATAGTGTTCAACAAAGAGTAAAAATCGAGGGTAACTGTGATGAGTTCGGTACAGATGAGTACAATTATGCACTCGGACTCAAGCGTGCCAATGCCGTTAAAGAGAGTTTGGTCTCTCGGGGCATTCCCGAAAACAAGATGGTAGTTATCTCTTATGGTGAGAGCAACCCTGTATGTACAAGTCCTACAGACAGCTGTTATGAGAAAAATAGAAGAGTAGATCTGCGTTTAGTAAAGTAAACATGATGAAATCTCTATTTCTGTGTGCCTGCTTGTGTGGCGTCGTTTTGTATGCTGAACCTTCGGTATATGGAAGCAGTAGTAGTGTTGATGTTGCTTACAAAAAAACCATTGCTTCACTCAAAAGAGAGCTTGCACGACAAAAAGAGCGTATAGATGGATTGACAAGTATTGTCGAGGGGCTGAGTTTGCAGATCAATACCCTTAAGCAGACAAAGAGAAGTCTTCTGCAAGAGAGTAACCCTAATAATGCAAAACTCCTTAAAGAACTTGGGATGATGATTGATGAGATCAATAACAATTATGTCTCTAAAGAAGAGTTGGCTAATGTTTTAAAAAGCAATAAACAATCAACCAATATAGATACAAAAAGCTCCAAAACTAAAAAAGACTCATCCTCTTTACCGTTGGTATCTCAAGCAGCAGCGAAACTCTATAGTGAAGGCGTGCGTCTCTTTATGAAGAAACGTTACGACGAGGCAAAAAAAAGATTTCTGCTTATTGACGAGAAGGGATACAAGCCTGCAGCATCAAATTACTATCTAGGAGAGATAGCATATTATACAAAAAAGTATGAAGATGCTATTTTTTATTTTAAAAAGAGTGCGGGGCTTTATGATAAGGCTTCGTATATCGATGTTTTACTCTTGCATACAGCAATCTCTTTGGAAAAAACAGGTCAAAAATCACAAGCACGTGCTTTTTATGAAAATATTATAGAGAATTATGCAGATAAAAAATCGGCAAGCATTGCTAGAAAAAAGTTAGAGAAACTATAGAGTATGAAATTGATATACATGATATCCATACTATATGCAAATATACTTTGGGCAGAGACAATTTTGTATGATGGAGATAAAGAACCTGTCATTAAAGATCTAACGCATGAACTTATTCCGCTCTCAAAAACGGTATTTAAGGTTATTCATCTTAAAAGCGGCAAAGAGAAAACCGTCGATTTAACCGGAAAAGATTTTATCCTTGTCTCTGTACGCGAGAAAGGAAGCGATGGACGTTTTTATGCCGTAGATAGGGATGGCACTGTCTGGTGGTCGGGTCCTATTACTTCTGGTGCACCTGAGTATAGAAGCCCTTCAGGGATATTTCATATTTTTCAAAAAAAGAGATACCATATGTCCAATGACTATCCGGATGAGTCAGGAGTCAATAATATGGACTTTATGATGAAATATACAACTAGAGGACATGCTCTGCATAAAGGGTCAGTAAATTGGATGTCTCATGGCTGTATCCATATTGACCCCAAGGATGTACCTGTCATCTATCGCTGGTCCAAACACGCAATGCCCGTTGTTGTTACTAGACACTCCTATATGCCCTATGCAAAAGATGATTTGCGCAGGATATATCTACGAAGATAATCTTTTGGCTTTTTCGTAAGCCTCTTTTATCGCATCCATACATGCTGCACGGACATTGCCTTTTTCCAGTGCGCTATATCCTGCAGCAGTCGTACCTCCCGGACTCATAACCATATCTTTGAGCAAGGAGGGGTGTGTATGCTGGATAAGTCCGCTAAAGCCCTCAAAAAGTCCTCTCATCACACTCATGGCATCTTCTCTTTTTAAGCCTTGTTCGACGGCACCGTCTGTAAGAGATTCGGCAATTAAAGCTAAGTATGCCGGTCCGGAACCGGCTAAAGACGTGGCGATATCTATCTCTTTCTCACTGTTTAACCAGAGGGTTTTTCCGATAGTGTTTAATATCGAGATAGACTCGTTTTTTGCATTGATATCACCGGTAAGCGTAGTCATAGATTCTCCTATACTCGCAGCGATATTTGGCATACAGCGAATAAATGAATCTGCTTTGAAATGTTTTTTTATCTGCATAATGCTTGTTCCTGCTAAAACGGAGATGAGCAGGTTTGCTTTGCCTTGAAGTTGCTTTCCTACCTCTTCTATATGGTGAGGCTTGATACATAAAATCAGATTTTTTTGGCTGAGATCAAAATCGTTTATCAGATAGGTATCAAGATGAGAACCCAGATTCTTTGCAAAAACATTCAAGCTCTCTTTACTTCTGCCAACCGCTTCGATGTGATATTTCCCTTGAAGTCCTTTGGCAATACTGAGTGCCATATTTCCACTGCCTATTAATGTAATGGTTTGCATAGTTTCTCGCTTTGGTTTTAGGTGTAGGTATTATAGCATTATTAGTATAACTTTGTTAAAATAGACAAAGTCAATCTATATGAGGAATAGAAATAGCATGGAGATATTTTTAAAAGAAGCAAGAGCATCAAGCAGGGTTCTTTCTGCATTAAGCAGCAGACAAAAAAACAGAATTTTAGGAGCGATGGCAGAGGGGTTGCGTAACCGTAGTAGAGAGATTATAGAGGCCAATACCTTAGATATGCAAGAGGCGGAGATAGATCATTTAAGTACATCTATGAAAGACAGACTCCTCTTAAATAGAGAGAGAGTTGAGGCTATGGCAAAAGCGATTGAGGAGATAGCAGCCCTCAAAGAGCCGGTAGGACGTGTACTTGATGGGTGGTATACGGATGCCGGGTTTAAAATAGAGAAAGTCTCCGTACCAATCGGGGTCATAGGTGTGATTTATGAGTCTAGACCAAATGTAACTTCGGATGTAGGAGCACTCTGTTTTAAGTCCGGCAATGTAGCTATACTCAAAGGGGGGAAAGAGGCAGAACACTCCAATAAAGCCATCGCTTCAATATTACAAAGTGTATTAGAAGCACATGGTTTGCCTAAGAGCGCTATTGCTCTACTGCCTGACTCTTCTCGTGAGGGCGTGGCAAAATTGATTAAGCAAGATAGCCATGTGGATCTCATCGTACCGCGCGGGGGTGAGGCACTGATTCGCTATGTCTCTCGTCATGCAACCGTACCTGTGGTGAAACACGACAAAGGTCTTTGTCATACCTATGTTGATAAGGATGCAGACGTTAATAAGGCACTTGCAGTAACAATCAATGCTAAATGCAGACGTCCCGGCATTTGCGGTGCCTTAGAGACATTACTCATAGACGAGGCTATCGCACAAGAGATACTGCCTCATATGAAAGAGGCATACGAGGCACAAGGCACAGAGATGAGAGGCTGTCCAAAAACACTAGAAATCATAGCAGTAGATGCGGCAGCGAGAGAGGATTATGCGACAGAGTATTTGGATAATATTTTGACGGTGAAAGTAGTACAGGGGGTGGAGGGTGCCATAGCACATATACAAGAGTACGGCTCACGGCATTCCGAAGCGATTATCACTGAAAACTATACAACGGCAGAGCATTTTTTAAATACGGTAGATGCTGCCTGTGTCTATTTGAATGCCTCTACACAATTTACAGATGGAGGAGAGTTTGGCTTTGGTGCAGAAGTAGGTATTAGTACAAATAAACTTCATGCCAGAGGACCAATGGGTGTGAATGAACTGACTACTTATAAGTATAAAATATACGGTCATGGTGAGACAAGGTAGATATTCCTGCCTCTCTAAGCCCTACTAAAGTTTCATTGGCTAGAATAGGGAAAAATTAATCATAGAGGAGTCATTATGACAATTCAAGCGGAAAAAAATGTAGTCGGTATAGAGTATGAGGTGAAAGAGGCAGGTTCGTCCGTAGTGGTTGATACCAATAAAGGCGGACAACCTCTAGAGTTCATTATGGGAAAAGGTCAAATTATTCCCGGTCTTGAAAAGGCACTCGTGGGCATGAAAGAGGGTGAGAGTGGAGATATCCATGTTAAAGCAGAAGATGCGTACGGTGAGAGAAAAGAAGATGCCGTACAGACTTTGCCAAGAGAGCAGTTTGAGGGGATTGATTTGAAAGAGGGAATGACATTGTACGGACAGAACGAAGAGGGTCAAAGTACACAAGTCATTGTAAAGTCATTTGACGACAAAGAGGTAACTATCGACTTCAATCACCCGTTAGCAGGGAAGGATTTGATGTTTTCTATCAAAGTACTAAGCGCAAGACAAACGACACTAGAAGAGTTGACATCCGGTGTTGTTGGCGGACCTGCAACCGGCGGCGGATGCGGTACAGGCTGCGGATGCCATTAAGTCTTATTTTTTTCTATTTTTGACCAAATAGCTCGGTGCCGTTTGGTCATAGTGCGATTTGTGTCCTCTTTTTGTATATATTGTTCTTTAAGGTTTTAGCCTTGTGTATAAAAAGATGACAATGTGACATGTTTCTACACTATCTTTTTATATTCTAATTACAGTACAATATGCAATATTATACAACATCAGAAATTCAATCTATAGCTATTTTAATACTTTTTTTAAGTTATTTTATTTGGAAAATGAAACGCATACAACAGAGATTTCAAAACAAATCTTTGCTCAAAAGAAACAGAACATTAAAAAAGTTAAAGAGACTCTCTTGGGATGATTTTGAGGTATTATGCATGCAGTTGTTTGCAAAAATAGGGTGGAGTGTAAGAGGCAATAGAAAAAAAGGTGCAGACGGCGGTGTAGATCTATGGATGCAAAAACGTTCATTTACAAAAAAAAATATCACTGCCATTGTGCAGTGTAAACGTTATGATGATGCTATGGTGACGATTAAGGTAATACGTGAAATGTATGGATTAATGCATGAGTATCATGTAGATGAAGCATATATTATTACTACCAGCCGCTTTACAAAAGAGTGCTACTCTTTTGTAAAGGATAAAAAAATCAGACTCATTGCAGGAGAGGATTTGGTAAAACTGGTAGCAAAATATGCATAGTGAGCAATCATAATATAAAGATGGTAAAATACATGCATACATTTTACTCTTTTATAAAGGACAGATATGTCACTAAAATGTGCATTTTTATTTCCGGGACAGGGCTCTCAGGCTATAGGTATGGGGCAGGACTTTTTCAACAACTCGCAAGTATCAAAAGATATGCTGATTGAGGCAAGCACCCAAACAGGTATCGACTTTTCGGAACTTCTTTTCCAAGAGAATATGATGCTTGGAGAGACGGAGTATACACAGCCTGCTATACTGCTTGTAGGAGCGATGGCACATAGGCTATTTGTAGAGAAGACAGGTATGAAACCGGCACTTGCATTGGGACACTCTCTAGGTGAGTTTACGGCACTTGTAGCAGTGGGTGCCTTGCATCCTATAGATGCAGTGAAGCTTGTAAATCTTAGAGGCACGCTTATGGCAAAGGCCTGTGCTAAACAGGACGTTGGGATGATGGTCTCTTTAGGACTTTCCGATGAAGCGGTAGAGGAGATTTGTAGCAGACAAAGAGAGAATGGGCTTCAGGTATGGCCGGTAAACTATAATGCAGATGGACAAATAGTCATCGCAGGGATTAAGAAGGATTTAGAGTTTTTATCTCCGCTTATTAAGGAGGCAGGTGCAAAAAGGGCGATGCTGCTTGATATGTCCGTGGCTTCTCATTGTCCGCTGTTAGAGTCTGCTTCTGCTCCACTGGAAGCAAAGCTAAAAGAGATGCTTAAAGATGATTTTATTGCACCTGTAATTTCTAATGTTACTGCAAAAGCGTACAACACAAAAGCAGAAGCCTTAGATTTACTTCCTCAGCAACTTGTGAAGCCTGTGCTTTACAAACATTCTATGGCAAATATAGATGATGATGTAGACTGCTACATTGAGTTTGGGCATGGTAATGTGCTTAAGGGGTTAAATCGTAAAGCTACGAAGAAGCCTCATTTTAATGTGAGTGATATGGCTTCATTGGAGGCGACAATTGAAGCAATCAAGGAACTAGATGTCTAAGATTGCCATTATGGGGGCGATGCCTGAAGAGGTGGAGCCTATCGTTGCTAAGTTGGAGAACTTACAGACTATGATGTATGCTGCAAACACGTATTATGAAGGTACATACCATGGTCAAGAAGTGGTTGTTGCTTATTCTAAAATAGGTAAGGTATTTGCTACTTTGACAGCGACAATGCTCATAGAAAAATTTGGTTGTGATACTTTGCTTTTTTCTGGGGTGGCTGGAGCAATAAGCGAGGATCTAAAGATAGGTGACTTAATTATCGCAGATGGTTTGTGTCAGCATGACTTGGACATTACTGCATTTGGACACCCTTATGGGTATGTGCCAGAGGGTGAAGTGTGTATTGCTACTGATGTAAATCTTAGAAATACAGCCAAAGCGGTGGCAAAGGTTAAAGGCTTGACACTCAAAGAGGGTGTCATCGCTACAGGTGACCAGTTTGTGCATAATGCTGAACGTAAGGACTGGATAGGCTCTGAGTTTAAAGCATCCGCTTTAGAGATGGAGGGGGCTTCTGT
>JALSJI010000087.1 GCA_026989435.1 Sulfurovum sp.
TGATGTAGGGTGATGGCTTGGTCTATCTTCTCAAAGAGTGCATCAAGCTTGGCTACGATGCGTTTTTGCTCCTGGAGGGGAATACTTGGAAAAGGAAATTTTCTTAAATAGGTTAATCCCACAAACTTTTGTGTAGCACCTTTTGCTTCATTAATCATTTTTTTGATTATTGTATTTGAACCAAGATAATATCTTAATATTTCGATTGAATTATCATCTGATTTTGGTTTAAATAAAGCAACATTTTTAATTGCAAATTTAGGCTCAAATTCAATAATAGTAGGATTGCCAATTGTCCCAATCATTGCAAATAACAAATCACCTTTATTTACTTTACTTCTTTTATTTATTTTCTGATAATCTTCTTCTTTAATCAATTTAAAATTACTGGTATCAAGTCTATTATTTTTTAAATTTTTAGATGTATATAGTGGATAACCATTTTCTTTAACATACTTAGGTGAATCATGCGTTCCATCCTTCACAATATACGTTTCATCTAGTGTTTTCCACTCCCACCCCTCAGGAAGTTCATGCAACTCACTCATCTATCTTTTTCTCTCGTAACACAGCTTCTATCTCGTCCATCAGCACATCTATCTGGGCATTATTTACTTTGATACTTTCCACTAACGCTAGCGGTGCTTTATGCTCCACTACCTCCACAGAGTTCGGGTTCTTTGCAGAGATGTCGTAGTCTACTATGTCATTGACATGGACTACCCACGAGTTGTCGGTAAGCTTTCGCTCTTTCCAAGACTCCAAGAACTCTGCAAAATGCCCATACTGTATAGGTCTGTTTTTCGTGAGCTTCTTTTCAGGCGTTACTTCGTAGTAGAAGATATCCGAAGTACTCCCGTTACGGTCGAAAAACACCACATTGGTCTTCACACCAGAGTAAGGCAAAAATACTCCACTAGGCAGGCTAAGTATGGTATGCACGTTAAAACGCTCCAAAAGCTCCTTTTTTACCGCTTGAAACGCCTTGTTTGTCTGAAACAACACACCCTCAGGGATGACCACACCACACCTACCCTCTAGCTTGAGGTGATTCATCATGTGCTGAAGAAACAGAAGCTCTGTCGCGTTAGACTTTATAGGGAAGTTTTGCTGTATCTGCTCTTTTTCTTTCCCTCCAAAAGGTGGATTGGCAAGTATGCAGTCATAACGGTCTTTCTCCTCTAGCCCTCGTATGTCTTTGGTAAGAGTATTGGTTTTAGCGATGTTGGGCGACTCGATGCCGTGGAGTATCATATTCATCACACCCATCACGTAGCTTAATGGCGTCTTTTCGTTTCCAAAAAATGTTTCAAGATTGAGGAACTTTAGCTGTTCGGTAGAGAGTTCTCTCTGCTTGTTAGCCTCTACATCTTCATAACGTATATGGTTATACGCCTCTATGAGAAACCCACACGACCCCACAGCAGGGTCATAGATGCTTTCTCCTATGCTAGGATTCACCACATCGACAATGGTCTTGATGAGTGGTCTAGGTGTATAAAACTCCCCAGAGTTACCCCCATCACTTCCCATGTCTTTGAGTAGTTTTTCGTAGATGAGTGAGAGTTGAAACAAGTCAGACTGAGAGTGAAAGTCCATCGCATCTATGATGTCTAGCACCTCTCTAAGCGTATGCCCATTGGCAATACGGTTATCTATAAACTCAAAGATAGCCCCTATCTTATACTTCACCGACTTTACATCTGCGGTAATAGACTTAAAACCTTTGAGATACGGAAACAACTCCCCATTCACAAAGTCCAACAAATCATCCCCACTCTGAGCATTCATAAGGTCAAGCTTGCCTTTAGCATCTTTAGGACAAGCCCAAACATCCCAACGGTACTTCTCATCTATGATGTAGCTGTACGACTTCCCGTCAAGCTCTGCTTCTTCTGCCTTGTTTATCTCTAGGTCATTGATGAACTTGAGGAAGAGTATCCATGAGATTTGCTCTGTGTACATCATCGCACCAGAGATGCCGTCGTCTCGACGGAGGATGTCGGTTATTCTGTTGATTTTACTTTCCACTAAAAACCTTTTTTTTCTAAAATTTTTATATGTTTCTCTACATCATTTACTAACTGAGAAAATGTAAATGCAGAAAATTTTGATATTTTTTCATTTACAAAGATAGGTTCTACTAATTCTTTAATATTATCAGCTAATGTATTTTTTCTATATCTTGCAAAGAGCCAAACAAAAACATCAGATATTTGCAAACCAAAACTTTCTTTTGAATTTAAATGTTTATATGTACTTGGATTTATATTACTTTTTCTACTTATATCACTTATGATTGAAAAGGGATCAGTACTTACATGGAACTCCATTCCTCTTTCTCTTATCCAATTAGTACCTTTTAAAATTTTTGACTCATCAAACCAAAATTTATTGATTTGTTCCATACTTTCAAATGAATTTAGATAATTCATTATGTATAATATAGAATGTACATTTGGAAGTAAATATTTGATATTAGATACATTATTTTCAATAAAAATATTTGGATTATCAATAGCATATTTTAATGAATTACCTATCAAGTTTTTAAGGTCATCATCTTCTTCTAAATCAATCATTAATTCTCTTATATCAATTAATAATTTTGAAAATAAACTACTCTTAATATTTGTAGGTTCCTTAAAAATAATATTAAAAAAATCCACCATATGATCATTTGTAAGGTGAATCGCAAATCCTAATGCAAATGGTAATCTTTCAAATCTTCTACTATAAGTTAGTTTATCCATTTCAGGATTAAGACCATCATCAAAGATATAGTCGACAAAAGCCATTTTTAGCATATGAACTTTTTCTAATTCTGTAAAAAATATTTCTATGTCATTTTCGTTAACAAAGTTTATTAAATATTTTAGAATACTAAATTTTTTATCATTAGATAATTGATTCATGTGAATTTCGTCGTCTTCTGAAATTTCCAATAATTTATTATGTAAATCAAAAAAATCTTTTGATTCTAAATCTAATTTTGAAATAATTGTTGATGTATAAAATACTGGTTGTGCAGAATCAAAAAAATTTGAACCACTATTTCCACTTTCATCAGTATATAAAAACATTTTTACTTCCTTCGATCTTAATCAACTACAATTTCATCAAAAATCGTTTTAATTTCTTCATATTTCGATGCACTTAATAATTTATTACTATCCAATTTAATAACATTTGCATTCTTCTTAAAATCATTTAGTATTTCATTTTCCATAGCACACAATATGACTTGTTCACCATCAGGAATTTTAGTAGTAATCAATTTAATAATATTTTCATAATTAACATCTGATTGTTCTTGCTGATTTGGCGTGTCGATAATCAAAGGAGCTTTAAATTCTTCCCCATATATATCAACTAGCGAAAATACTGCAAGATAATATGATAATATTCCCCTAGTTCCTTCAGCTGCACCACCTTCTTTTATAATTCCATTATAATTTAAAGGTGTTTTAATCTTAGACAAATTAATCTCTTCCACATCTAATATTTTCATATACGTTGTTAACAAATCAATAAAACTATTGTTAATTTCTTCTTTTCTTTCTTTTGTTAATAGTTCCTTTTGATCTTTTTTAATGTCTTTCTGAATGCTTTTAGCCTCATCAACATTAACTAGTTTTTCCTTTTTTGTATTATTAATATTTCTATCAATTGATTGATAAGCAAACTTTTCAATTACTTCGTTTAGTGGAATATCTTTTGAATCATCTATAATCATATACTTTGCATTAATGTCATCAATTTTTGTTTTAATATCATTTGTTTTATTTTTCTGCTTTTGTATTTTCGTACTTATTAAATTTAATCGTTTAACAATATTCTTTAATTGATTAGAAGCTTGTTCTTTATCAGCAAGAATTGAAGCTCTATTTACAATAGTGTTTTCATGCACAGTCCCACATAATGGACATTCTACATCATCATCTTGTATATTTTCTACACTAAAAACATAATCTTTATCTAACTCTTTCATAAGATGTTCAGCCATCATTTTTTGATGCTCTACATAGACTTTATCTGATGTGAGGCTTGCCAAGTCGTCAAGAGAAATTTCTTGTTCTTGAGCTAAGGTAGATAATTCTTGTTGTATTTCTAATGTCATTTTTTCAAATACTTTTTTATCTAATGTAATTTCTTTATTAGATACATGTTCAGAAACAACTTCAAGTGCATAATCAATTTTTTGAATAGAATCATTAAGATCCTTAATTTTTATTTGTTCTTTGTAATACTCTTCTTCGTATTCAAAATACTTAGATGTAAGATATCCTATGTGATACTTAATAACAGTAGATTTCCAACTTGCGAATTGTCCTAAACCTTCAAAGTTTTCCCAAGCAAGAGTCCAGCTTTTTTTTTGGTCAATATAAAATGGTAAAAAATAAAATGAAGGGGGAGGTGTTACTAGTTCTGCATTTTCTGATCGGTTTGGCAATAGAGCTTTAAAGTTAACAAGGTCTGCAAACATTTTTGAATATTCACCTGTAATACCCATATATTTTTTATACTTTCCTTCAGCTTTTTTCCAAAAAATAGTATTGGCGTATCTCATAACTGAATAATCTTCTCCATCAAGAGAAAACTTTAGTAATACTTTACAATCAAGTACACTCCACTTAGTATCTAATACAGGTTCACAACCTAATGCCCACAATGGTAGTTTTGCGAGGGTAGACTTACCAACACTATTATCATCTGCAATTATTAAATTATGTTTTTTCTTGAATTTGAACAGATTTCCTGATTTTTGGGAATTTGACAGTAGTAGCAGTTGTTTGAAGTGTAAGTTTTTCATTGTATTTTTTCCTTAGATTTCTTATTAAGAGTTTATAGTTATCTATATTATTCATTCTATATCCTTCAAAATATATTCACATATAATTGCTGTTTTCATATCTATCTCCTGAGTAAATTGTTCTTGGATAACTATTGGAAGTTTATCCTGAACTAAATCTATGAGTTTGCTGATTTCATCATTACAATCATTCATACTCGCTCCAATAGCAACCTTAATATCTAGTTGTCCTAGCGTCTTATTCCCAAGACAATTTAAATAATATCTTCGAAAAGATTTTTTCCAATTAGATTTCTTTATAGTATTTAACCCCAATTCATTTAGAATAACCTCTAATTCTCTAAAAATCTCATCATCATTTTTGCGTTTTGTAAACTGAGATATAACCTCATTTACAGTGATGGAAGTTAAGGCTTTATTTTTTAAAAGTTCTTCCCACTGTTTAAAATCATTTTTAATCATACCCTTTCTTGTTAACTCATCTATCAAAGGTCTATAGATACTATCTGCTTGTGTTAAAGAATCAGGATATAGTTTAAAAACAACTTTGGATATATAACCAATTATAAAATCTTGAAATCCTTTATCAGGTAGTTCAGGTGTAATAAAATGTAAATTAATTGGGAAGCAATCTAATGACAGTTCAGTTAGTATCGCAGTACATAATTCTTCCATTTTATCACTTGGTATATCACTAACTGAAATATCATCAAGTACAATTTCATCAGAAGTAAAATCTTTATTAAATCCTCCAGTTGAAATAAGGTTAATTTTTGCAATTGATTTATTAAAGTTTTGACTAGATGTACTCTCAATTAATTTTCCCAATACAGAACTACCATTTTTGGTCTTGAGCAAACTATTTTTTGTAAAGTTATTTTTATTAGTTTTGACTTGTGAAAATTCAAATTTAACTTCATCCCTATTTAAAGAATTAGCTAAAACTACATCCTCATGTAACTCTACAAAAACAGCATATTCTCTTTTCTCTTCATGTTCTTGTAAAACTCTATATAGTGCCCAATGATATTGATATAAATATTTTCCAAAAGTTTCGGCTCCAGACTTTTCTCTCTGTTTTTCTAGTAAAGGATTCTTATTACTCATCTATAAATCTCCCTCTGCAATCCAAAATACCCTTCACGGATATTTGCTGCACCTTCAAATGCTTCTTTGAGTTTATTCCTGTCTATACCACTCAGCTTAATAAGCGTAGAAAGCTTATCGCTTCCCATCTCTTTGACTCCGTCTTTTTCGTAACGTCCCAAGATGAAGTTCAAAAACTCTTTGACCTTGCCATTCTGATACTTCTCTATATACTTTCGGTAATGCACAGCAAACGCCCTCTCGCTTCGTGTCTTGATGTCAAGGTTAAAAGAGAGATGAGCCAGTACATCATAGATGTCACTCTCTTCAGCATTAAAGATAGCTTTAAGCTCTTCTAGTTGGACTTCGTCTATCTGCATACTTCGTAGTTTGCGCAGAAGCTCTTCACGCTTTAGAGGGTCTGACCATAGCTCTCTGAGTTGTGCTTCGTCGTGGAAAAACTTGTCGAGTATGCCCATCAAAAACTCTAAAAACTCATGGGTTTTCAGAGGGATGCCATCTTCTCCTACATAGGTGGTTTCTATGTCTATGACTTTGAGCTTGCGTCCTCGTATATCGATGGTGACTTTCTCTTTGCGTTTTTCATCTGTAGTGGTATGTGTATCATCCACATCATCTGCATTACCATAGGGTGGCTTTGGCTCTTTACCCTTATCTTCATCTTTGTTATCTGCTTCTACTGTTTCAGCATCTATCTGTTCTTCAGGCAAACCATCCCAAGCATCATCATAAAACAAATTCGTTGCACCCACGAAGTCGATGATGGTGAAAAAGTCCTTACCCTCATACACTCTCGTACCTCGCCCGATGATTTGCTTGAACTCTGTCATGGAATGAATGGGAGCTGTGAGGACAACATTTCGTACATTCTTGGCATCTACGCCAGTAGTGAGCATCTTAGAAGAAGTCAAAATGGTAGGGATGTCTCTGTCGTTGTTTTGGAATGCTTCAAGGAAGTCTCGTCCTACCTCTCCCTCATCAGAAGTGACACGGACACAATAGTCATTGTCTTTGACCGTTTTGTATTTGTCTATGGCTATTTTCATGTCTATGGCGTGTTTTTGGTTTACACAAAAGACGATGGTTTTATCCATAGGGTTTATCTGCTCTAGTATGGTCTTGGCAACAAGTTCTGTACGCTTGGGGATGATGACCTGCTTTTCAAACTTCTCTAGCGTGACTATCTGTTCTTCTAGCTCACCTTGCACGATGTCATTAGGGTTAAACTTGTACTCATCGATGTTTGTTTTTACACGTTTTACTTTGTAAGGAGTTAGGAAACCATCATTGATACCCTCTTTGAGACTGTACTCATAGACAGGATCTCCGAAGTACTTATAGGTGTCTCCATTGTCATCTCTTTTGGGTGTAGCGGTGAGACCCAAGTGTACGGCAGAGGAGAAGTGGTTCAAGATGTCTCTCCATGAACTTTCATCGTTGGCAGAGCCTCTGTGACATTCGTCTATGACTATAAGGTCAAAAAACTCTGCTGGGTACTGCTTGTAGTAAGCATTGACATCATTTTCTTCATCAAACTCATCTGACTTTCTCTCTGCGATGGACTGATAGATAGCGAAAAAGACATTGGCATTGGTAGGTACTTTGCCACCTCGTTTGCGTATCTCCTTGCCATTGACACGGACGATGTCTTTTTCTAGTGGATTAAAGGTGTTAAAGGCTTGGTCTGCCAGTACATTTCTGTCTGCTAAGAAAAGTACTTTAGGTCGTCTTTCTGCACCTGCTTTGCTCCACTTGGCTTCAAAGAGCCTATAGACTATCTGAAAGGCTATGTAAGTCTTACCTGTACCTGTAGCAAGTGTGAGTAGTACCTTGTCTTTGCCCTTGGCTATGGCTTCAAGGGTTTTATCGACTGCTATCTGCTGATAGTAGCGTGGTTTCATATTGCCTTCAAAATGAAACGGCTGTTTGATAATCTTCTCTGTAATGGACGTGATAGTAGGGAATTTCCGCTCAAAAAGTGTCTGAGGTGTAGGAAAGTTTTCTACCCAATCACCCTTACCTGTAATGAGGTTGTGTTCATAAATCTTATGCCCATTGGTCGCATAGACAAAATCTATTTTAAGTTTTTGGGCATAGTTGATGGACTGTTGCAGTCCATCAAGGGGGTCTTTGTTTTCAGCCTTGGCTTCGATAATGGCAAGATTAGTATTTTCATAAACAAGTAGGTAGTCCACATAATACTGTTTCCCACGCTTCCCACCAATGAGCTTACGCCCATCTGTAAAGTAGTACTCACGAACAATGTGAGATTCTAGCCAATGACTAGCCTTGATTTGAGGGTCGATAAGTTTAGCTCTGGTATCTGCTTCAGTAAATGCCACGCTTCACTCCCCCAAGTTTTTTTGTAGTTGATATATTTTAGCGTAAATAGTTGTCGAGTAGATAGAAAACATTCTTTATTCATCAA
>JALSJI010000088.1 GCA_026989435.1 Sulfurovum sp.
CAAAGAACACTTCAATACTCACCTCAAAGAGTGTGAGTTCAGGTTTAATCACAGAGGTGAAGATTTATACAAAGTTTTGTTAAAAATCTTTAGAAAAGAACCCCTGAACTAGTCTAGACCCAATCGTTTATTTAGTTGAGCATGTCAAATCATCATAAAAAGTTTATTTCTTCCCACTCACCCTCTGACATTCATAGACAAAGTGCTTCGCATTTTCTACAGGTACATCAGGGAGTATGCCATGCCCTAGGTTGAAGATATGGCGTTTTCCACCCATGACATCTTGTATAGCCTCAACACAAGCTGTAGTCGCTTCTTTAGAGTAAAGTCTACATGGTTCCATGTTGCCCTGGAGGACGTATCTGTCACCCAGCTTCTCTTTTGCCAGTGCCATCGGTGTCCCCCAGTCCACACCGAAGACATCGAAGTTACCGTAGACCAGTCCGCGCTCAATGAAAGAAGCCACCCCTTTGGGGAACATGATGATGGGGATCTCGGGGTATCGCTCTTTGAGGAAGTCGGCGATCTGTACCATATATTTCCAGCTGAATTCATCATATTTGCTTGGCTCGATGGCTGCCGCCCAGCTATCAAAGATCTGTACCGCATCCACACCCGCTTCGATCTGCTTGAGCATATAGTATTTGACCACTTCGGTCACTTTGGCAAGGATATTGTGCAGGAGTTCGGGATTGGCATACATCATCTTTTTGCAGACATTATAGGTCTTAGTGCCCTGCCCCTCGATCATATAAGTTGCCAGTGTCCAAGGCGCACCGGTAAAACCGATGAGCGCTTTCTCGTCCCCTCTGGCATCGAGCTGCTCTCTAAGCAGTCTGATCGTATCGTAGACATAGGTTAGTTTGTCTGCCGCTTCCTCACCGCCAATAAGACGCTCTAGGTCTTCTTGCGAAGCGATCGGGTCGGAGAATTTGGGGCCTTCTCCTTTGACAAAGCTCAAATCCATCCCCATCTCATCTGGGATCACAAGGATATCACTAAAAAGAATCGCCGCATCCACACCGACAATATCAAGCGGCTGAATGGTCACTTCCGCCGCTTTTTTCGAATCGTGGCAGAGGTTGAGGAAGTTGCCCGCCTCTTTGCGTACCGCCATATATTCGGGCAGATAGCGTCCTGCTTGTCGCATCATCCATACCGGCGTATAGGATGTCTCTTTGCCCAGGCAGGCATCTACAAAAATCTTACTCATTAATGATTGTCTCCCTTGTGCATAAAATAAAACGCCAGTGCGAGTCCAAGGATCGCTCCTGCAAGTGCAAGCATATCTAATGCACCGTTGTACTGGGTATGCATCGCTCTTTTGAAGAAACCTACTATTAGCACCATAATGATCACCTTGGCAAGCTTATCTTTTAGCTCGTCAAGCGAGTGGATCTCCAATATCTTGCTTGACGCACTCTTTTGAGCAACATCGATCTTGGAGATAAAAAGCTCATAGAGTCCAAACCCAAAAATAAAGAGTACGATAGCGATCAGATAAAGATCGATTGCCCCTATAAGTTCTGCGACAATCTTCTCATGAAAGTTCGGTACATGCCCTGCCT
This sequence comes from Sulfurovum sp., assembly GCA_026989435.1. Lineage (GTDB taxonomy): Bacteria > Campylobacterota > Campylobacteria > Campylobacterales > Sulfurovaceae > Sulfurovum. Next base: position 1,569 of record JALSJI010000088.1, read on the forward strand.
TTCCAAAGTAGTTGTCAAATACGGTTGTAGCAACATGCCACACATCTACGCTGGCGACAATAAAGAGAGAGATCCCGCCAATCATACTAAAAATCACCGCCAAAAGCACGAAAAATCGTGTACTCCAGAGCATATTCTCAAAGACGCGCTCTATTATCGACATACTCTTTTTATTTATCTCATACTGCTCTTGATTGCTATTGTCTTCCTTCATGCTACTTCTCCATATCTATCCATTTTTGGGCAATTCTGACTGCATTGGTTGCAGCACCTACTCTTACCTGATCTGCCACCCCCCAAATATGCAAAATATTGTCTGCATAAATATCTTTACGTATACGTCCGACATAGGTTTCATCCGTATCTGTAGAGATGATAGGCATCGGATATTCATTTTTACTCATGTCATCAAGTACGGTTACGTTTTCAAAGTTCTCTAACACTTCTCTAGCTTTATCTACATCTACATTGACACCTTCGTTAAACGTAACGGTAATAGACTCAGAATGAGAACGGAGCACAGGGACACGTACACAAGTAGCAGAGACTGCAAAATCAGCGTGCATGATTTTATTTGTCTCGTTTACCATTTTCATCTCTTCTTTGGTGTAACCATTGGGCTGGGGTACATCAATGTGAGGGATAACATTAAGTGCAATTTGGTGTGCAAAGGCCTCTACTTTTGTTTCATCTAGTTTAAACGCGAAAAAGTCCTGCATCTGCTTAACCAGCTCCTCCATTCCCTTCTTCCCCGCACCCGATACTGCCTGATAGGTACTCACATCGACACGTTTAATGCCGTAAAGATCATGCAGCGGTTTAAGAAGTTGTACCATTTGAATAGTAGAACAGTTAGGATTGGCAATGATGCCCGTCTCTTCCCACTCTTCTATATCTTCAGGGTTTACTTCCGGTACAACCAAAGGTACCAAAGGGTTCATGCGAAAATGTGAGGTGTTGTCTATCACCACCGCTCCAGACTCTACTGCGTACTTCGCGTATTTTTCTGAGATGCTTCCACCTGCTGAAAAAAAGGCTATATCTATGCCTTTATCTACAAATACATCTTCAGTAAGTTCTTGTATCTTATAAGTTTTTCCCTGACACTCTATCTCCTCACCGACACTTCTGGCAGAAGCAAGGGGTAAAAGGTTTGCTATAGGAAAATCAACTTCTTCTAGCACTCTAAAAAGCTCTTCACCTACAGCACCTGAAGCACCGACTACTGCTACATTGTATCTTTTTTTCACGTTATTCTAATCCTAATGTATCGTTATTTGAGGTTTCATCTCTATCCTCATCGCTTTGCTCTTGACTCTTCTCTTCTTTTTGACATTTTGCCATAGAGATAACAATATCTTTTTTCTCAACTGTTACCACTTTTACCCCGGAGGTATTGCGTCCTGCTTTACGGATCTGTTTCATGTCTACCCGTATCATCTTTCCGACACTTGTCAGACACATTAAATCTTTATCCTCCTCTACAGCGACAACTCCTACTACATCACCCGTCTTAGGTGTCAGCTTCATACTGATTACTCCTTTGCCTGCACGATTTTGTTCACGGTACTCTGAGGCTGACGTCCGTTTACCTAAGCCTTTTTCGGAGAGCATTAAGAGTTCATCTTCTTCATTTTCTATCGTTATGGCACCACAGATATAATCACCCTCTATCTTAAACCTAATGGCAGTAACCCCTCGTGACACCCTTCCAATCTCTCTGGCATCCTCAAGTTTAAAACGAATACACAAACCTTTTTTGGTTGCAACAAAAAGCCACTTGGTATCGGGCAGTACAATACTAGCACTCACTATAACATCATCCTCATCGAGATTAATCGCTCTTACCCCACTGCTTCTAATATTAGAGTATTCAGAGAGGTTGGTACGTTTGACGATACCGTTTTTAGTAAAGAATACAAGCCCCTTATCATCGTTAAAATCGGTTGTTGGAATAATTGCCATAATCTTCTCGTCTTTTTGAAGATTTATCAAGTTAACCACCGCTTTACCTTTGGCAGTACGTGACCCCTCCGGAATTTTATAGACTTTCAACCAATAGAGCTGACCTCTGTCTGTAACAAACATCAAAGTATCATGCGTATTTGATGTAAAGAAACTCTCAATAAAATCATCGTCATAGGTGGTAACTGCCGTTTTGCCTTTACCCCCTCTATGCTGCTTCTCATACTGCTTGACCGGTACACGCTTAATATAGCCTCTGTGGGTAATAGTGACCACCATAGGCTCGTTGGGAATGAGATCTTCAATGTCGATATCATCATAATCATCCACTATCTCGGTTCGGCGAGCAACGGCGTACTTCTCTTTGATCTCTAAAAGCTCGTCACGGATAATTGCATTGATTTTTTCTTCTGATTTTAAAATAGCCTCAAGCTCTGCAATAAGTTTAAGCAACGCCGCTAGCTCATTTTCTATCTTCTCTATCTCTAAACCTGTCAAACGTCTTAGACGCATCTCTAAAATCGCTTTTGCTTGAATCTCAGAGAGTTTGAAACGATCCATTAGATTCTCTTTCGCTTCCGTATCGTCCGTTGAGGCACGAATGATTTTAATAACCTCGTCGATATTATCTACCGCAATTTTAAGCCCTTCTAAAATATGTGCCCTGGCTCTGGCCTTCTCCAGGTCAAAGATGGTTCTTCGAATCACCACGGTTTTTCTATGCCTCAAGAAGATATCAAAAAGCTCAAGCAAGTTAAAGATCTTTGGTTCTTTGTTATTAATCGCAAGCATAATAATCCCGAATGTTACTTGCATCTGTGTCTGTTTAAAAAGATTGTTTAAGACGATTTCACTCATTGCATCCCGCTTGAGCTCAATCACGACTCTCATACCCTCACGGTCCGATTCATCGCGTATTTCCGAAATACCCTCAATCTGTTTGTCTCGCACAAGCTGAGCAATACTTTCTATCAATTTTGCCTTATTCACCTGAAAAGGGAGTTCATCAATGATAATAATCTCTTTTGATTTGATCTCTTCAATATGGGTTTTTGCACGTATCTTAATACGTCCTCGTCCTGTTTTATAAGCATCTGTTATCCCCTTACGCCCAAAAATAATCCCCCCTGTGGGGAAATCGGGACCCTTGACTATCTTTAACATATCTTCTACCGTAGAATCAGGATTATCAATACGCAGTACTAAAGCTTCAATAAGCTCCTCTAAACGGTGCGGGGGAATATTTGTAGCCATACCTACGGCAATACCGCTAGATCCGTTGAGCAATAGATTGGGTACACGTGCAGGCAAAACATCAGGTTCAGACATAGAGTCGTCATAATTTGGTACAAAATCTACAGTCTCCTTATCCAAGTCGGAGAGAAGCTCTTCTGCAATCTTAGTCATACGGGCTTCGGTATAACGCATCGCTGCTGCATTGTCTCCGTCAATCGATCCAAAGTTACCTTGTCCGTCAATAAGCGGTGCCTGCATAGAGAAATCTTGCGCCATACGCACCAGTGCATCATAGACTGCATTGTCACCGTGGGGGTGATACTTACCGATCACATCCCCTACTATACGTGCAGATTTTTTATAGGGAGCACGGTGTGAGAGGTTTAAATCTTCCATTGCATAGAGTATTCTTCTGTGCACGGGCTTGAGTCCATCCCTTGCATCCGGCAGTGCGCGACCTACAATCACTGACATTGAGTAATCAAGATAACTTGACTTCATACTCTCTTCAATCAGTATCTCTTGTGTATTTTCAAACAAATCAGACAATCGTTTTCCTTTCTCATCGAATATATGTAAATTTTATCTTTTTTAAACCGTCATATCACTTAAAAGTAGCTCAAAATCGATTATAGAGCGGTTTATTCTGATTTTAATATCTTTTTCATTTTTTTGGTTAACATAATAAAAATAAAAAAAACGCTTATTTTGGCTCTTTTTCTACATCAATATCATTAACATTCTCTTAATATACTTAGCTATAATGCTCTAATAGAATTTATTCAGGAATACAATATGCCTATTGAACAACTCAAAGATACCATAGATTATGGGATCATCGGTCTTCTTGTTTTTTTAAGTTTTATCACTTTTGCCTATGCTATAGAGCGAATACTTTACTATCGCTCTATCGACTTAAGTAAATATAGTCATAAAAAAGCGCTTGAAATCGATCTCTCCAAACATCTTGCTACCATTGCCAGTATCGGCTCAAATGCTCCTTATATAGGACTGCTTGGTACGGTGATTGCCATTATTCTTACCTTTTATATCATCGGTGACCGACAAGAAAGTATAAACCCCGGTGAAATTATGAAAAATCTGGCACTCGCACTCAAAGTAACGGCTGCAGGTCTCATTGTAGCCATCCCTGCAACAGTCATCTATAATGCGCTGCTGACGAAAGTCGATGTATTACTCTCCAAATGGGAAATCATGCAGGATGAGAAATAGCATGAGTCAATATCTAACTATTCAAATCAACCGGTCGATTGAGCCCTCTGCTGAAGCGTCCTTTGTCGGACTTTGTCCAAAAAGGAACCGTTAATGAAACGCGAACGCTTTGATAAGATGAACGTTGTGCCGTTCATTGATATTGTGTTGGTGTTACTTGTGATTATCTTGGCAACCTCCACCTTTATCAAAAACCAAACCGTCAAAGTAGATCTCCCCACCGCCAGCTCAAAAAAACCCGAAGAGAAAAAGTCTGTACATATTGCTATAGACAAAGAGGGTAAATACTTTTACGATAAAGAAGAACTCCCTCTTGATACTATCAAAGAAAAACTCTTCAAACTTGACCCTAAAAAAGACTTAGTCTCTCTACATATGGACAAAGCCTCTGCCTTTAAGTACTTTGTATCGCTCATAGATATATTAAAGGCTAAAGGGTTTGAGAATATCTCTATTATTACCAAACAATAAATTATTCCGTCATCATCTTGTAAGGACGGGCTAATTGTTCTCTTAACTTATGCAGACTCACACTTCTGCCTTCTCGCATAAATTCTCTACCGTCTAAAAAGAGTATCATCGTAGGAAGGGAGAGTACTTGGAAATGTGACGCTATTTCTCTATGTTCCTCTGCATCAAAATAGATTTGTTTTATTTGTGGAAACACTGTATCAAAAAGCTCTCTACATTTTGGACGTAAGGCATGGCAAACACTGCAGTGTTCACCTGAAAAATATAAAAGTACTCCCGGTTCTTGTTGTATGGTTTGCCGTAGTTCTTCTAGTGTCATCTATGAAACCTTCGTTTTTGATAGAAGTGTACCATACTTTTTTATACACTACTCATCCTCATCCAACTCCAAATCACTGATGAACCTAGTGGAGAGTGCTTTGGCTCTGCCGTGTATTTTTATAGCGATGCTTGGGATAAAGAGTTCATCTAAGGTTTCTCTAAAGAGTAAAAGCCAACGTTCAAAATGTGCTTCGTTTAGGCCTCCTAAAAACATATGAGGCATAAGTGGGTCTCCCATGTATCTGCCCTCTCCTGTGAGTAGAGAGAGCCAAAAGTTATCTAGGGTGTGGAGGTGTTCGTACCACTTGTCATTGTTTAAATCATCACCCAATGCTATGAGAAAATAACGGCTTAACAAATCATCTTCAAGCACCTTGGCATAAAAAGCACGTACCAGTTTTTCTATATTGCCTCTGTCTATTGTTTCTAAAAGCATAACTTTCCTTTAAGGACGTATTATACTATATCCAGCCATTGCATAAATTTTTTACTCAAAACCTCTGCTCTTTTGTAAAACTTCTTAGCAAGTTTGGGTGTGTAGTAGAGATGTACCGCTTCATTAAAAAGTTCTAACCATCGTTCAAAGGTCTCTTGATACATCTGTGGTAACTCCTCATGTGGACTGTAGGCATCTCTAGTGTAAACCTTTTCTCCTGTCATAAGCATCAGCCAAAAATCTTCAAGGATTTGATAATGCTTTTGCCACGCCTGGCTCTCTAGGTCATTTCCTAAAGCCATGATAAAATATGGATTGATTGTTTTATCTTTAAGAATCATCGCATAAAATGTACGAATCATTTTTGAGAGGTTTTCTCTGTTTACTTCCGATGCCAACACCTTTGTACTCCTCTTATTATCTAGCGCATTATAGGCATAAACTCAAAAAGAGTCATTGACAAAGCTCAAGAGGAGCAGCTAAGTTTTTTATTTTTAAATTCATCTGGTGTTGCTTTAGCAAAATGTTCAAACTCCGGGTGTTCATCAAAGGGGTGTTGTGCGATGTTAAACAAAGCATCTACTAAGCTAAAGTCTCCCGCCCGGGCTGCATCTATAGCCTCTTGAAGCATATAGTTTTTGAGTACGTATTTGGGGTTGTTTTCTAGCATTTGTTTTTTGCGTGTCTTTTTGTCTATGTATTGTATGCGTTCATCGTATCTATCTAGCCATGCATGCATAGGCTCATGATAGAGTCCTGTTGATAACA
>JALSJI010000089.1 GCA_026989435.1 Sulfurovum sp.
CACAGGGCTTGGATAGCTCCCAGTTACTTGCTACACTTTCTAAGATAGTAGAAAGTCCCGCACCTAAGAGTATACACAACTTCATAGAAGTTGCCACCCCACACATGTTTGCCATAGGCACACTCATTTTTGTGGTCGCTCACTTTATGCTTTTTAGTACAAAAGTCTCTCAGAAGTTTTCACTACGACTCTCCCTAACACTTTTTATAGTGGCATTGTTAAACATTGTAGCCTATCTGCCTATCATCTTTGGGCTAGTGGTGTCTGGGTGGGTGAAGCTTTTGGCTTTGGGGGCGTTTGTATTGCTGTTTTTAGTGTTACTAGGAATGGTGGCGTTTTCTTTATAGTCTAGCCAAGTGAACGTAACAAACTTCTCCAAATTTCCATACACTATCTTCCCGTCACTCTTAACCAGTACAAACCCAACTTCATCATGCTCTTTTAAAAATGACAAGGCTACATCTAATGGCATAACAGAGATGGCAGTAGCATAAGCATCTATCTTGGCATTGTTTGCATGGCTAAAGAGTGAGACAGAGACAAAGGTTTTGCCTTGTGTGGCAGTTTTGGGGTTGATGAGGTGGTGGTTTTCTTGTGTGCCTACATAACGTCTGTATGTGCCAGAAGTAGAGATGGAGAGTTGGGGTATCTTGGCGGTGAGTGTGGCGAAGGTTTGTTCAGAATAGGGTGACTGTAGCTCAAAAGTGCAAACATCTAAACAGCGAATGTCTCCAGAGAGAGCTACGATGCCTTGGCTGATGTTTTGTTCACTTAAACGCTCCACTACTTTGTCTACCCCATACCCTTTACCTATGCCTCCTAGGTCTAGTACTATGCCTTGAGCTGTGCTGATGTTATGCTCATGTATGAAAATACCCTCTATGTTACGCTTGGCATTTTGTAGGGCTTTTTGAGTAGGAACGGTACTGTTCTCCTCCCCAAAATGGTACAAGCTTTTAGAGATAGACCCTATGCTAATGTCAAAGTACCCATTTGTCTCTTTGTAATATGCTTTTGAAAGTGTGATGGCATGGGCAAGTGTGGGGTTGTAGGGTATGGTATGCGTTTGGTTGAGTTGGTAGACTAAGTGTGGTACATAACTAGAGAGTGAGGATTCAATCTCTCCTAGCTGTGCAAAAGATTCCGAGATAGCTTTGTTGTGTTCTTGGGACAAGGAGATATGTACAAAGGTACTCATAATGGCTTGGGTACGGGTAATAAGGTTTGTTGAGGATGGTGTTTTTTCTGACATGCTAAAAAAAATAAAACAAAGAGTAGAAATAGTATTTTCTTCATTTTAGAGTGTGTTGTGAACAATAGAAAAGACAATCTATATAGGAATCACACGTATATTGGGATCAAGTTTGTCTTTCAGGGCATTTTCTATGGCCATAAGCGTACCTGAACCGGAGCTCTCACAGCTGCTACAAGCACCTAGATAGGAGATATAAACGTCAAACATCCCATCTTTTTCTTTGACCGATAGGATATCGATATCTCCGCCATCCATGACTAAAAATTGCCTTACCGTATTGTCTATCGCCGTATCCACGGCAATCACTTGATGTTCCGGGCTTAGCTCCTTAAACGGAACGGCATTAAGTACTTTTTCTGCTTCTTCTTTCTCTTTTTCTAATGCTTTATTCTCTTCTATATAGCGTAAAAGTGTCTCGTTACAACTATCATTCTCTTTACCCGCTTGCGTGAATTGTGCCAGTCTCTCCAAGGTCTGAATGTTTTGTTCGGCAATGATCTGTTTGATTGAAGCGATACTCATAGGAGTTGTTGTGCAAGGATGGGTACTCTCTTCATGACTTAATGCTCGTTTAATATAGGATTTTACAGCCAATTTTGCTGCATCTATGGCATACACTACGGTAAAATTCTCTTTCTGAGGCAGTGCAGGTATATTCGGGTTATCCCTAAGTAGTTTCTCTAAAGCAGGGTAGTTGATCGTTTCTATTTGAGCCATTGTTTTGTTGGAGAGTATCAGTGCCATCATATGGTTGACTGCAATGCCTGACATAATACCCTCATAGCTATATCGTGCAAGCACTACGGTATCCTCTTGGGTATTGATAGCCCAGTGCAACGTGAGCGTATAGTCAAACTCTTTTCCCCCGTAGCTGTAGGAGTAGACCTTTACACCAAGTTCTCGGGCTTCATCTTCAGAGATGGTGCCCATATATTTTGGGTTCTCTATAAACATCGCCACCTTGATGCCATATTCATTTTTTTTATCTAAATCCATGCGTGTGTCCTTGCGTCAAGATTAGCCTACTTTAGCATGTAAAGCTAAAAATAGGCTAAAAGCAAAAAAATATATGAACAGATAGGTGATTTCAGCGAGAACTTTGTAGATACCGTTGCGTAGTTTTCATTGAATAGGATTTGACATTTTTTGACATCTTCTATGTACAATGTATTAAAAATATGGAGAAAAAAATGCATGAATTATTACTGGATATCTGTAAAAGAAAAATAGATAACGGCATGAGTTATGAAGATATTTTGAAATTTATCAAAGCCAATAAAACAGAAAATATGTTTCATGCTATACAGGAGAGAGTGAAAGCCTATATAGAAAAGGTAGAAAAGGAGAAGCGTAGTAATATAGCCTAAAGAGGTAAAACCCGTATTTTGCTATCTAGTTTCTCTTTAAGGCTATTTTCAATCGCAAAGAGTGTGCCTGTATTGGCACTTGCACAGCCGTCGCATGCACCTAGATAACGTATATAGATATCGATATTTTCTCCATTCTCTTTTACGTCAAGTATCTCTATATTTCCTCCATCCATCACAAGAAATTCCCTGACAGAACCATCGATAACATGATCTATGGCAGCTATCTTCTCCTTGGTATTCATCTCTCTAAAAGGAATATCTATGGTCTGTTCTTTTATCTTTTTTTCTCTTTCTATCAGCTGTTTTTGCGCTGCTATAAGTGTATCTAGATCTTTGAGGCACTCTGTATCAAAGAAGCCTGCTTTTGTATATCGAGTAAGCTCTTTGTATGTCTGGATTTTGTGTAGAGCGATACTCTCCTTAATTGAAGCAAGACTCATTGGCGTATCTTTGCAGGGATAGGTCAAATCCTCTCTGCCTAAAGCCTCTTGGTAGTAGGCTTTGGCTGCTTGTTTGAGTGCATCAAGAGCCAGAGTAATGACATACGCTTCATCTGTCGGCAAAGCAGGGGTATCAGGCTTGTCGCGTAAAAAGCGTTCTAAACCTTGAAAGGTCATAGTTGTGGCTTCTTGAACAGTTTTGTTCTTGCATAGGAGGGCTAGCATATCGCATGCAGCAATCAGCGAGGGGGTGCCAAAATAGGTATAACGTGCAAGCAGTATGGTGTCATCTTCAGGATTCACAGCCCAATAGAGTGTAATCTCCTCACCTATTACTTCGTCTCCGTAGCTATAGCTAAAAAGTTTCGCATTCAGTGCTTCTGTCTCTTTCGTGCTAATAACCCCGGCATGCTTGGGGTCACTTATAAACATCGCTACTTTGATGCCGTAGTCACTTTTAAAATCAATTAGCGTATCCATTTGTACTCCTTGGTTCTACTTTAGCAGGTTTAGCTTAAACACATTTTATTCCCCTTCTTTAGGCCTATTTTTTGAGAAACGCATATATAAAATAGGTAAAATAATCAGCGTTAAGATGGTGGAACTCACCAGCCCATTGATGACCACAATCGCAAGGGGACGTTGTATCTCTGAGCCAGGACCTGTTGCAAAGAGTAGGGGGAGTAACCCCAATGCTGCAATGATGGCTGTCATCAATACAGGTCGCAATCTTTTTACCGATCCTTCAATGACAGCATCTTTGAGCGTAGAACCATTTTGTATAAGATAATTAAAATAGTTCACTAGCACCACACCATTGAGCACTGCAATACCAAGAAGGGCGATAAACCCAACAGATGCAGGTACAGACATATACTCTCCACTAAAATAGAGCCCAATAAATCCACCTATGAGTGCCAATGGTACATTAATAAGTACCATCAATGCTTGCCGCAAGGATTTAAATGAGACAAAGAGTAAAATAAAGACTAAAAAGAGTGCCAAAGGCACAATAATAGCCAAACGTTTTGCCGCTCTTTGTTGGTTTTTAAACTCACCACCATACTCTATATAATATCCTGCAGGTAGTTTAATCTCATTTTCTATTTTTCTTTGGGCTTCTTCTACAAAGCTCACGAGGTCACGACCTTCTACATTGGATTGTACAATGGTTTTTCTATAACCATGTTCGTGTTCTATTTGTACGGGTCCTGCGTTGGAGACAAATTTGACAAAGTTACTTAAGGGTATGGATTTACCATCTGCTACAGGATAGTATAGTTTTTTAATCCTATCAAGAGAGTTTTGCAAGGCATCATCTCCTTTGACCACAAGAGGAATACGACGCATACCCTCTTGAATGACACCAATATCTAATCCTGTCACCATCACTTTTAAAAAGTTATTGAGATCCTCTTGTGTAATTTCATAATATGCCATCGCTTTTTTATCAAATTTAAGCTCAAAATATTCTACTCCTTCATTGGCTTTTTTGTAAACATCTGCACTTCCGGGTATTTTTTCCAAGAGATCTTTTATCTCAACGGCGATAGATTCAAGGAGAGCATTGTCGCTACCAAAAATAGCAATAGCCAAATCTCCTCGTACCCCTGTAAGCATCTCTGAGACTCTCATTTCTATAGGTTGTGTAAAGCCATATTCAATCCCTACAAATTCATCAAGGACTTTGCGTATCTCATTGATAATAAACTCTTTTGAGGGCTCTCTCCACTTCTCTTTGGGTTTGAGGACTAGAAAAGTATCGGTATCATTGAGTCCCATTGGGTCCAGTCCTAATTCGTCACTTCCTGTTCTGGCAATGATATTTTCTATTTCAGGCACGGAAGCTATGAGCTTTTTTTGTATTTTCAGATTGAGTGCCAAACTCTCTTTGAGTGAGATAGAGGGCAACATCTCTATCCCGATGATAATACTGCCTTCATCCATGGTCGGCATAAAAGATTTTCCTGTTTTATCTGCAAGATAGAGTGAACCCCCAAAGAGCATGAGCACAAAGAGAATGACGATTTTGGCGTGATTGAGTGACCATACGAGAATAGGTCTATAGCCTTTGGTAAGGTAACGCACCACAAAAGACTCAGGATCGGGTCGTTTGGTTAAAATAAAAGAGCTCAACACAGGAATAAGTGTCAATGCCAAAAGCAAAGAACTAAAGAGTGCAAAGATAATACTCAAAGCCACGGGTTTAAACAGTTTTCCCTCTAAGCCTTCTAGTGTCAAGATAGGTAAAAATACGATGATAATAATCAAAACACCTGTTATAATAGAAGGTGCCATTTCGACTGTGGCTTCATAAATAATATGTAGTTTACTATGACGTTGACGTTTGGGGTTACCTAATTCAGCGGTAATATGCTCTACGACAACCACCGCAGAATCCACCAGTATCCCAATAGCAATGGCAAGTCCACCTAGACTCATGAGGTTGGCTGTAAGCCCAAAGTACTGCATCGCCATAAAACTCATAAGTAATGCAAAGGGCAAAATAAGGGCTACGCTCACCGCTGAAGCCAAGTTTCCAAGCATTAAAAGCAAGATAACCATAATCAATACAATGGCCTCATAAAGTGCAGATTTTACGGTATCTGTAGCTAGGTTAACAAGTTCAGAACGGTCATAAAAAATATCTATTTTGGTGCCATGAGGTAACATTTTTTCAAGAGCAGATAACTCTTTTTTGACTTTGTCCAAAACTATGGCGGTATTGATGCCTTTTAGCCCGAGCACGAGACCCTGTACTGCTTCTGCTTCACCATTTTTACTTACAAATCCTGCACGGGTGAGATACCCAAAGTGCACAGTAGCGACATCACCCAAGGTAATAATATGATCACCAATCTTACGAATAGGTAGCATTTGGATGTCATGGATATTTTTAAGTCTTCCCACACTTCTGACCAAGATACTCTCTACCCCTTGAGATACGCGACCTGCACCATCATTTTTATTGTTTTTTTCGAGTGCCTCAAAGAGTTGATCGAGTGTTACACCTTTTGCACGCATTTGATTAAGGTTTGGTACGACTTCATATGTTTTTACTTTGCCACCCAAGGCATTGACTTCGGCTACACCGCTAATTGCACGTATTTTAGGAGAGATAATCCAATCTAAAAGTGTACGTTTTGCTTCAAGCGTTAAGGTGTCAGACTCTATGGTAAACATAAGAATATCACTCAGTGGTGTAGAAATGGGGGCTAATCCTCCTGTAATATTCTCAGGAAGTTCTCCTTGAATCTCAGCAAGCCTTTCACCTACTTGTTGCCTTGCCCAATAGATGTCGGTACCATCTTCAAAGTCTATGGTGATGTCAACAAGACCATATTTGGTGGTAGAACGCATCATCGTTTCATAAGGGATACCAACCATCTTTGTCTCAATAGGTACCGTGATACCAGATTCTACTTCTGCAGGGGTCATACCGTTAGATTTCATAATGATTTTCACCTGTGTGGGTGAGATATCAGGAAATGCATCTACCGGTAACTCATTGTAGGTTTTAATACCCAGCCCAAGTATCACTACAGCCAAAAGAGAAAAGAAAAGCCTTTGTGCAAGGGCAAATCCAATAATTTTATTCATCGTCGCCACCTAGTAGGTTTTTCAAGATAGCCAAAGAGTTGGTTGCTATTTCATGATTGAGTCGTGGAGAGGTTTTCAAATAATAATAGACGTTATCTTCAGAAAGTATCTCAACAGGTACTGCCACAAAACCTTCATCGGTTTTGACAAAAACAATCTGCGTGCCCCCTTGTTTAATCACGGAATTCTTTTTTACTTTAAGCACATCGGTATAGCGTGTAAGTTTTGCACTTCCTATAAAACCTGAGTAAATATTTGTGGTTTTGGGTATTAAAAACCGTACTTGACGTGTTTGATTTTCCGGATTAATGACAGGAGAGATTTGCAGTATGGTTGTTTGAAATGTTTTACCATTTAGCGTTATTTCTACTTTTTCACCTTCATGAAGTTTTTGGGTACGTTGGGCTTTTATATCGGCCTCTAACCATAGTGCACCCTTTTTTTTAATGACAAACAATGCATCATCAGGATTGGTACTTTTACCCGGTGTGGCACTGAGGGAAATGAGGTTTCCTTCGATGGGGCTAGTGATATTAATCGTGTTGCTTAGTTCAAATTTTTCAAACAGTGCTTCAATCATACGCTCGCTGGCACCATATCCTTTGAGTAGTGCTTTTGAAGCTGCTACTCTTATGGTATCAGATTTTAGTTCTGCGTTGGCAGCGACACACTCTTTTTGTGGAATAATCTCTTCTTTACACAACATATTTTTACGTTCTGTGAGATGTTTGTGGTGTTTATATTCTATGGCTTCGGCAATAGCTTGTTGCTGTACTTCTATCCATTTTGTCCCTGTGACTTTAGCTAGCAATTCACCACGTTTTAGATGTTGGTATTTTGCGACATAGAGTGCTTGTACATTGGCTTCAAAAGGCAAGGATATCGTGTGCAGTAACGTCGGTGGTGTAACCACATGAGCGATAAATTCCCCAAAAGGATAGGTATTGGATGCTTTGGGTACTTCTATACTGATATTCCAGTTTTTTGCCTGTTCTTGGGTCATTTTGATTGCTTCTGCATTGAGTGACAGTGTAAGTAATACAGAGAATAATAATCTTTTTTTCATGGCTTAATCCTTATTTTCGCTGAGTGTGTAGAGGTTAAAGAGTGTGGTGTAGTAGGCTTTTTTATTGGCATATATCTCCTGGTTAAGTGCGTATAACTTTTGTCTGTTTAACAAATATTCTATCACCGAGCTCTCTCCCAAATCATAACTTTTTTTAATCAAAGGCAAAAGCTTGTTTTTATACGCTTTGTAATTTTGTGAAAGTGTTTTTATCATAGAGGCTTGGCTTTTAAGTTGTGCTTTGAGTTCAAAGAGAAGGGCTTTTTTCTCTTTCATAGTTTGGGCATAGGCATACTCGATGGATGAGGCTTTATGCATAGCAGCAGCACGGGCATGTTCATTTTTCGAAGAAGAAAAGTTAAGAGGTATAGATACACCGATAGTATATCTATCGACATCTAGTTCTTTACCGTATTGTCCATTGATGGAGAATGATTCCAGGGAGTGGCTATATCGTTTTATCATTTTTTGCGTACTTTGAACTCTTTTTTGTTTCGCTCTCTTAGAGAGCCCAAAGGTATTTCCCAGTCGAATATGACTACGTATAGGGTAGGTATCTCTACATGAGAGTTTTGTTTTTATATTGCTATTGGCACCACTAAGCATGAGTACTTTTTGCTTAGAGATATTCGACAGCATCTTGTTTTGCTCCAGCTGGGCAAAGAGTTTACGTTTTTCACTGGCTAGTTGCATCAATTCAGTTTTAGATATTTCATGATATTGATAGGCTTTCTTTTTCTTCTTGTAAAGTGTGAGAAAATCACGATAACTCTGTTTGATGATGCTATATTTTTCTCTATCCAAACAGTGCTGATGATAGAGATTTTTGAGAGTATTTCTAAAAGAGAGTACGCTTTTTTCACCCTCTATACGAGAAGCCTGAGACTGCAATTGGGCTATCTGGCGTTCTTGCGTTTGAATAGTGCCTAGTTTTATATTTTTTGAGAGACCTATAGTGTATTCATAGCCACTTGGAGTGCTATTGGGTACTGCCTTTGCTGTATCGGCATTCAGTGTCAATGGATCACTCGCAGTATCTGCCAAACTTTGTGCTGTGGCAGCCAAGGCACGCTGATCGAGAGATTTTGAGAGTGCATTGTGTCTCTTGGCAGTCTGTAGTAATGTTTTGAGTGTTACTGTCGAAGCATTGGTCATAGTAGTAGTCATGATAAACACAAATGCTAAGTATATTGCTAGCGGTTTCATTTATTGAGCCTTTGAAATAATTGTGCCGTCTAGAGCATTAATTTTAAGCGCGCAGGTATTGGTCACAGACATATAAAAAAGGAGTTGACCTTTATGCGTAAGCCTTTGATAGACCACAGGCTCTTTGCATGCTTGGGCTGTGATTTCCTTTGCTTGTGTCGGTGAAATACGCGCTAAACGCTTTAATTTGTACCTATGCCTTAGTATAAGCGAGGGTTTATGGTTATAATTTTGTAGATTGATACTGCTATCTACAAGTAATGGTTTACTCTCGTTTGCCACGGTAAATAGTGACAATATGAGTACAAACAGAGGGATTTTCATGGGTAGCCTTTGTTATTTTAATTTAATGTATAGATAGATATTAAATTAAATTAGGCTATAGGAGGTTTGATGGTACGTTGTTTAAATGGAGGAATAGGGTAGGTATAGTGTTGTTGAAGATTGGTTTTGTGTTTTAAACAAAGTAGTGGAGGCGAAGCCTCTTCAATGATTGCTATAAAATGAAAATAATGATGTATATTACAGACATCTTCACAATGTGACGCACTACTTTGTTCTAATACGTAATGTTCTACTGATTCAGAATGTTCAACCTTGGTTGAAAGTATAGTATCATGGGCTATATTGAAAGAGAGAGAAAACAATAGTAAATATTGAATGATATACTTTTTCAATGTAGCTCCTTTGTAGATTTAGACAAGTCTAGCCAAAAATAGTAAATATGTAAAGCTAAAAATTATAATTGATAAACACCCTCATATGCCGTGCATCATCTTCACCGACATATTTGCCCTTGATATTAGAGGCAATGAGATGTGTCTCCAAGTGTTTTCCCAGCGTGTAGCCCAATATGATGTCTGTCTCTGTGGCTTTTTGTTTGGCTTGGTTTTTGAGTAGGGCATGGTTGAAAGAGATGTTTAGGTTTTCTATGCCTATACTCGTAGCATCCCACGCTATGCCTATGTTACTCTGCTCCCCGTATACCCCAGCATTATCAGAAATGAGGTATTCAGAGTTGGCAAAAAACGGACCTCCTCCAAAGCCGGAAAATGCAGCATTGTCCCATGCCTTGTTGTAGCTAGCAGAGAAATTTAGACCTAGTGGTGCATACCGTGTGCCGGCCGTGATACCAAATACCGTAGCATCTTTTCCTATGCTGTACCCCTGTTTGGCTACTTGCAACCCAATGCTGCAGTACTCTGCTTCATAGTCTATTTCTATGTAGGCTATGCTGTCTATCTTGGCATCTTTTATATGGTAGTACCATGCAGAAATCGTAAGATTTTCTACCCCTTCATAGGTAGCACCTACTACTTGCATATTGTTATCTCCATTCAAAGGCGTAAAGGCATCGACTATTTCTGCATCTACCCCTGCCATTTTTTGAATCTGGGCCAAAAACAGGGTGGTATCTGTGAGGTCTCTGTTTTGCAGTACATAGGCTTCAAAGGTGTTAGGTACCATGCCTATGTCATCAGTATCTGCAAAAGGGGTGTCTATCTCTTGACGACCTATCTTGACGCGTGTATTTCCCCATACTCCTTGGATATAGGCTTCCCCTAAAATAGTATAAGAGTTATCGACCTCTCCTCTAAAGGGCACTAAGCCCTGATTATCATCTGAACCTAATGTATTGGATGTATAAAAACTTGTACCTAACGATATACCCTCATATGTCCCTGTCTCTATATGAAGTTTTCCTCCTATAGCACCATCTTTAAAAGTGTTACTCTCTTTGATAGCGTGTATCTCATAAGCTGTTCTGAGGTAGCCTGATGTCTTGACCTCCTCAAATATATTAGCACTGATTGTAAGAGTTGTTATCAATATATAAAGTGTGCTTAGTGTTATTTTGTTCATGTGATTTTCTTATTTTTCTATCATTGTGTATATTTTTACATGAGACTGTATGGGTACGATATGGTTAATACCTACTCATCTATCTGTTCTACTTCTATCTTTTGGGCTTCATCTTTACGCAATGCAATCAGTGTAGAACCTACTTCTATTTCTATCGTTTGTTTCGCAAGCGAACAGCCTTTAATGAGGAGTTCTTCTCCACGCATCACACCAAAAGAACTGAGTCTGTCTTTGAGTGCCTTGTCAGCATGTATCTTGACTATAGTCGCTCTGTTGCCTTTTTGTAAATCGATTAAATTCATCTAAAATCCTAATGCTAATGTAACACGGTACGCGATAAAACTCAGTACCCATGCCGAGATACTTGTCATCAAGAACAAGTAGACTAGATACTTCCATCCTCCCGCTTCTTTGGTAAATACCATAGAGGCAGCCAGACAAGGCAGGTAGATCATCACAAAGACAATAAAGGCTATTGCCGAGGCAAAAGGAATATTGGCTTTAAGTTTTGCAATAAGCCCTTCATTATTCTCGTCCACTTCATCTCCTAAGGCATAAAGTATCCCTAGGGTAGATACGACGACCTCTTTGGCAGCAAGTCCGGTCTCTAGAGCCACTGCCATACGCCAGTCAAATCCAAGAGGCGCAAAGAAAGCTTCGGAGGCATGACCAATTTTCCCAAGATAGGAGTTTTCAAGTGTATAGAGTTTTGCCTGGTTCGTATCCAAATTTGCAGGTATATCAACTTTTGGATAGTTGCTTGCAAACCAGATAAGTATCGATGCTCCTAAAATATAGGTGCCTGCTTTTTTCAAATAGCTTTTTGCCTGACCATAGACGGTATGCCAAATAAGTTTGAGTGACGGCATCCTGTATTTTGGCATCTCCATGACAAAAGGTTCATCTTCACCTTTAAAGACAAACATTTTCAGTGCTTTTGCCATCAGTAATCCTAGCAGTGCTCCGGCAATATAGATGATAAACAAGATATTTCCTGCGGACTCCTGAGCAAAAAATGCCCCTGCAAAGAGTACATAAACGGGTAGTCTCGCTCCACAAGACATAAAACCGATAATAAAGAGCGTAATGAGTCTATCTTTTTCGTTTTTAAGCGTACGTGCTGCCATGTAGGCAGGTACGGAACATCCAAACCCGGTGACTAGCGGGATGAAACTCTTGCCATGCAAACCGAATTTATGGAAAAAACCATCAAGCAAAAAAGCCACACGGCTCATATAGCCCGTAGTCTCTAAGAGTGCAATACCCATAAAGAGTATAACAATATTGGGCAGAAACATCACTGCCGCACCCACACCGGCAATCATACCGTCTGCAAGCAGTGAACCGAGTTCTCCATCGCCTAAGAGGGTTTTTATCTCTTCTCCTATCCATGAAAAGGCAGTATCTATATAGTCCATAGGTATAGATCCCAATTCAAAGGTAAGTTGGAACAATATCCACATAAAAAATAAAAAGAGGGGTATACCTAAAAATTTATTAATGAGCAGATTGTCAACTTGTTGCGTAAGGCTTTTTTCTCTCATTCCTTTGGTAGTCACGACTTCCATTTTTGCACCTTTGGCAAAGGCAAAGTGCTCATCTGAAAAAACCTCCTTTAGATCTTTGGTATTGGCATGTAGATAGATATGCTTCAGAGCATCTCTCAAAATAGGTAGCAGATCTATCCATATAGGAGATTCATGCATCTGCTTATAGGTATCCTCATCCTCTTGCAGTAGCTTGACCGCAAGATGTCTAAGGCGTAGTGTCGGATGTTTGTAGTTTTTCTCTTTGAAAAAGGCGATAATATTCTCTATCTCCTCTTCTATAAAATCAGAGTAGACCACTTTTGCAGAAGTTCTCTGTTTTTCATATAAATGAATAATGGCATGCTGAAGCTCTTCGATACCCTCTTTGGTCGAAGCAGAGGTTTTAATACAGGGGACGCCAAGTATAAGAGAAAGTTGCTTTTCATCTATCTCTAAACCCTCTTTTCGGGCCTCATCAGACATATTAAGGGCGACAACTACTTTTTTACCCATTTCAAGCAGTTGAGTGGTAAAAAGTAGGTTTCTTTGGAGGTTTGTAGAGTCTATGACATTGACGATGATATCATATTCGTCCGAGTGTAAAAAGCTTTTGGTGACTCTCTCTTCTATGGTATATTCTGTCAGTGAGTAGGCACCCGGAAGGTCAAACATCTGTATGGTGTACTCTTTGCATGTAGTATCGTCGTAGAGTATAAATTCTACCTCTTTTTTCTCGACAGTAACACCGGAGAAATTGCCTACTTTGAGCTTGGCATTTGAGATTGCATTAATGAGAGAGGATTTCCCTACATTAGGTTGACCTGCAAGTGCTACAACGATTCTTTCCAAAACTTTTCCTTATAGTTTAAGATAACAAAAATAAATGATAATTGTTATCAATATTTTAGTGCCAATGAAGAATAGACAAAAAAGCTTAAAGTAAGTTAAAAATGAAAGTTGTTATCAATAAACCTGTTCTCTTTTTTTCAGAACTTCTAAAACACCGGAAAAATCTTTCTCATACCCGAAACATCCATTTGAATTACAGAGCATAAATCCATCATTGTTGTCGCCTTTAAGGAGAGAGAATGGATAGGAAAGGGTATCAAGATCTTTGATATGCGGTTTGAGTTTCTCATGGCAGGCTTTGACAACTATGTCATCTTTGAGGTAACGCAGTACCATTTTACCCATACGTGGTGAAGAGAGTGGTTGACGCATAATATCATATGAATAGATTTCCAAAGATCTAAAGACAAATTTCCTATAGACCCCGTCTACCAAAGAGGAGATAGAGTGCAGCACCGATATCATGGTTGCTACCGAGGAGGGATAGGGGGTGTCATAGACTAGGGCATCGGTTTCAAATGTTCCACGGCTAAATTTCCATTTTCCTTTATAATAGTACTTCTCTATAGCACTGTTTGCAAGTTTTTGTGCGGTGATAAGATAGACTTCGTTAAGTGTACTTTTATAGGCTTCTATCAGTGTCTCGGAAAGATAAGCATAATCTTCTAAAAATGCTTTGATTTTGGGTGTTTTGTTCTGTAGCGTTGAGTGATACAGTTCAGAGTTGATATACATACGTTCCAGTAGTGCATCCAGAGACTCAATGGCAAGAGGAAGATAGCTCTTCTTAATACGGGAAGCCTTAAACAAAGAATATATCATCATAGCATTCCAAGAGAGAAGAATTATTGTGTCTATAGATGGATAGGGACGTTTTTCTCTCTCTTTTGCCAAGGCGTTAAGTGCCTCTTTATAGTAGGGGATATCCGGATGTTCAGGGTTTTCAACAACCAACGTATTTTGATTCTCAGAGTCTTCTTTTTCGGTAATATGCAATGCTCTAGCAAGGCGTGCTTGTGCTTTTTTGGGAATACCTGCTTGAGTGAATGCCTCTAAAGCCTCTTTATAGGTATAAAGAAAATACCGGCTCTTTTTATCTTCGCTATTTGCATACAAGGTAGCAAAAAAAAGTGATTTTTCACGCATCTCTTTAAGCATAAAGTCCAGTGTCCTGAAAGCAACATTTTTATAAAAGCTCTTACCGCTTATATGGTAGGCTTCTAAATAGAGATCAGTAATTAAGGCATTATCACAGCTTGTTTTTTCAAAACCGGGTATCTGCCATGCATCATCTGTGGTATATCTGAAAAACCCACCTTGTATGAGATCTCTAATCCCTCCTTTTGCCATGGTACGAAGTGTAAAAAGTACCATATGAAGTATCTCTTTGTCTCCCGTAAGTTTATAGGCATCCAGAAGCAGTGATAGTGTAGATGTTTGGGGAAATTTAGGTGCCTTGCTAAACCCTCCGTGCTCGGAATCAAAGAGCTCTTTTGCATGATTGATGATGCGTCCGAGTATACTCATATCAAGTTTTGTAGCCTCTATTTTATTTTGTTTGGGGTTAATAAAACGTAAAATCTCATCTGCTTTTTGCGTCAGTAGTTTTTTCTCATCTCTATACTTCTTAATGATGGTTTCTACAAGAGCGTTAAAATCCATTTTGTCGTAGTGACTCTTAGCGGGTATATAGGCGGCGGCATAAAAGGGTTTGCCCTCTTGCGTAAGAAAAACAGAGGTGGGCCAGCCGCCTGTATGACCATTGATGAGGCGATAGACTTCTTGAAAATATCTATCGATATCAGGACGTTCTAATTTATCGACTTTGATACAGATAAAATGTTCGTTAAGCAGTTTTGCCGTAGAGCGTTTTTTAAATGACTCTTGTTCCATGACGTAACACCGGTGACAAGCACTGTAGCCTATATTTAAGAAGATAGGTTTACCCTCTAAGAGTGCTTTGGAAAATGCCTCGTCTCCCCAAGGATACCACTCAACAGGGTCGTGAGCATGTTGTTTCAGATAGGGTGAATATTCATTGCCAAGATGATTTTGCAAGTGTAGACTCCTTATGTCATGATAGGACTTTTATAGGGTATTTGTGATCTATTAACTGAATTTTGTTACTATTGCACAGCTTGTGCACATATATTACAATACAATACTATGATAATTTTAATAAAAGAGAAAAAATATGCAACACATCATAAAAAAGTTACCTCTTGCTATGATATTTTTTAGCCTTTTTTTATTTGCAGGTTTTGATAGTGCCCTAAAAAAACAGAAATTTTTATCGCCCGATGAGGCATTTGGGGTCACGGCCGTACTTAAAGATGATGTGATCAAGACTAAAATAACGATAGCGGATAAGATACATGTCTATGATGATGATACACTACGGTATAAGATTGTCTCTCCGGAAGATTTCACCCTAGAGGTACAAAGGCCGCCATCACACGATTTTGATGGAGATAAGGTATTTGAGAAAGAGATTGTAGTTGATATTCCTGTTAAAGATATTACCTCAAAAGTCAAAGGTAATTATACGCTGGAGATAGCGTTTCAAGGATGTTCTGAGAGCGGTATTTGTTATCAGCCTATCAAAAAAAGATTCTCTTTTGAGGGGGAAGAAGCGGGCATTTGGGATAAGATTGCTACATTGGCAAAAGAGGGAAATACAGGTAAGATAGTAGATGTACTCATTAATGAGAGCTCGCTCTTTATACTTTTTTTGTTTTTTGTATTTGGTTTGCTTCTTTCGCTTACACCGTGTATCTTTCCTATGATTCCTATTTTGTCTTCTATTATAATATCACAGCACTCAGGTAGACAAAAGCCAAGTGTATCACAGGCTTTTTTTACCTCGCTTGTCTATGTCTTGGCCATGGCATGTACCTATACGATTGTAGGTCTTGTGGCCGGTATGCTCGGTGCAGATATACAAGCGGGCATGCAAAACCCTTGGGTATTAACCCTTTTTACGGGGGTTTTTATAGCATTGGCACTTTCGCTCTTTGGTTATTATGAGATAGGTCTGCCTGCTTCATGGCAATCGAAATTAAATCAAGTCAGTGATAATGCACAGGGCAAGGGTATTCTGGGCACGGCTATCATGGGGGCACTCTCTGCACTTATTGTAGGGCCGTGTACTGCGGCACCCATATCCGGAGCAGTGATTTTTATCTCTCAAACCGGTGATGCGTTTCTCGGTGCAGTTGCACTCTTTGTAATGAGTATAGGTATGGGGATGCCACTGCTTTTAGTCGGTTTAGGTGCCGGAAAATTTATGCCTAAACCCGGAGGATGGATGACGGCAGTCTCACAGGCCTTTGGGGTGATGATGTTGGCGCTTGCGATCTTTATGCTCTCACGGATACTCCCCGGTGGAGTTACGATGATACTCTGGTCTTTACTCTTTTTAGGAACTGCACTTTATATGGGTGTATTTGAATCTAAAGCAGGAGAGGGAGCGATGAAACTCTTTAAACTACTTGCTATGGTATCTTTGATTTACGGTATTGTTTTGTTTGTGGGGGCAGTATCAGGTGCTAAGTCTATGTTTAGCCCTTTAGGGAAGTTTACTTCTGGTACTGTAGTACAATCCCCAAACAAAGCTATAAAGTCATCAGAGCATTTAGGGTATTCTGTAGCTAGACTTATGAAAGAAGTGAAAGCTTCAGACAAGCCAGTAGTAGTAGACTTCGGAAAAGACAGTTGTACAGCGTGTACTGAACTTGAAGAGATTACTTTTCCTGATGCAAGGGTACAAAAAGAGCTCAAAAACTTTACATTTATTAAAGTAGATTTAACAGCAAATAATGATGAGGATAAAGCACTTTTAAAAGAGTTTGGACTTTTTGGCACACCCAATATTATCTTTTTTAACAAAGAAAACAAGTATTTACCTGAGAAGTCATTGACTGGGTTTGTTTCTCCCGAGGATTTTGCTAAACATCTCCAAAACATAGAATAGCTTTATTAATCATCTTCTTGTATACTTAAGTATCTGTAATACAAGGAATGATAATGCAAAAAATACTACTTTCTATACTTCTTATCAGTGGAAGCTTGTGGGCAAACACTACAGTTCCATCAATAGGTTCTGAACTTAAAATCACTATCTACAATGATAACAGAGCCTTTATAAACGATAAGCGTGAGGTAGAGGTGAAGCAGGGGAAGCAGAAGCTTGTGTATGAGGGCGTGCCTAGTTCAGTCATTACACAGAGCGTGGTGCCGACGTTTATAGGAATGAAGACAAACTTGTATTCTCAGAACTATATGTATGACCTTATCTCTTTAACTTCTATGCTGGAAAAGAGCATAAACAAAACGGTGGCATTTTATACAAATGGCGATGAGCCTAGACTCTTGGAAGGTACACTACTCTCAATAAACCCCGTGATGATACAAGAGTCAGGAAAAGCAAACATCTATACACTAGAGCGTGCTACGCAAGTGATATTTTCTAAAATACCTGAAAATATGATTACAAAACCCAGTTTAGTATGGAACATGGAGACTGAAAGTGCAGGTACTTTGGGCATAGACTTGAAATATTTGACTACAGGTATCTCGTGGAAGAGTGACTATGTACTGAGCTTGAAAAAAGACGTTTTAGACCTCACAGGGTGGATAACGGTTGAGAACAACTCTGGTGTGGCATATAAAAATGCACAAATTACTTGTCTTGCGGGAGATGTAAATAAAGTACAAAATCGACCTAATATAGAAAGAAGAGTATATAAAGTAAAAGCAATGATGGATATGGCAGCAATGGAGGCAGTGCAAGAAGAGTCGTTTTCAGGCTACCATATTTATAAAATTCCTTTTAAAGAGACTATAGAAAATAAACAACAAAAGCAGATAGGGTTTATAGACAAAAAAGAGATAGCTTATACACAATACGGTATACACAACAATAATTACTTTGAACGTTATGGGGAGCAAAAACTTGTGTTTAGTAATACTATACAATTTAAAAATACTAAGAACAATAATTTAGGTTTGTCTTTACCTAAAGGCGTAGTACGTATGTACCAAAAAGACAGTAGTGATGAAACACATTTTATAGGGGAACAAAATGTAGAAAATATACCAGAAGATGAAAATGTAACTTTAACCATAGGAACACTGTTTGACGCAGTGGGGGAAAAGAGCATCACAAAATATGAAGCTAGAAAACATTACCGTAATGTTGAAACCACCTATAATGTACGCAATCAAGGTAAAGAACCTCTTATTCTCAAAATAAAAGAAAAAATACCCACATATGGTGACAAAATAGTGGTAAAAACATCGTGTAAGGGCGTGTGTTCAGTAGAAAAGAAAAGTGCTTTTATCCGCGAGTTTACGATACGATTAAAAGCCAAAGAGAAGTATGTGTTTACCTCTGAATTTGAGGTAAACTTTTAGAGGCTTAGTCAAGATGTAACTTAATCTTTCGGTTTAAAATCCAAAGAAATAGAGTTTACGCAGTGACGGGTATTTTTATCTGTCATACCTTCGCCTCTAAAAACGTGACCCAAGTGTCCTTTGCAGTTGGCGCAGATAATCTCAACTCTGCTTCCGTCAGCATCGGGAAGTTCCTCTACAGCCCCCTCAATAGTATCGTCAAAGCTTGGCCATCCCGTAAAAGAATCGAATTTTGCCTCGGATAAGAAGAGTGCAGCATTGCATTGGCGACAGACATAGGTCCCTGTACCTTCATAATTCCAGTATTTTCCCGTAAATGCACGTTCCGTACCCTTATGCAGTATGACATGTTTTTCTTCTTCCGTGAGTTCATTGTATGCCATTATATCTCCTTTGGTTAGAATATTTTACACTATAGCATAAGTGACTTAGGCTTTTGTCTATTACCTACACGACTACTTGATAGAATATTTTACACTATAGCATAAGTGACTAAAGGTCTTCGGCGGAGGCATCTGTCGTGTATACCCCTGTGAGTTTTTTCCAAATGATAGAGGCATTAAGACCAAACCAAATAAGCAAACCTATGCCGATAGTACTGGCCCACCCTGCCTCTTTAAAATTGGTAACATCGATGAGACCGTACTCTTGCAGACCCCAGATAAACGAAGCGATGATAATTACGGTAATAGCTGCGCCAAACAATCCCAAACTCTGAAAAATTGATTTGATAGCAAGTAGCCACAGTGCCAGCATGATGAGTATGCCAAAAGGGTTAAAGCCTGAAAGAATATTGTCTACATTGGAGATATAGTGAAGAAAATGAATGCCCGAAGGGTTCCATGTGCCGATGGCAAGAGCAAGAGAAAGTAGAAGAGTCACCCACCAAGCAAGATGGGTGACTCTTTTGCCGGATTTTGTGGTAGAAGAGGAGGTAAAAATATCAGGTATCATAGCTATTCCTTCATTACGATTTTGGAAATTATAGCAAAAAATTACGTTATAATGGCATAGATTTAGATGCATTAAATGATAAAAATCCAAAATACGGAATAGCTATGCCGTCGTTACAAAATATTACGATTAATATAGGGGAAGTAAATACTCTAAAAATTATAAGAGATACACCCTACGGGTATTGTTTGGAAGCTAAAGATGGAAGCGAAATACTCTTGCCAAACGGTTATATTATAACAAATCAAATGCCTATGGGCTTACTGCTTGATGTTTTTGTCTATACAGATAGTGAAGATAGACCTGTAGCAACGACTAAAATGCCTTATGCGAAACTGGGAGAGTATGGCTATTTTACGGTAGTAGATTATAAGCCTTACGGTGCCTTTGTTAACTGGGGATTGCCAAAAGATCTCTTTGTACCGCTTTCGCAGCAAAAAGAGCATTTTCGTATAGGAAAAAAATATCTTTTGCGTGTCTGTCTGGATGAGCGGACCAATAGAGTATATGCCACGCAGAAAATAGGCAAGTATTTTAATCGTAATATGAAAGGATTGCACCGGAATAAAGTACTTAAAGCCATTATACTGGCACAAACACCACTAGGTTATAAGGTGATTGCGGATAATCAATACGAGGGGATGCTTTTTTCAAATGAAATTTTTGAAGATCTGCGTATAGGTGACAAGAAAAAAGTCTATATTAAAAAAGTACGCAGGGACTGTAAGCTGGACCTCTCTTTAAGACCTATAGGTAAAGAGGCTAATATCTCGGAGGCTGAGGGAGTGGTTTTACAACTGCTTAAAAAGGCAGGAGGCAGTCTTCCTTTTACGTACAAGAGCAATGCAGAGGAGATTCAAAATCGATTTGGTATCTCTAAGAAACATTTTAAAAGAGCACTAACGGTATTGATAGAAAAAAAAGAGATAGAATTGCTGGACGGTTCTATGAAACTTCTATAAATTTTTGGTTATACTAACAGTATCTTAATACATACAAAGGATAGAATAATGGATTTAATGGATCTACTCAAAACAGGTGCTTCACTGATTCAGGGCAACAGTGACGAGGCAACAACAGGTTTGGATGCAGGTGCAATTACCGAGGCGCTTGGCGGTTTGCTAGGTAACGGTGAAGGCGGTTTGGATCTTGGATCTTTGGTAAGCGGTCTTAGTGAAAACGGATTGGGCGAAATTGTAGGTTCTTGGCTGGGTGACGGGGAGAATGCACCGATATCGGCAGATCAGATTACAGATTTGCTGGGTGCGGATAAAATCTCTGAATTTGCTTCAAATTTAGGGCTTTCAGAAGAGAGTGCCAAAGGTGCACTGGCTGATGCCCTGCCGAAAGTTATAGATCAAGCCACTTCCGGCGAGGGAAGTATGCTTGATAGTCTGTTAGCACAGGTAGGCGGTGCAGGTGGCGCGATGGATATGCTTGGTAAGATGTTTAAATAGATATCGCCTAAAAAGTATGTCGTTTCGGCATACTTTTTATGCTTGTTGTTGTCTATTGGTCATCACTGGATCAAAACTTAGGATACTCTATTGCATTATCTACTGCTTCTGCTACTTCCTCTTATTGTACTCTCAAAACCCTATAAAATTGCCACATATAACGTAGAAAACCTTTTTGATGCCTTTTTTCAAGGCAGTGAGTATGAGGAGTATATCCCTGGCAGACATAACTGGAACAGTCGTATGGTAGAGATCAAACTCTCTCGTACGGCTGAAGTAATTTGTGATCTGGATGCAGATATTATTGCGCTGCAGGAGATAGAAAACAGACGGATTGTCAATCAGTTAATCACACTCTTAAAAAAGGTAGGCTGCGCCTATAATTACAGTGCCGTTACAAGTAAAAAAGGTGCACCTATACAGGTAGCACTGCTCTCAAGATATCCTCTAAAAAAACAAAAAGATATCGTAGTAAATTACTCTCCTAAGGTACGAAATATACTGGAAGTAGACGTGAAGTTAGGCCACAACAGCGTGAAACTCTTTGTTAATCACTGGAAATCCAAAGCTTATAAAGGTTATGAAAGTAAACGTATTGCATATGCCAAAGCACTACAGGCACGTATAGCTAAGCTCTCTTTTGATAAAGAGTATGTGCTATTGGGTGATTTTAATTCCGATTATAATGCCTATTTGACATTGGATGAGAAGCTCAATGATACAGGAGGAAAAACAGCTTTTTCCGATATCTTAAAGACGAGGATCGAGGAGTATGAAATGCCCCGCGCAAAACCTCAATGGCACTATACGCTCTGGAAGGAATTAGAACCTACCGAGCGGTGGAGCCAAAAGTTTTTTGGTAAAAAATCTACGCCGGATCAGATCGTTTTACCAAGACAGATGTTTGACGGAAAAGGTATAGACTATGTCAATAACTCTTTTGGGGTGTTTAAGGCAAAGTATCTTTTTACTAAGCGGGGATATATCAATAGGTGGCGATATAAAAAGGGAAAACATATGGCAAAGGGCTACTCTGATCATCTCCCTGTCTATGCCTATTTTGATACCAAACCTTATCGAAAAGGCGGTGACAGAACAGAAGATAGCAGAAAAACCAGAACTATAGAATTTCTTTATCATGTAGAGAGTTTGCAGGGAAAAATAGAATTAAAAGATGTCGTGGTCATACTCAAACGAGGCGTTCACGCCATAGTAAAACAGCATCCGTACGGAAGAGGAATCATGCTCTATGGTTGTGCTTCAAAACTCAAAGAGGGCTACAGATATGACCTCTTGGTAGATGCGATTAAAAGTTATAGGGGATTAAAAGAAATCACATCGGTGTATACGCTCAAACAGAAAGGAAAAATAGATACGAGCCCATATCTCAAAGATATCTCCGGTTTAGATAGACTTGAGCAAAATGAAGTAATTAGAAACATTAAAGGTATATATAAAAACCGTCATCTTTATGTGGGAGAGCTAAAAATACCTCTTTATTTTAAAAAGAAAAAATTGATGCCTAAAAATGGCTCCAAGCTAAAGATAGACTATGCACATCTAGGGTATTATAAGCGATTGCAACTGGTCATCTACAGCAAAAAAGATTTTAGAATAATGGAGTAAAAATGGCATACTATTCTTGGATTTTAGCATTTCATGTGATGAGTTTTATCTCTTGGATGGCATTTTTGTTTTATATGCCAAGACTCTTTATTTACCATAGAGAAAATGCAGATCTTTCTGCTTTTACGGATGTGGTAAAAGTACAAGAGTATAAACTACAAAAAATGATCGGTGTACCTGCTATGTGGGCTACGCTACTTTCCGGTATAATGATGCTTTATCTTAATAGTGATCTCTTTTCCAGCGGTATATGGATCTATGCCAAACTCTTTGCATTAGCAAATTTGTTGGCCTATCATATCTCTTTGGGAAAGATAAGAGAGATAATGGTAGATAACCCCCGATATAAGAGTTCAAAATGGCTTAGAGTCTATAATGAAGTACCAACGCTTCTAATGATATTTATAGTTATTATGGTGGTAGTAAAACCATTTTAATGGTATACTATATATAATTTAAAATACAAAGGATAAAACATGACATTACCAGAGATAACACTGCCTAAAATAGACTTGCCTTTTGATATTCCTCTATTGCTTCATCCCAGTATTGACCACTTTGCTATTGTACTTCCCGTTATTGTGTTGCTGTTAGAGTTTTACAACCTTTTTGCACAACGAAAAAGTATAGGTCTGTTTTCATCGCTGTTGCTTGTTTTGACTGTCATAGCATTTGCAGCAGCCTATTTTACAGGTGTAGTCGATGGAAAAGAGGCCTATGATTTACTGCCTACAGAGGGTCAAGAAGAGCTTAAATTTCATAAACTTCTAGGGACATATCTGCTTTTGGCATCTGTCGCACTGCTCTTATTTAAGTTATTGGCAATGAGTGGCAAAAAGATTTTTAAGGTGCTTTTTTTCCTTGTGCTTCTCGGCTTTATCGCTGTTACATTTCAGCAAGGTAAAGATGGCGGTGAACTTGTCTATGAGTACGGTGCAAATGTAAAGAGAGTTAAGGTATTGGACGATAAACTGTTTGATACGCAAGAGGCACTTGAAGAGGCTAAAGAGGAGGAAAATAGTCAAAATCAGCCACCACTACAAGAGGCATCGCAACCGTTAGAGAGCCATACGGAAAAAAATGTTCAAATAGCAAATGAAGAGCAGAGTGAACCCGATACGACAAAACCAAAAGTGATAGAAAACGATACTTTGCCTCAAGAGATCCCCTCTGATGCGACCCAATCATCCAGTATGCAAAAGAACATAAAAATTGAGGACAATATAACAGAAGTAAAAAGTGAGATACGTTCTAGTAGTACCGGTAGTCTAAAGATGGATCAAAGAGTAAAAGAGCCTCCCCTTTTAGAAACAACAACGTCAGAAAACAGATCAGCCGTAGCCATCCCTGAAGTACCGGAAATTCCCAAAGTTCAGGCTAAAGACCAACTAGAAGAGCGCGTGAAAAAAATTGAAGATATTACAGCAGAGATGCAGAGGCTTAAGATAGAGACACATTAAATAGATTAAGATCCTCCGTCTCCGGCAGGGTCATATTCTATCTCATAGCGCTCTTTGGGTATATATGTTTTTAAATTAGAAAGGTATTTTGCCATCTGTATCGTTTGGTTTTCATCCAGTGCTTTGGCAAAAGAGACCATGATAGCTCCGTTTGCAGAGCGTGTGATACCCTTTTGAAGATTACGAAGTCGTCTAAGCAGGGTCTCCTCCTTTACTCCTTGAAGTCTAGGGCTGGCACCTATACCCTCACCGTACATACCGTGGCAGGAGTTGCATCCATTTTTCAAATAGAGCTTCTCCATAACGTTTTCTGCATCAATAAAGATGGTTATTAAACATATCAATAAAATTTTCATATCTCTATTTTATCTAAGTAATGTGAAAAAAAGATTATGCCGTCTCATAGATCACTTTTGCCAGATAGAGACCTTCAGACGGAGCCAAGTGTGTACTATGTTTTACCTCCCCTTGCAGTTGCTCCCGAAGCTGTTTAAGCGTTAGTGAGGATTGTGCACAGAGCATAGCAGCCTCTACCATCATACGCACTTGAGCACGCAAGAATCCGTTTGCTTCAAAGTAGATGACGTGGTACGCACCTCTTTTTCGGTAGTGGACTTTGTAAATCTTTCTGATAGTTGTATTGGTAGGGCTACCGGTCTTTCTAAACATAGCAAAATCATGCCTGCCCCTAAAACACTCTAGGGCTTTGGTGAGTATATGGGGATTAAAAGGGGGATAGTAAGAGACATACTTTTGTTCAAAAACAGAGGGTTTTACTGTTTTGAAGAGATAACGATAGAGACGTTTTTTTGCCCAAAAACGGGCATGAAATGCACTATCAACAGGGGTAATATGTTTAAAGTGTATATGTGTGAGTTTACTATTTAGACAAGAGGTAAGTCTCTTTAGGTCACTCCAGTAACCGGGAATGTCAAAATGTATCACTTGCCCGGTAGCATGAACTCCCGCATCGGTACGGCCTGAACCTACTATATTGTTATAAATATGCAAAGAATGTAGTGCCTCTTCAATGTCGCTAGTAACAGTAGGGAGATCTGTTGTTTGTCTCTGAAATCCATGATAGGCAGATCCGTCATAGGCTATTATAGCTTTGATACGTTGAATATCTGCCATTAAAAGTACCTTAAGACCCGTTTTTTAAAAAGCCATCTTCCCAATACAAACAGTCCAATCACGGCTAGGAGCATTATTGGAAAATTACCCCATTTTTCCAGAGAGGTTGCGACGATATAAAGTCCCAAGGTGGTGAGTGATATGACGATAAATGCATAATTTTTCTGATACCTTGGATTGATCATTGAAAAAGATGCCACAAGATAGAGGGAAAGAAAGGGGATTAGACTGACAAAGAGAAAAAAGAGTAACCTTCTTAGCATTTTGATATTGCTTGATGCTTTACTCCAGAGTGCAATCGTGTTTTCAAATTTAAAGATTTGGTTTTTACTTCTGTCGAATACCTCCAGACTCTCATATTTTGCCTGTTGCAATTTCTCTTTTGTGTATGTATATCCATAGCCGTGTTCAAGGCGCAGGGATGTGATATGATTAGTTTTATTTAATTTTCCCTTCTGTGAGGAGAAGAACTGCTCCTCAGTTTTTTTGGTACGGTTATAGATCACTAGATTGTGAAAGGTGTCTTGTTCTTTTGATTTAACATAGATATAGTAATCCCCAAACTTTTGACCCAGTTTCCCCGGTATAATATTGAGTTTTGCTTCCAGTTTTTTGGTGTGGATAAAGGCTTTGTTAAACTGTTTGCTCAAAGGCATTGCAAGAAAAGCGATAACAAGAAGCAAAAGAGAAAAAAGAAGCGCAAGATAAAACAGCGGTTTTAGAACTTTGTCTGCACTAAGCCCCAGGGCATAGAGTGCAATAAGCTCGTTTTCTTGTGAAAGCCTTAGTAATACGTTAGAGAGTGCAGTAATAAATGAGAGCGGAAGCGTATAGAAGACAATATCGGGTACGGCATAGCTATAGAGTGTCAGTATTTCTAGAAAACTAAGCTGTATTTTGGAAGTTAAAGATGCTATTTTGACGAGAAAGACCAATGAGAGAATAAGAAAAAAGGGTAAAAAGACGGTAAGAAACGACGTGCTAAAATGGGATGAGATATATCCTCTAACGTTAACCATACAGTATCATATCCAAAAGTTGTGATGCCTGTGTA
This sequence comes from Sulfurovum sp., assembly GCA_026989435.1. Taxonomy (GTDB): domain Bacteria; phylum Campylobacterota; class Campylobacteria; order Campylobacterales; family Sulfurovaceae; genus Sulfurovum. Next base: position 26,279 of record JALSJI010000089.1, read on the forward strand.
TCATAGAGATAGACAATGAGTGTAGCAAGTGCCAAAAAGGGGATAAAAGGTACACCCCTCTCTCTCCATATCATTGCAGGAATAATGGCAAGCAGGGCAGAGAGGAAGATGGCTATGAAAAAGTTTGGAAAACCCAGTAGCGCGCCCATCGTACCTGCAACAATGACATCTGCCCCGCCCATAGCCTCCTTACGGGCAATAAGCGAAGAGAGCAGACCGACAAGATAGAGTCCTCCGGCAGCAATGCCTGCATAGAGAAGCGCATCGAGAAAATCTGGTTGTACCAGTGCAAGAGCAAGGGCAGTGAAATTGATCGAATCTGGTACGGCCATGTATTTGAAATCTATCATGACCAGGGCAAAGAGTGCCGAAAAAGAGGCAGCCACAAAAGGCAGGTACCACACAAGCCCTATTTTCATATAGAGTATCACAAAAATAACACCGGTAAGAAATTCGACGATAGGGTACTGTTTGTCGATAGGGGCTTTGCAAAATGCACATTTTCCCCCAAGTGCCAACCATGAGAAGATAGGGATATTGTGGTACCACTTCAGAGGGGTTTGGCAGGATTGGCATTTGGATGCAGGAAAGGCGATATTCTCATTCTTCGGTATACGGTAAATTACCACATTGAGAAATGAACCTATCATGATACCAAAGATAAAGAGCATTGCTCCTAAGAGTATTTCCGTCATTGTAAACCTCCGAAGCGTCGTGTACGCTGTGTATAATGTGTGATGATACTATCAAGCTCTTGCGTATTGAAATCAGGCCATAGCGTAGGGGTAAAATAGAACTCCGCATAAGATATCTGCCATAACAAAAAATTGGAGATACGTTCTTCTCCCGAAGTACGAATAAGCAGGTCGATATCAGAGTAGGGTGTTTGAAGTGCCCGGGATATATCTTTTTCCGTAAGTACGCTTTTCCCTTCTTTTACTATATCATTGACTACACCGACAATCTCGGCACGTCCACCGTAGTTCAGCGCCAAAACCTGTGTGAGAGAGTGATTCTCTTTTGTACGTGCCTCTGTCTCTTTAATACGTTTTTGAAGCGGCTTGGAAAATCTTGTCATGTCGCCTATGGCCAAAAAACGTACATGGTGCTTTTGATATACCGGTAACTCTTTTTTCAAGTAGGTATCTAAAAGTTTCATTAGAAATTCAACTTCTAGTTTGGGACGTTTCCAGTTTTCGGTACTAAAGGCATAAAAAGTTACCGTCTCTATAGTAGGGTGGTTGGCACAATAAGTGGTAATATCACGGATGACATCTGCACCTTTTTCATGACCTTTCGTACGTTTAAGTCCACGCTCTTGTGCCCATCTTCCATTACCATCCATGATGATTGCCAAATGTTTTAAAGGGGTTTCTTCTCTCATCTCTTCTTTATCGCTTTGGTGCATATTTTTTCTGCTTCATTGATGATTTTAAACGAGAGTGTTAGTTTGTTCCAACGCCCTAGAGCAATGTGTGTATCATGTGTAATAAAGGTAATCTCATTCTCATCACCGCCAAAACTTTTAGCATCTTTGAGCAGATTATAGCACACGGCGTCAACATTTTTTTGTCTCAAGAGATGCGTAGCATTTTCTAAACCTTTTTTACTATCCATCTCTGCTTTAAAAGCGATGGTTTTGATACTTGTTTTATCTAAACTTGAAAGAATATCAGGGGTTTGTGTAAGTGTAATATTCCACTCATTACCAAGAGATGATTTTTTTACTTTTCCTTCTTCTGGAGACTCTGGTGTAAAGTCGGCTACAGCCGCCACCATAAACAAATAAGGCTCAAAGTTTGTATCTTTTTTTGCAAGCACTAGGGCTTTTTGCGTAAGAGATAAAAGTGCATTTGCATCTTCAAAGTTATCGCTAGTGATGGCTAGAGGTAAACCTTCTACACCCATAGAAGTAATATAGTGTACTTTTGCACCTCTGAGGTAGAGCGACAAACAAAGTGCTTTCGCCATTTTTCCAGAAGAGAAGTTAGAGACGTAACGTACTTCATCTATCTTCTCTCTGCTCCCTCCACCTGTCACTATGGCAGGTCTTCCTTCCCAAAATGACTCTTTTAGAAGTGCTCTTGCAACAGCAAAAAATATCTCACTAGGTTCTGCCAATGCACCATTGCCTGTGTCACCACAAGCGAGTAGTTTTTCTTGGGGCTGTATGAGCGTATAGTTTGTGGATTGAAGTTTTTTTAGGCTTTCGTCTGTGTGGTGATTTGCAAGCATTTGTGTATTTGCAGCAGGAGCTATAAGTACCTCGCCCTTAAAAGCAAGTACTGTTTGCGTAAGAATGTTATCTGCGATGCCTTGACTTAGTTTATTAAGCGTGTTTGCAGTAGTAGGGGCTATGACAAAAACATCACAAAGTTTACCTATGTCTATGTGGTTAAGCGTAGAACTCCATGATTCAGAATCTTCAGTAAGTACAGGATTTCGGGTCAGTGCTTCAAAAGTAAGGGCTGAGATAAAACGCTCTGCTGAAGGCGTCATCACAACATGTACGTCAGCACCTGCTTTGACAAATAATCTTACTAGGTCACAGGCTTTATAGGCCGAGATACTCCCTGTTACCCCTAGAAGTATAGACTTTCCTGTTAAATCAATATGCATACTATACCTAAGCGTCTTTGTTAAAGAATTTATAGAAAAAATCTTTGACGGTTTTCATCTGTATTCTTGAAATGGCCAAGCTCCCTTTTTCTATATTTTGATTGACCGTGGTTCCCGCAGCGATGATGACTTCATCCTCTATGGTCACCGGTGCAATAATTTGGGTATCCGAGCCGATAAAGACATTTTTACCGATGTTGGTTTGGTGTTTCTTTTGTCCGTCATAGTTACAGGTAATCATACCTGCACCGATATTGGTACCCTCGTCAATAGTTGCATCGCCTATATAGGCCAAGTGTCCGGCCTTAACTCCGGTAAGCATAGATTTTTTCACTTCTACGAAGTTTCCAATATGGCTCTCTTTAAGTGTAGATTGGGGACGTATCCTTGCCATAGGCCCCACATCAGAGTTTTCTATATGTGAATCTTCTATGATGGAGTGTGTTTTTATATGTGAAGCAATGATATGCGATGACCCTTGAATACTTACGCCATTTTCTAAGATACACTCACCTTCAAATGTAGCACGTGAATCGATATAGATCGTCTCAGGTAAACGCATGGTAACCCCTGCATGCATCCAAAACCGTTTAATGCGTCTTTGCATAATCTCTTCGGCTACACAGAGGTCGAATTTTGAGTTCACCCCTTTAAACTCCTCCTCCTTAACATAGACAGGGTGTACGGTTTTACCTTCATCTACGGCCATTTTAACAATATCCGTGAGGTAATACTCCTTTTGGGCATTGTTGTTATCAAGGAGAGGAATATATCGCTTAAGTACGGCAGTACTTACTGCATAGATACCTGCATTGACGGTTGTCGTCTGTAGTTCAGTCTCACTACAGTCCTTCTCTTCTATAATCTCTTTGACTTTTCCGTTCTCTATGATGACTCGTCCATAGCCGCCTGGATTCTCAAGGTTGATGACAGACATATTAATTTCTGCATCTCCGGTGCTTAGAGCCAAAAGGGAGTCTTTGGTAATAAGCGGCATATCGCCATTGAGAATAAGTGTACGTTCATTTTTAGTTTCTACACCTTTCATTGCACCGCCGGTTCCGGGGTATTTTTGGGCATCTTGTATATGAAAATGTATATTTGTATAGTGTGATTCTACTTGCTTTCGGATACGCTCAGCTTGATGAAAGAGTACTACGGTGATATCATCAGATATCTGCCGTGCCGCATCAATCGCATGAAAGAGCATCGGTTTTCCTGAGATCTCATGAAGTACTTTGGGGGTTGCAGATTTCATTCTGCTGCCTTTTCCGGCAGCAAGGATAACAACAGAGATTGACATAGCCATTCCTTAAGTTTGGAGCTTTGAAGATTTTATTTTGTAGGTGAGATTATATCTAAAAATTGTCAGAAAAAGTCAATAAGGTTGTCTGATTTATGATAAAATGATACCCATTTAATACAATAGAGGTTTGACGTGACTTGTAAACATTTTGGAGCCTGTGGCTCTTGCGGGCTTCATGCCTATAGCTATGAAGAACAATTGGCTCAGAAAGAGAGCAAGGTAAGTACATTATTTAAACCTTTTTATAAAAAGACCATAGAAGTCTTTGACTCACCCGTTTCACACTATAGAGCACGTGCAGAGTTTCGTATTTGGCATGACGGAGATATCTGTAGTTATGCTATGGGTAATAGTAGTAAAGACGCTGCTATAAACATAGAGGAGTGCCCAAAAGTCATACTCCCTATAGAAAAGCGTATGTGGCGACTTTTAGAGAAAATAAATGTTTCACAAGAGATACTAAAAAAGAGACTTTTTGCAGTAGAGTTCTTAGCCACTACTACAGATGAGTGTCTGATTACCATGCTTTATCATAGAAAATTGGATGATGCGTGGCATACGGAAGCTAAACTGTTAGAGAGCGAATTACAGTGTAAAGTCATGGGACGCAGTCGTAAACAAAAGATGATACTCTCGGATGAGTTTGTTACGGAAAAACTGAATATAGATGGAAAAACTTTTGTCTATGTTCAGTATGAAAGTGGTTTTACCCAGCCAAATCCGGCAGTCAATATCAAGATGGTAGAGTGGGTTATCAGACAAGCAAAGCATATAAAACAGGGTGATTTTTTGGAAGCGTATTGTGGACTGGGAAACTTCACCTTGCCTCTTTCATACTACTTTAATAAGGTACTTGCCACGGAGATAAGTAAAAACTCAATCAAAGCAGCCTTAGAGAACTGTACATTAAACGGTATCGATAATATCGCTTTTGCCCGACTCTCTTCGGAGGAGATGACCCAGGCACTAAAAGGAACAAGAGCATTTAACAGACTTTCACATATAGATTTGGCATCTTATGATTTTTCTACTGTGTTGGTTGACCCACCACGGGCAGGTTTAGATGAAGGAACCATAGAACTTATATCAAATATAGAAAATATTATTTATATATCCTGTAACCCAGAGACATTGGCTAGAGACTTGGAGAGACTTACAAAAACACATATAGTGAAAAAGGTTGCGATGTTTGATCAATTTCCCTATACCTTACATATAGAGTGTGGGGTATTTTTGGTAAAAAAGTAATATATCTTTACATCCTTTGGGTATAATTTTACCAATATACTATCTAGGGATCTGTAATGGTAGACTTAAAGATGATACAGCAAGCACAGCAAAGATTAGAGGATGTCGTATATCATACCCCTCTCTCTTATGCTCCGATATTAAGCAAAATGACAGGGTATGAGGTCTATTTGAAAAAAGAGAATCTTCAGCATACGGGAGCCTTTAAACTTAGAGGAGCATTTAATAAAATAGCCTCACTTATAGAGCAGCAAGGAGAGGGGCAAGACAATGCCATTAGTGTTGTAGCCGCATCTGCGGGCAACCATGCACAGGGGGTGGCATATGCTGCTAAACATTTTGGGATAGAATCCACCATTGTGATGCCTGTATCTACACCGCTTGTGAAGATACAGGGTGTCAAAGATTTAGGTGCGAAGGTGATACTCAAGGGTACCAATTATGACGAAGCTTATGCCTATGCAGTGGCGTACGGTGAAACACATAAACATATCTTTGTGCACCCCTTCACAGATGAGGAGGTGATTGCAGGGCAGGGGACTATCGCATTGGAGATGTTGGAAGAACTCGATTTGATAGACGCTCTTATCGTGCCGGTAGGGGGCGGAGGACTGATTTCGGGTATGGCACTGGCGGCCAAAGAGCTTAGCCCTAGTACAAGAGTCATTGCCGTCTCTGCTGCCGGAGCCCCTGCGATGAAACACTCTTATGATGCAAGTACGCCAATTGATACTATTTCCGTGCGAACTATTGCAGACGGTATTGCCGTACGGGATACTTCTGAAAAAACCTTAGCATGCATTTTAGAGCATGTAGATCGTTTTGAGACGGTATGTGAAGATGAGATTGCATCTGCTATACTTTTTTTACTAGAGAGACAAAAAGTACTTGTAGAGGGTGCGGGAGCTGTAGGCGTGGCGGCATTAATGCATGGCAAGATAGATTTGCCTAAAGGTTCAAAAGTAGCAGTAGTGCTTAGCGGCGGAAATATCGATGTAACGATGCTCTCACTTATTATAGAAAAAGGGCTGATGAAGTCTGCACGAAAAATGAAGCTTCAGGTACTATTGGTTGATAAGCCGGGTGCGCTGCACGCTTTTACTAAAATTCTTACAGAGATTGGTGCAAATATCGTACAGATAGGCTATGACAGAACCTCTACGGATTTGGAGTTTGGAGATGCACATGTTCTGGTCTCTTTGGAGACCAAAGGCAAAGAGCATCAAGCATATATCAAGAAGAAGCTAACGGAAAACGGATTCTCTTTTTCAGAGGAGCGTTAGTTTAGATTAATTTTTTTTACTCTGGAGCGATACTTTTTTGTCATAATGTCATAAAACTTTTTTCCCTCGGGGCTGCTTAATTGTGATTTATCTTGTATGACTGAAAATAACAGATACTCTGTTGAGTTTGGATTCCACTTGGTATTGTTAAACTTTGTAGAAAGCCATGCCACACGTTCACCCCCGCATCTATAGGTGATCCACCTGTTATGTATCGGGGTTGAGGGGTGTGATTCAATTCCTATACTTTCAGCGTTTCTTCCACTGGATGTTATGATATTGGTGATCTTAGAGATAGGGGTTGTCTGCCACTTCTCAAATCCGGTTGTCAAGAAGGATTGCCTTACCTCTCTAAGGAGCTGTTCATATTGGTAGATACAGCTAGATAAGGAAGCATCAGTTCTAGATAGAGCTAGTTTGGGCAGGGCAACAGATGCCAAAATGCCGATGACAACGATAACAAAAATTAGTTCAATCATTGTGAAAGCAGATTTTGTCTTATGCATCATCTTTGTATCCTTATATGTAATATTTGGTAGTATAGAGTATCAATGTCAAAAAATGTCAAAAGAAGATATTTTTTTAAAAGGGTATTTTTAGAGAAGGGGTGCTAAAGTGTCTCATGAACAATCAAAGGATTCATCAATGATAGCGATAGACTTAGGTTCTAATACCCTGCGTGTTTTGGCATATGATTGCAGCAGTGAAGAAAAAGAGGCGGCATTTGAAACGGTAGTGAAAACTGCTGATGGTTTGGCCGTATCCGGCATGATAAATGATGCAGCGGTACAAAGAGTTATCGAAGCACTTAAAAGCGCGCAAGCACAACTGGATTTTAGAAGTCGACCACTAAGGGCAGTGACGACGGAAGCCATACGTAGGGCATCTAATGCAGATAAGGTACTTCAAGAGATTAAAGAAGCCACAGATGTTGATTTTGAAATAATTACCCCTGAAGAGGAGGCAAGACTGACACTGCTTGCAGTAAAGCAGAGACTTAAGAATTTATATAATACTCCGGACACCTTTGTCTTAGTCGATATAGGCGGCGGCTCTACAGAGCTTATATTCTGCTACGGCAAAAGGAGAATAAGCAGAAGTTTTTCCATAGGCATCGTAACAATTGCACAAAGCTATGAAAATTTAGAAAATATTCAAAAGGCACTGCCTAAAGAGATGTATCAGATGCAGATATTCTGTACGCAAATGTATGAGAGATATGGCAAACCAGACTCTTTTGTAGCCACAGCCGGTACACCGACGACAGTAGCAGCTATGAAACTGGGTTTGGATTACGAAACATATGATGCAGGAAAAATCAATGGCACGCTATTGGAGATAGAGGATTTGGATTTTTATCTTCAAAAACTTCTAAAGATGCCTTTTGAAGCACGTGAAAGAGCAGTGGGTACAGGACGTTCGGATTTGATAGCCGCAGGTATTCTTATCTATAAAGAGATCTATAGGATGCTTGATATGAAGTGTTGTATTGTCATTGATGACGGTTTAAGAGAAGGCGTTGCAATACAGATGTGTGTAAAAAGTGCTTCAAGCAGTCAGAAAAGATGAAGACAAAATATTGGGGTGGGGATAAAAACTCCATCTTCTTGCCTGCCGGAAGACTTTAGGAGTGTGAATGTAAAAACGGTGCTACAATGAAAAAAAAGGAAAAACAACATTCACACTTCCTGCTCGAAGTCTAATCCAAAAATGTCAAAAAATGTCAAAAACTTTTTTAGAGCTAGAAAGAGCATTATCAATAATAATTGGATATAATCGAAAAAATCTATGAAATGGAGTGTGTAATGAGACAAATGTCCGGTGCACAGATGGTCTGTGAAGCCATTATTGCCGAGGGGGTCAAAACGGTATTTGGCTATCCCGGCGGAGCAATTATGCATGTGTATGATGAAATTTATAAGCAAAAGGGCTTTAAGCATATATTAAATCGTCATGAGCAGGCATCTGTTCATGCAGCAGACGGTTATGCCAGAGCCACAGGTGAAGTCGGGGTAGCCATGGTTACTTCAGGTCCAGGATTTACCAATGCAGTCACCGGACTTGCTACTGCTTACATGGATTCTATTCCTCTAGTGGTTATCTCGGGACAGGTACCCACTTCGCTCATCGGTACAGATGGTTTTCAAGAGATTGATGCGGTAGGGATCTCTCGTCCCTGTACCAAGCACAATTTTCTGGTTCGCTCTTTAGAGGAGCTTCCCCGCATACTCAAAGAGGCTTTTTATATTGCACGTTCGGGTCGTCCGGGACCTGTACTTGTAGATATACCCAAAGATATTACGGTAGCAATTGGTATGTTTGAATATCCCAATAGGGTAGAGATACCTACATATAAACCTACTTATAAAGGGAATGCAAAACAGATTGAAAAAGCAGTACGGGCTATCAAAGATGCAAAAAAACCTCTGCTGTATATCGGTGGAGGCGTGGTACTCTCGAATGCTTACGAAGAGGTACGTGCGTTAGCCGAAAAAACGCAGATACCGGTAGTAGAGACTTTGATGGCCAGAGGAGTGATGGGTGCTAACAGCCCCTTGCTTATCGGAATGTTGGGTATGCATGGAAGCTATGCTTCTAATATGGCGATGAGTGAGACCGATTTAGTCATCTCTCTTGGCGCACGCTTTGATGACAGGGTGACGGGAAAGCTTTCTGAGTTTGCCAAATATGCCGATATTATCCATGTCGATATCGATGCAGCCAATATCGGCAAATTGGTAGATGTAGACTATCCTATAGTCGGAGATGTGAAGCAGGTACTTGAGGTAATGTTACCGCAGCTTGACGGTGTAGAGACAGAGCGCTATGAAGCATGGAGAAAGATACTAAGACGTTATGACGAACTGCACCCCTTAAGTTATGTAGACTCTAACGAGGTTATTAAGCCTCAGTGGGTGATTGAGCGTGTCGGTGAGCTAGTAGGCAAGGATGCCATTATTACATCGGATGTGGGACAACATCAGATGTGGGCAGCACAGCACTATCCTTTTGATAGACCACGTCAATGGATAAACTCCGGAGGACTTGGTACAATGGGTTTTGGGTTTCCGGCAGCCATGGGTGCCAAAATGGCTTTTCCCGATAAAACGGTGATTAATGTTACGGGTGACGGTTCGATTTTGATGAATATGCAAGAGTTGGTTACGGCTGCCGAGTATAAGATACCGGTGATTAACCTTATACTCAATAATCATTTTCTCGGCATGGTAAGACAGTGGCAGACATTCTTTTATGAAAAACGCTACTCCGAGACTGATTTATCCTTTCAGCCAAACTGGAAAGCGTTGGCCGAGGCTTGTGGAGGTATCGGATATGATATAACCACAAAAGAGGAGTTTGACACTGCACTTAAAGATGCAATCAAACAGGATAAAGTCTGTTTTATGAATGTAGCAGTTGACCGTTTTGAAGATGTACTTCCTATGGTACCCGCAGGCGGGGCACTCTTTAATATGCTATTACCAAAAACAGAGAAATCAGACGGGGAGGCTTAAGATGCAGAACAATGTAAATGAAAGACGTGTTATCTCTGTCATTGTCAAAAATGAGAGTTCTGTACTAGCACGTGTGACAGCACTCTTTGCAGGCCGTGGATATAACATTGAATCACTCACGGTTGCCCCTATTCCCAATTCGGATATGTCACATATGAGTATTGAGACAAACGGTTCTGCCAAAGTAATGGAGCAGATAACCAAGCAGTTGCATAAGCTGATTCCTGTCTATAAGGTGATTGAACATGAAGAGATGATAGAAAAAGAGATGGTCTTGGCGAAATTTCCGATTGCTGAGAACCTTTCGGATATCTCCGTGCTCTCTGCCGCTTATAACGGAGGGGTGGTCAATGTAGGCAAAGAGATGATCATTGTTATGGTAGCAGATGAGCCAAAGCGTATTAAACACTTTATCGATGCTGCACAGCGATACAATCCCGTCGAGATTATACGTGGTGGGGTCGTGGCAATAGAAAGATAAACGTGCACAAGGGTAGATCTTACCTTATCCAAGGACTTTAATGACCTATAAACTCTCTGAAATTACAAGAAAACTGGATATAGATTTTAATGGAAAGGATGTCGATATAGACGGTATCCATACATTAAGTAAAGCCACATCCACGCAACTGAGCTTTTTTACCGATAGTAGGTATGTTTCAGAGCTTTCAAAGACAAAAGCGGCAGCAGTATTGATTGATGAAAAGCATGCCCCGCTGTTGCCTAAGCGTACCATTGCACTCATTACCGATGAAGCCTACTTAAAACTGGCATACGCCTCAGCCTTTTTCGCACACCCGATTATTACAAAACAGAGAGTTCCGAAACTGGGTGAACATTGTGATATAGATCAATCTGTATATTTCGGAAATTCTGTAACAGTAGGAAAGAATGTTACCATTATGGCCGGATGCTACATAGGTGATAATGTAACCATAGGTGAAAATACACGCATTTATCCCAATGTTACACTCTATCATGATACGCGCATAGGTGAACATTGTATTATCCATGCCGGCTCTGTATTAGGCTGTGACGGCTATGGGTTTGCACATACCAAAGAGGGTGAACATATAAAAATACATCAAAATGGCAATGTAGTGATAGAAGACCATGTAGAGATAGGTGCAAACTGTACGATAGATAGAGCGGTATTTGGAAGTACGGTGATTCATAGGGGGACAAAACTAGATAATCTCATACAGATTGCACATAACTGTGAGATAGGAGAGCATACTTTGTTGGCAGCACAGGTTGGACTTGCAGGTTCGACAATCTTACAACGAAATGTTGTCATGGGTGGACAGAGTGCTACGGCAGGACATCTTGAGATAGGTGCATTTACAACCATTGCCGGAAAAAGCGGGGTAACCAAATCACTTGAAGGTAAAAAAACCTATGCGGGTTTTCCTGCCATGGAGATAAAGCTGTGGCGTAAAATGCAAGCACTGCTTATGAGGCTTGTTAAACATCGTTCGTTATAATAATTTATAACAATTTAAAGGAGTAAAGATGAGTACGACAGTTACGCAAATAGATCAAATGCCCTTAAGCGGTACAAAAGAGGGAAAAATAACAGTAACAACGGTATCAGAACCCTATGGTCCAAATTCTGAACCTGTAGCCAGCATTGGTATTTCATTGCAGGCTGATGCCAAAGAGCCTGATTGGAAAGTACATATCCCAAAAGCCAATATCGATGCTGTGATAACTGCCCTTGAGGAAGCAAAAAAACATCTATAAGGTTTTTGGATTTCTAAGATTGTTTGATGGAAATTTTAATCCATTATCCTTTTATACTTTGGTACAATGCGATGAATATAATGTTTAGGATAATATGTGTCAACGCTTCAAACAATCAAATCACTGATACAAGAGCGTATCCTGGTCATCGACGGGGCTATGGGTACACAAATACAAGATTTAGAAGTACCTGCGGAAGCATGGGTTTGTGATAAAGGGATCAGTCAGGAGGGGTGTAATGAGCTTCTGATTGATACCGCACCTGCGTTGCTTAAACGTATTCATATGCGTTATGCTATGGCAGGGGCTGATCTGATAAAAACAAATACTTTTGGATGTATGCCTTGGGTGTTAGATGAGTACCAAATGGGGGAGCGTGCTTATGAACTCTCTAAAAAAGGTGCTGCTCTCGTAAAAGAGATATGCAAGGAGTATGCTACACCGGAACAGCCACGTTTTGTATTAGGTTCTATTGGACCAGGTACAAAGTTACCATCATTGGGGCATATACATTATGATGAGATGTATGAAGGGTACAAAATAGTAGCTGAAGGTCTCATAGACGGGGGTTGTGATATTTTTTTACTGGAGACCTGTCAGGATCCTTTGCAGAT
>JALSJI010000090.1 GCA_026989435.1 Sulfurovum sp.
CTCTATCTCCAATTATAAACATTTTATATTATAGCTAAAATTGTGTTAGCATTATGTAACTATTTGCGTTGCATAAATAGAATCGATATTATATTAAATGGAGATTAAGATAGCGTAAAAAACTCTTTTTAGTAGATATGCGTATAGACAATCTTGGCTATTTCTACGGCACCTTCTTTGCCAGGGTGTAAACCATCATGAAACAGCTCTTTTTTGTCTCTAAAAGGGGTATGCAGATCAATAAGATTGAGATTGTTTGTATTTGCAATTTGCTTGATTTTAGGGATGAGTTCATTTTTGATACGGGTATCGGTAATCCCTAGTAAATTTGTAAATGATGGTGTGGGCAAACAAATGTATATATCTGGCTTGCTAGAGAGTGCTTGATAGCTTTTTATGAGTGCTGTATAGTCTTTTATAAAATTATCTTTTTTATCCCAATTTTTATCTTTAATGTCATTGGTACCCAACATGATGACAACTATATCGGGATTAAATGCTAAAGAGTCTTTGTATTGTTGTGTTTTGTTGTAGGGGTCTAGTGTTTTAGTAGGGAACTTCTCTTCACTATGCATCGCTGTTTTATTACTTTTTCCAAAGTTTTTTACCGTGACGTTGCTACTGTCTATAATCGTTTGAAGTTGCACGGGATAGCTCTCGTTTTTGGCATTGAGGTATCCGAAACCTTCGGTAAGGCTGTCACCTACACATGCAATGCTGAGCATCTTCGTGCCGGTACTCTCTATTGCAGTAACCTTACTCTCTTTACAGCCTGTAGAAAGTATCGATAGCGATAGAAAGATACATAACAATACTCTTTTTATTGTGACTCCCTTCTTGCACGATACTCCTCTTTTGTCTCGCCCTTTTTACGTCTTTTTAACCTCTGGTCAAAAAGGTTGAGATAGATATAAAATAGCAATCCAAAGAGTATGAGTGAAATAAAATTGTTTGCTTGACTTACCTGATAACCGATAATGGAGAAGATTGCTTGCATCATCGTCAAAATCATCACCGTATATTTTACATCACCCTTTACGTTATATAAAAAATGGTGCATATGGTTTTTATCTGCTTGAAACGGAGATATCCCCCTTTGAATACGTCTGGTCATCACGATAAAGGTATCGAGTATGGGAAGTGCCATAATAAACAAAACCGATGCCGGCGTAATATACTCCAGTGCCTTGACACTTAAAATCACCACCACCATCCCCAATGCCAAGGAGCCGCTATCTCCCATAAAAATTTTTGCGGGATTCCAGTTAAAGAGTAAAAATGCTATCAGGGTCGCGATAAAAAAAGAGGAGAGGGTAATAAGCAGTTCATCTTTATACTGCAGACCAATGGCTAAAAATGCTACGAAAATCACCATCGAAATAGATGCTGCCAACCCATCAAGACCATCCATAAGATTAAGTGCATTGGTATAGCCGGCCATTGCAAAAAAAGTAAAAGGGAAAACAAGCCATGAGGGTAAAATCAACTCATAGCCAAAATAGACACCGAGGCTAAATACCGCTATATCATTAAGATAGAGCAGAAGTGAAGCAAAGAAGATAAAAATAAATTTTATTTTAGGCGAAATATCTCTATAGTCGTCCCAAAGACCTACGATAAATACAATAGCAATAGCCGCATAGACATAGTAGTATCTAAGAAGATAGTCCAAATCAAAAAACAACAGCGCAAGAAAAACAGATGATACAAAGGCCAAACCTGCCCCTCTGGGCACAACCCTCTCATGCATACTGCGTTCATTGGGTACATCTACAAGTCCGATGCGCGAGGCATACTTGACAAGCAGTGCAATTAAAATCACGGAAATAAAAAAAATAACAATTGGTAATATTAAATTCATAATAGGTGAATTATACCTGAAATAGCTCAAATCTTCTTAAAACCTAATGTAAAAAATGTCTCACCGTAGTAAAATAGAGCGATAGTCCATGCTCGTTGGCAGCTTCTATCACCTCCTCGTCTCTAATGCTTCCGCCCGGTTCTATAATGGCTTTAATACCCGCTTTGGCAGCTGCATCTACACTGTCACGAAAGGGGAAAAAGGCTTCTGATGCCATGGCGGCCCCATTCACGTCTATATCCATCTCCTTAGCCTTTTTAAGCGCACACCGTGCAGCATCGACCCGACTGGTCATACCCATACCCACAGCCACCATGACGGCATCTTTAACGTAGACAACACAATTTGATTTGGTAAATCCTGCTATCTTCCATGCAATCTCTAAATCTTTCATCTCCTGCTTTGAGGCAGCGCGTAAGGATTTTTGCTCAGCATGTGCGACTTCATTGTCACAGATGCAATCGGCATTCTGATAAACAAAGCCCCCGTCTATATGTTTAAAGTCGTAAGTATCTTTTGCCATGACTAGCTTCTTCGTACCTTGAGCAAAGAGTTTTAGACGTTTTTTCTCTTGAAATATCTCCAGTGCTTCAGGTGTAAAATCAGCAGCCATCACGACCTCTAAAAATATCTCATTCATCTTTTTAGCAAGCGTTGCATCTACCACACCATTAAGAGCCACCACACCCCCGAAGGCAGAGACGGGATCACATGTGAGTGCCTCGGTATAACTCTCTAAAAGTGTCTCTTTAAGTGCAAAACCACATGGATTACCGTGTTTTACAATACAGACTGCATGTGCATCTCCAAAGCTTGTAGCGATCTTTAGTGCACCGTTTACATCATTGATATTATTAAACGATGCCTCCCCTTTTACTTGCCTGAAATACTTGCTAAAGTGGGAGTCAAACTCATACAATGCTCCTTTTTGATGGGGGTTTTCCCCGTAACGTGTCTGAAAAGTTTTTTTGCCGGCGATAAATTGATATGCTCCAAACCCGTTATGAAACCTGCTGTTCATATAGTTGGCTATCATCACATCGTACGCAGCAGTATGCTCATACGCCTTAATCATCAATTCTCTTCTAAACTCCATCGTATCTTTCTGCTCTGCCAGTGCAATGAGTACGCGCTCATAATCCTTGATATCGGTAACAACAAGTACATCAGAGAAATTTTTTGCAGCTGAGCGTATCATGGCAGGACCGCCTATATCGATATTTTCAATAATCTCATCAAAATCTTCCGTTCTCTCTATCGTCTCTTTAAAGGGATAGAGATTAACGCAGACTAAATCGATATCCTCTATACCAAACTTTTTTGCCTCTGTACGATGAGATCTATCTTTACGCTTGTAAAGAATACCGCCGTGCACATAGGGATTGAGTGTTTTAACCCGTCCGCCGAAGCACTCGGGAAATTTGGTAATCTCGTCTATCTCAATCACCGTAATACCCGCTTCATCGAGTCTTTTATAGGTACCGCCTGTCGAGACAATCTCCCAGCCTTGATCCTGCAAACCTTCGGCGAAGGCGATAATCTCCTCTTTGTCACTTACGCTTAATAATGCTCTCATGCTTACCCTTCATCTATGCTTCTTCTATGCTTTTTGAAAATGTGTGAAAATAGATCTCTTTTACTTTTTCAAGAGGCAATGCCAAATCATTAATCTTGACATCGTTACCGCCTACGGCACCAATGACTGCTATCTCTAATTCAAACTCTTTGGCCATCGCAACGACTTTTACCATATCTTTGTTCTCTACTTCAAGCAGTGCCCTGCTTTGTGACTCGTCAAAGATATCTCTACTCTTTTTCAGATTGACATAGGCAGATACGCCCAAGCCCGAACATGCTGCCATCTTAGAGAGTGCTATCGCAATACCCCCTACGTTCACATCTTTGGCAGATTTGAGAAGTCCCTCTTTATTTGCCTCTATCACCAGATTCCAGAGTGCCAGCTCTTTTTTGTAGTCACACTCGGGTACATTTCCAACTGTCTCATTATAGAGTGCCTTCATATACAATGAGCCGCCAAATTCTCCTTTAGTCTCTCCCACAAGCAGTATTGAAGAGCCCTCTTCTTGAAAGAGAGAAGGCAAGACTTTTTGTGCATCCTCATTGAGACCTACCATCGCTATAGCCGGGGTGGGGAAGACAGAGACACCGTTGGTTTCATTATATAAGGAGACATTACCGGAGACCACCGGCGTATGTAGTGCCAACGATGCCTCTTTTATCCCCTCGCAAGACTGTGCAAACTGCCACATAACCTCAGGATTTTCGGGATTACCGAAATTAAGACAATCCGTAATCGCAAGAGGCCTTGCCCCCGACATCGCTACATTTCGACCCGACTCTACTACGGCCAATGCCGCACCTTTGAGCGGGTCGATGTAGCAGTATCGTGGATTACAGTCCGTACTCACGGCCAAAGCCTTGCCGTTTTCTTTCACACGTATCGATGATGCATCCAAACTGCCGGGATGCTTAACGGTATTGGTCTGCACCATGGAGTCGTACTGCTCATAAATCCATGCCTTGTCTACAACCTCCATATCTCCAAGCAGTCTCTCGTAAGCCTCCTGATCAGCTATTGCATCAAAGGAGTCTATATTCTTCATAGCAACCCTATCCAGATATTTTGGGCGTGCTACGGGCCTGTCAAGTACAGGAGCCTCTTCGCTTACCGGTGCGATGGGCATATCGGCACACTGCTCACCGTGCCACATAAGCTCCATCCGTGCCGTATCCGTAACCTCTCCGATTACGGCAACATCAAGACCCCATTTTTCAAAAATCTCAATAATGGCCTCTTCGCTTCCTTGTTTTGCACAAATAAGCATACGCTCTTGTGATTCCGAGAGCATAAAATCATAAGGAGTCATCCCCTCTTCGCGTGCGGGGACCTTGTCTAGATATAAACGTAGTCCTGCCCCCGTCTTTCCTGCCATCTCAAAGGCTGAAGAGGTAAGTCCCGCTGCTCCCATATCCTGAATCCCTACAATAAGATCTGCCTTAAAAAGCTCCAAACAGGCCTCTAAAAGCAGTTTTTCCGTAAAGGGATCGCCCACTTGTACCGTAGGTCGGAGGGATTTGGAGGCTTCCGTAAAAGAGTCCGAACTCATCACTGCTCCACCCAGACCGTCACGCCCCGTTTTTGAGCCCACGTACATCACGGGATTGCCTACACCCGAAGCCACCCCCAAAAAGATCTCATCTTTTTGAACAAGCCCCAGCGAAAAAGCATTGACCAGGATATTTCCGTTATATGACTCATCAAAGCTCACCTCGCCGCCAATTGTAGGCACACCCATACAGTTGCCATAACTTCCGATACCCTCTACCACGCCGCGTACCAGATGTCTTTGGTATTTTGCCGTATCGGAGTCACCCTCTACATTACCAAAACGCAGAGCATTCATATTTGCTACCGGTCGTGCACCCATAGTAAAAATGTCACGCAGTATACCTCCTACTCCTGTTGCCGCGCCTTGAAACGGCTCGATAAAGGAAGGGTGGTTGTGTGATTCCATTTTAAAGACAGCCGCCATACCATCGCCGATATCGATCACCCCTGCATTTTCTCCGGGGCCTTGAATCACCCACGGTGCCTCAGTAGGAAAGCCTCTAAGATATTTCGAACTTGATTTATAGGAGCAGTGCTCAGACCACATCGCCGAGAAGATTCCAATCTCTACAATATTAGGGTGCCTTCCCTCAAGTATACGCAAAATCTCTTGATACTCCTCTTGCGAGAGTTTGTGATTTTTCAACACTTCATCAAGGTTTTCAATGGGCATATTGGTATTTGAGTCATGGGTATGCGACATAAAAAAGGTATCCTTTCAAAGATAGAAATTGCGTCATGACAGTGTACTGAAAAAGTACTAAATAAGGCTTGAAAAGGTAGAATATCAAACCCAAGATATAAAGGTTTATACATGGATAAAATTTTACAGATGCTTAAGCTGCAACAATCCCTCAATGATGCTACCAATGGGATAGGATGGGAAAACGGCATCACAAAAAACGGGAAACCTATAGACTGGAGACGATGTATCTATCTTGAATGTGCAGAACTCATAGAGTCTTATCCCTGGAAACACTGGAAGGATATAGATGCCAAACCGGACTATGAAAACATCAAAATAGAAACGGTAGATATTTGGCATTTTATCCTCTCCCAAGCACTGGCAGATTATCAAAAAAAGGATCTAGGAACACCGGAGATATTATCACAACGTATCCAAGCTTTAGATAATTTTTCCGACTTCTCAAAAGGACACACCAACAAACAGGCAGACTATTATGCAGAAATCAAAATCGTAGAAGAGCTTATCTCGCTACTTTTTCTTAATAGTTCCACAGAGAAAACGGTAGAGGCTTTTTTTAATATTGCTCTCATGTGCGGTCTTGATCTCAAGAGTCTCTATACCCTTTATATAGGAAAAAATATACTCAACCAATTCAGACAAGATCATGGCTATAAAGACGGAACCTATCTTAAAATATGGGATGGGAGAGAGGATAATGCAGTGATGCAAAACTACCTCGATAAAAATCCGGACAGCTCACCTCGGGCACTCTATTGTTATCTTGAAGACTCCTATCCTAAAGAATAGTTATTAATCCACCTGACGGTTCAAATTTTTTTCTACTATCTGATTTCCCTCTACGCTCACACGTGTAGCTATACGTATATTTTTAGGAGTCTCATATCCACATTCTAGTCCACACTTGACTGTACCTATAAGGAAATAGCTTCCGCTTGGTACACCGTAAAAAGCAAATTTACCATTTTCATCCGAGGCAGTAAATCGTAGATAGTTAAAGAGTCTGCTGTCTGCCTTTTCCATCTTGTGTCCGTCAAGATAGCTCACGTTATACCACTGCGTAGAATAGGAGGTTACCGGGTTTAGATAGAGTCTTGTGTTTTTTCCTACTATCCGTTCTTCATCACTGTTTGTCACAAAAATACTCCCTTTGACGGTGGCTTTTCCTTTTCTTGGAAGTTGGTTATACTCTGATACAGGAAAAGCGATACGCGGTATTTTTTCTCTACTCTCTTCATCTATAGACTCCGTCTCGTTTACTTCGGAGATTTCTGAGTCCAGATCCGAAATATCTACGTTTTCCTCTTCATTTGTCTCCTCTGCCCAGGTATTCTCCCGGTTATTTTCTACTTTTGATGCATCGAGTATCAGTTCTCTTTGTGCACAGCCTGAAAAGAGTAAAAGTATCAATGTTGATAGGGTCAAAGAAAATACTATTTTTTTCATTCTATTTCCTGTAAATTTTATATGCGATTATACACTATTGTTTCTTTTGGTTTCTCTTTATCCTAAGGATATCTCTATAAGCACCCTTTGCCCTTCTGTCTACAGAAAATATAGCCTTTTGTCTCCAAAAAGCAGCTTTTTGGGGATCTTTTTTGACTACGATTCCCTTTTCGTAACACTCTGCTAGACGAAGTTGTGCCTCCACCTCTCCCTCATTGGCAAAACGGTGCAAATTTTTTACTTTGCGTTTTTCGCCTCGGTAATACCTTGTCGTATGGACAATGAGCACAATCAGTATAATGGTCAGTATTACAATCAAATAGAGTTCAACCTTCTGCATCTTCAACACTGCTCCTATTTCCCCAAACAGAACTCTGCGAACATCTTCTCAAGAATCTCTTCGTTATCATAAGGTTTTGATATTAAAGAGAGTGCCTTTAGTGCCTCTTGAAGATGGTAAGAGTAAAACTCCAGCTCTGCATGAAGCAGTGGTCTTTTTGCCTCTTTTATAGCATCTCTTGCCGCTTTGGCTGCCTCTATCTGACGTGTGCTGATTAGTGTAATCTCTTCAGCTTCACCGATAGTATCAAGTAAAGCCTCCAGATGCTCGGTCAATATCGAAAATGATTTTTTAGCACTCACCTCAAGAGGAGAATAAGAGTCTAAAATACTACGATCAAATGCTAGTGGCAAATCGGATTTATTAAGTGCTACAATGATATGTTTGTTTTGCATCTGTTCAAGCAAAGAGAGTATCTTTTGATCCTCTTTGTCTACTTGACGTGAATAGTCAAAAAGTGCAATAATGATATCAGCGTCTTCTATGGCAGAAATAGAACGTGAAATACCGATTTTTTCAATACGATCTTTGGCATCACGTATACCGGCCGTATCTACCAGTCTTATCACATGCGTACCGATACGTATCTGCTCCTCTATGGTATCTCTGGTAGTACCTGCTATATCGGAGACAATCGCTCTATCATCATTTAAAAGGGCATTGAGCAGAGATGATTTCCCTACATTGGGTTTCCCTATTATTGCAACTTTAAAGCCTTCAATCAGTCCTCTTCTTCTATAACTTGCTTCCACGATAGATTCAATCTTCTCCTCTAGGACATCTAACTCTCTATGCATACTCTCCGTCATATCCTGAGGTATATCCTCCTCTGCATAGTCTATCGATACTTCGGCATATGCCAGTGATTTTAACAAAATTTCTCTGCTTTGTTCGATAAAATCTTTGATCTCGCCTTTTAGTTGTCGTGCCAAAATCTTTGCCGCATCGACACTTTTTGCCTCAATCAGCTTTGCAATCGCTTCTGCTTCACTGAGATCTATTTTTCCGTTGAGAAAAGCACGCTTGGAGAACTCTCCTGCTTCTGCCAATCTTGCCCCGTAGCAAAGTACTGTATCGAGTATCTCCTGAGAGACGATTAGCCCTCCATGACATTGAAATTCTACAATATCTTCACCCGTAAAAGAGTTGGGTGCGGCAAAATAGATCATAATGGCTTGATCAATAAGTTGATGCTCTTTTGTATAAAGAGAGGTCAAATGTGCATGTCTTGGGATAATTTTCTCAAGAGCTGAGACTTTTTTTGCAATCTCAAGGGCGCCTTCACCGCTAATACGTACAATAGAGATAGAAGAGACACCTTCTGCAGTAGCTATGGCGGCAATGGTGTCTTGAAATGCTCCTTGCCGTGTATGCATCTTACCTGGCATGAAAGTCATTAATGACAACAAATTTCTTGCCGTTTCCGGCTGTTTTGACGGCAACGTATTTATCGGGAAATGCTTCTCTGAGCTGTTCTAAGGCAATTTGTATCAAAACACCGTCTAAATAACGTGTCTTTCCGTATCCCTTCTCTTGCACACTCCGGATCAAAGGTTCCAGATATGTTCGAATCATCTCCTGCTGCTTAGTAATGAATGATGCAATCTCTAATTTAATAAAGAGTTCATATTTATTATGTAACCAGGAAAATATCATATACGAGAGGGCGTTGTATCTATAGCCCTCTTTACCTATGAGCAGTGCAGCATCTTCCCCATCTATAAAAATCAATGCCGTATTGTCTCTAACATCTACTTCTATGACATCGATATCAAAACATCCATGTGAAAAAAGCTCTTTAAGCTGATTTTCTATTAAGCGTGCCAATTCATCATAAACAGGTACTTCCTCAAGATCCCTCTTCTCTTGGATACTCCGGACTTCATACGGTTCTGAAAAGATCTCTTCTTCGGACTTTTTATCTACTTGATGCTGCCTCTTTTCTACCGTGTCAATCCCGGAAGAAGATTCTTTGGCAATGCCGTTTTCCTCTTTGTTCTTGCTTTTGCACTCTGCTAGAATAATTGCATGCTTTTTGAAAAAACCAAAAAGACCCTTGCTTGGATACTGAACTACTTCGCAATGTAACTCACGTATGGAGCATGCAAACAGTTCCGATGCTTTTTCATATGCCTCTTCTAGCGTCTTGGCCTCAACCTTTTTCATCTACCCTCAGCCTTTATCTTTATCAATATTGGCAGCTGCACTTTTTTGTTTGGCATACATATGGTTAATATAGTATTGCTGGGCTATGGTAAAGAGGTTGTTGACCAACCAGTAGAGTACCAATCCTGACGGAAAATAGACAAAAAAGACCGTCATTATCACAGGAAACCACTTAAAGATCTTCTCTTGCAGAGGATCCGTAAAATTCGCAGGTGTGATTTTTTGCTGAAACCACATAGATGCACCCATAAGTACAGGAAGGACAAAATAGGGATCCATCTGTGCCAAGTTGTCTATCCAGAGTATCCAAGGAGCTCCTTGTAATTCGACGGCATTGAGCAATACACGATAGAGTGCAAAAAATACAGGTATTTGCAACAATAAGGGTAGACATCCCCCCATAGGATTGGCACCATGTTTTTTATACATCTCCATCATTTTCACATTCATTTTGGCAGGATCATCTTTATACTTCTGCCTTAACTCTTTCATCTTAGGAGCCAAGTCTTTAAGTTTTTGCATCGACATCATCCCTTTATAAGAAAGAGGAAAGAGTACCAGCTTTACCAACAAGGTAAAAAGAATAATCGCCCATCCCCAGTTTCCTACATAGCTGTTTATCCATAGCAGTATCTTATAGAAAGGTGTTGCCAAAAAAGTAAACCATCCAAACTCTATCGCATCGGTAAGTTCAGGATGAATCGCCTTTAGTATATCATGATCTTTTGAGCCTATATAACCGTGTAGTCTCAATGCCGTATCTGCCTGGACAAAAATAAGCGGATCACCGTTGTCCTCTCTTAAAATCGATACGTCTAAA
Organism: Sulfurovum sp.; assembly: GCA_026989435.1. GTDB lineage: Bacteria > Campylobacterota > Campylobacteria > Campylobacterales > Sulfurovaceae > Sulfurovum. The sequence continues at coordinate 10,470 of JALSJI010000090.1, forward strand.
CCTTTGTCAAAATCGAAAAAGAGTGAAGCCACGTATCTGTCAAATGCAGAAGCAATCTTTGCATCGGAAAACTTTTCATGACCTTGGGCATCTCCATCCTCAATCGTTGTGATAATATTATCCGCCCCCTTAATCAATGCACCGCGAACCAGCAGATACATGGAATGGTCTGCCATGGGTCTATGTCCGGGTGTGATAAAAAACCGTGCTGGACCAGAGGTACTTACATCTACGCTATATTCACCTGTGGCTTTTACCGTAATTTTTTTAGTTACCGTGATTTGATTTGAGAGTTTCTGCGTAAGCGTAAGTGTCTGTACGGCATTGGCATCGCTAAGTTCAATAAAGTCCGAACCGTTTATACTATAGGAGGTTTTAAATGCCTGCTCATTGAGTGCGGCGTCCGAAAATCTCAGCTCTAAAGGTCTCACTTCTCTCTCGCCTATTATTTTCACGTTATTGCCATGTTCATCTTTATACTTCTCGTCAAGGAGCTCAAACTGCGCAATGCGACCCAAGGTGTCTATACTCATAATAAAATGTGAAGATTTTACTGTAGCAAGGATATGCTTCTCCCCCCGTAGTGCATCTATATCGTTAACGCTATTTTCTATCTCTTGGGGTGTAGGTGCCGTTTCCTTTGTTGCACCTGCGGGCGTTTTAGAAGCAGACGCTGCTTCTTTGTGCGTTTGGGCTACTGTTTTTGGTGCGGGAAAGAGATATCCGTAGCCTATAAATACAAAAAACGATAATAATAGTGCCAATAACAAACGTTTATTTAAATCTTGTGGTTCCAAAGTATTACCTTTTGATTAATCTTTGTCAGTATAGTATTTTTTATGTTAAGGTAGAGCATTTTTTATGTGCATAGAGATACGATTTTTTAATTTCCAAATAGGTTTTTCCCAAAAGTGCCGGTTTTGCCACCAATATATAAGATCCTTTTTTAAGTGCATCTATATGTTCGATAAAGTGTGCCCGCAACAGACGCTTGGCTCGATTGCGATGTACCGCATTTCCAAGTCTCTTCGATGCCACGAATCCTACCTTATAGAGATCTCCTTTTTTATAAAAGAGCACAAAATAGGGTGTATGCACCGTATGATCCGCATTGGTATAAATGCGCTGAAACTCTTTTGTGGTCTTAATTCGGGTAAAATGTTTAATTTTACTAATAATCGTACACCGCTTAGAGGATTACACAGCGAGTCTTTTTCTACCTTTTGCACGTCTTGCCGCAATAATCTTTCTACCGTTTTTACTCTTCATTCTCGCTCTAAACCCGTGTGTTCTTTTTCTTGGAGTATTGTGTGGTTGATAGGTTCTTTTCATCCCGATATCCTTATTGTCTCTTTGATAGCCGCATCACTCTATATCTCTATCATACACAGTGATACTTAATTGAAGGCGATTTTACCTTAATGTGACTTAATAAAGAGCACGTTTAATGATTTTTTATTTGCTACACGGTATAAAAGATAATTTCATTTTCTCTTTTCTCTTTTTTTGCTAAAAAATACTTCTCCACCGACTTCATTATCAAGTCTTTGAGGTCGTATGTTGTCGTGCTTACCTCAATCTCCGTACAGTAAATCTCTTTGGCTCCTTCTTGCAAAAGCATTGATAGGATTCGCTGTGCAAAACGATATGCGCCGTCTACTTTGGTCTCTTGGCAAATCAGCGCAAAAAGACTCTCCTCCCTATCAACACTAAAGAGTATATCCGTATCACGCTTTTCGCCTTTTAACAACACATCTAAATCGACCTCTTTAGCAGATATTAGTATCAGTACAAATGATTTTCTTGTATCTTTTTCCAAAAAATAGTACATCAGTTCTAAAGGTTTTTCAAGATCTTTTATCACCGTAAGCAATAGTTTTATTTCACTCTCCGTAAACCTTAAATCCGGTCTTTTCGTCTTATATCTGCTTTCACCCATACTACTCTCCGCCATTTCATTCGTATAAAAATTTTGCTATACTTATATGATGCATATAATAACCGAGAGCTCCTTACCATCTCCTTGCTGGGTATTACAAGAGAAAAAACTTATTGAAAATTTAAACACCATTCAAAGAATTAAAGAAAAAAGTGCCGCAAAAGTGCTTCTGGCACTCAAAGGTTTTGCCCTCTGGAAAAGTTTTCCGTTGCTTAGACCCTACCTGGACGGATGCTGTGCTTCAGGACTGCATGAGGCCAAGCTGGCCTCTGAGGAATTTTCAAAAGAGGTGCATACCTATGCACCTGCATTTAAAGAAAAGGAGATAGAAGAGATAGCTTCTCTCTCTCATCATCTTGTATTTAACTCTCCCGCACAGTTGATGCACTTTGCCGATATCTGCAAAGCCATCAATCCCAAACTCTCTTTGGGACTTAGAATAAACCCTCAGTACTCCAGTGCACCTAAAGAGATCTATAATCCTTGTGCACCCTACTCCAGACTGGGCACACGCATCGAAAACTTTGATACCACGCTATTGGATTGGATTGACGGTTTGCATTTTCATGCTTTATGTGAAGAGAGTGCAGATACCTTGGAGGAGGTATTAAAGCATGTTGAAGAGAAGTTCGGAAAATATCTGCCAATGATGAAATGGGTTAATTTCGGCGGCGGGCATCACATCACGCGTCAAGGTTATGATGTTGAAAAACTCATATCTCTCATCGTAGCCTTTCAAACAAAATATAATGTAGAGGTCTATTTAGAACCCGGTGAGGCTATAGGCTGGCAGAGCGGCATCCTGCACAGCAGGGTATTGGATATCGTACACAACGGTATGGATATTGCTATTTTGGATACCTCTGCCGAAGCCCATATGCCCGATACCCTCCTCATGCCCTATCGCGCAGAAGTTTTAGGTGCTGCCAAAGCAGGAGAGAAGAGATATACCTATCGTTTAGCAGGCAATACCTGTCTAGCCGGTGATATTATGGGGGATTACAGTTTTGACAAAGCTCTCAAAAGAGGAGACAAAATTATTTTTTTGGATCAGATGCACTATACGATGGTCAAAGCTACTACCTTTAACGGTATTCAACTGCCTGCTATTGCTATTGAAAAACGTGACGGCACGATAGAGTTGGTACGTAGGTTCGGATACGGTGATTTTAAAGAGAGACTCTCTTAGCCGGCAAGTCTCTCAACCAAACTCTTCTCTATGCTATTGTGCTCCCGATTCTACGGATTCAATCTGTTCTATAAATTGCTCAATATAAAATGTGATGAGATTGGCTATCTCCTGCGGTGATTTTTTCATGTAGATTTTTTTAATAGGTATCTTTTGTGTATGTGTATGTGTCTGATGTACCTTGTAATTAAGCACGATATAGGGAACTTCTGAACTCTCTTCCTCAGGCATAAAATCTTTGGGTATCTCATAGTCAAGCTCGATATCGGGAGAGACCAACATTTTATCTACTAAAACAATCACCTCATCAAGTTTTTTTTGTATCTCTTCTTGCATCTTTTACTCCTTTTTGTATTGATATATCTCTATACCGCCATGTTTCCTAATTGATCTGTCCGGCATCTATCTCTGCTTTAAACTCCTCGATAGATGCCGTTGTCATATTAGCTATTTTTTGAGCATCATTTAAGAGTGCCGTACGTCCTAGACGAATTTTTCGTGTTTTGATATTGTACTTGCTGATTTCATATTTAATAAGGATATAGGGGTCACCCGAAATATCACAACTCTCAGAGCTAGTCTCTACCTCAGGGATACAATACTCTATTTCAATATCGGGATCCACCCTGTCGTTATTGACAAGTTCTACTACCTTTTCAAGTTTCTCTTTGATCTCTTTTTCCATAATCTGCTCCTTTTAGATGTCTGTTTATCATTCACGCTTTAGAAGAGAAAAATAAAAAGAAGTACTTCAACCATGCATCTCTTCTAAAATAATTATATCAAAAAAATTGTTTATATGCAACAGTTTTTTTGATACTTAAGCCTTTAGAAATCATCTTTAAAAATAATGTCATACGATTGAGACTCTTCACTCATCTGCAGCACGCTCTCTGTGCGTGGACTGTGACGGTATTTTAGTTTGACCTGTGAGACCTCTCCGTCTACGTAGATGATAGTAATTTTATCAGTAAGTTGTTTACCTACTTCTATACTGTTACCCTCTCCAAGTACAAGATGATCTATTTTGACACCGATATCGTTCAATGCAGATTTTGCCATCGCCCCGCCCATCATCTTCATCATCTCGTCTCCGCTGTGTACATCACCTCCTGCCTCTGTATCAAAGAGAATCAGTGAGAGTATCTGCTCTTTTTTCAGTGAGGGTTTTGAAGAGAATTGAATCTGCGGAGCAGCCGGTGTACCTGAGATAAATATTGAAATCTTATGGTTTAAGGAGCGATGTTTCACCTTAATCTCTAAAAGAGGCTTGTTGGGGTTTCCCGTAAAATGAACGGCACTCTTCTCCAATATAAATTTTTTTCTTTCAAAGCTGTATGTACCGCCTTTTGGCAATAAAACACTGCCAAGAAGCATCAGTTTTTCATTTTTTGCTTTGTGTATACCTAGTTCCGGTTTTAACTCTATATCTATAGCACCTTGTTTCATCTTCAAAGGCTTTTTTGTTACAACCTGAACATTGACACTCATATTTTGCATCCAAGGGCTCTGCTTCTCTCTCTTCCTCTCTTGCACGATAATGATATCGCTGTCACTGGCAAAACTCTTTTGATTGACATCATAGGTGATCTTGCCTTCTAGCAGTTCTAATTTCCCTTCGATATTCGTACTATTACCGTCAACGGCGACACTGAGATCTATCTTTGTCTTGAGATTGGCAAAGTCGTGTATGACGGGGAAACTCTCTGCCTTGGCATCTATCCTGCCCTGTTTGCTCTGCATATGGTATTCTCCCGTAAAACTTAGTGCATCGTTAACCCACAACGATTCTAAATTTACGACATTCTCTTTGATACGTACAACAGAAGGTTTTGTAGCAAAAAACTTCTGTTTATCCCAATGAAAGCGATACCTCTCAAGTATAATTTTTGTATCTCTCAAAGAGAGCTTTGCCTCAATATCCCTAATAAGATGTTTGGTTCCAGCGTCTGCTTGATAGAGAAGTTTCGGAGAAGAGAGTAGGATATCCACACCCTCTTTTTTATCGATGCTGGCAGTTAGCACTGCAGAGCCGTCCAACGGTACAGGTGCATCCACACGGTATAGTGCGGCAATGCCTTTTTGTAACTTCACAATGGAATCTATCCTGCTTTTTACACTCATTGTTTTATCACTGTTGCCGCTGATTGTCGTATGCAGGCCTGCTAAATCTATTTTTCCCTCTATAGCGTGTTGCTGTAAGTGATAGTTAATATCCCCGTGAAGCACGCGTGAACGGAGATTGGCGGAGAGCTTACTCTTTTTCATTGTGAGATCTATTGAGAGAGGAGAAAGGTTTTGCCATTTGATTTTCCGATTAAATTTTCTCAAAAGAGATTGAGGGGGTATTTCTGTTTTTGAGGTGATACGCAGAGTTTTGGCATAAGTGACATCTGCATGCATATTGAGTAGGTTTGAAGTGACCTTTATCTTGCCCTCTAACTCCCCTTTCTTCTCAAAATTGATAGGAAAATCTATTTTTATATCCATTTTAGATCCGTTTAACTCTTTAGGCAAAGGTGCAAACTCATTTAAATAGAGCGGTTCGAGTGTCTCTAAACGCAATCTTCCTCTTTTCATCTCCTTTGTATAAAAACTCCCTTTAAGCTGCTTGGATAGAAGCTTGGCATCTATGCTCTTTGCATCTCCTTTATATGTTATATCTAAATTTCTCAGCGGTTCTATAATATAGCTCTCCAATCCATTGAGCGTATCGGCTTTTATCTCTCCTTCGTAACTGAAACTATCATCTTGTTTCAATCGATTTGTAAGAACGATATTGCTGGCATAGGGTGTATCTACCAGTGCTTTGCTTTTGACTTCAAGCCTCTTGTGTGCGATATCATAATCCAAGCGGGCAGTAAAACCGTGAATATCTATATTAAATCCATCCTCTCTTTTTAGAAGCAACTCTTTTGCTTTTGTATAGATATCTGCAGCTATATACTTACTAGAAACATTGATATCTGCTTCGATACGCTCTATAGCTTTGGCCCTTAGAGGCAGGTTAAGCTCCCTAAAGAGTGCCCTCTTTGGATGGATAAGCAACTTTCCTTTCAAGATACCGGCATTCACCTTTGCTTCTAGGTTGATATCACTTAGGTTTGATACGCCTTTTAGATCGATCTCTCCGCTCTTTGCTACCCTATTTTCTAAATCAAAACTTAGATTGTCTCCCCATATAGTAATATGCTCTATTTCAACAGGTCTATGCTTTGCGGCTAAAAAATCTGTCTGAAGTCTAGCGATGATTATATTTTTTGGTATCCATATATTTGTATCCTCTTTGGTACTCTTTTTCTCTTCATCAGGTTTTTTTGTTTCATTATTTTCTCTTTGCCATATTTTTTCGAGTGCCTCAGTATCGACATGGTGCAGAGTGAGTCTATGAACTATCAAATCCTCTTGATCTATAGAGAGATTCATATCAATCGATGTAACATTGGTATCCATTTTAAGAGCCAAAGAACCTAACGCTATGGCATTTTTTTGATTTTGTACGATTTTTCGTATATCTATATCTGCATTGTTTACTGCTATATCCAGATTATCGACTGCGACGGTTTTGTACTCTCTTGCCACGATTGAACCTTTCAAAGAGAGTATTCGAACTCTTTTAGGGATAAAGGGCTTTTTAGAGTCTGCTTGATGCTCCTTGTCTTGCTCTTTTGTCTTAGCTTCATTTTCTTGCGAAAAAGCGCTTAGAAGCGCTTCTAGCATGTGCGTATCCAGCGCATCTAGCTCCAATGCTTCAAAGATAAGCTCCTGCTCTTTCATACTGCCTTTGAGTTTTAATTGTGTAAGATTTGAGTCTATCTCTATATAGAGTTTACCTACATCTATACTACCGTCGCTGCGATAGTGTATGTTATCTGCACGAAAAAGGCTCTTGTGTACTGCTATATTGTTTTGTATAAAGGCATCCGGCTTTAGATCAATATTGTCGACTTCTACATCAAAATCGAATGAACCGGAACTACTCTTGTTTGTATCTTTTGTACCAAAGGTCTTTACAAGCGATTGAATAAGATCGATATTTGCATCTTCAATCTTGATTTGCCGGATAGAAATCTTTTTGTGAAGTAGAGCAAGAGGATTCCATTTGTATACAATAGTATGAGCAAGCCTCTGATTGGCATAGTGTAAATTTTCAATTTCTATGCCTGTAAAAATGTTCCCTGAAATCTTCTCATAAGATATATGATAATCCGGTGCATATCTATCTGCAATTTTGGATATTACGTAAGAGGAGTTTAGGGCACTAAATAGAGCCAAGATCAAAAAAGAAAACAATAACAGCAAAACAAAAACTATCTTTTTCAAAATGACTGTCCTATCTGAAAAGAGATACCATACTGTGAAGTATCATGGATATTCCATCCGATATCGACTTTAAAAGGACCAATAGGTGTCATGTAACGCAGTCCTACACCTGCTGCATGGATATAGTTTCCGCTAAAGTTATAGCTTTTGTCCGTAATCATCGTATGGTCACTAAAGAGTGCTCCGTAAATATTTTTCCATAGAGGATAGTTTGCCTCAAAAGAGAAATTAAGCATACTTAGCCCTCCCTCAATCGAGTCGCGTCTATTCGACTCTATAACACCTATTTGTCTAAAACCGTAAGCGCGGTTAAAGAATGCACCCCCTGCATAAAGAAGCTTGGATGCGGGTATCTCATTGGCAGCTATATCTACTACACCGTATTTGCTTACGTTAGCCAGCGTCAAGTCGCCTATTGTATGAATCACCCTTCCCTCTAAAAGTGTCTTAAGATAGACACCGGCATCGCTTCCGTAGGGTAGACCATACTCCGTATAGGCAGAGAGATAGTACCCGTATTTAGGGTTTAGTTTTGAGTCTCTTGCATCATATATTGCATGTATATAGGGATAAAAGAGCAAAAAATTTCCCTCTTTGACAGCCTGAAGCAGATTTTGATTTCTTCTGAAATTATTCAGAAGTGAAATATTAATATTTTCAACTGCCAGCCCTGCATTAAGGCTTAGTCTTCCTTCATGGCTTTGCAAGTAGGTCCTTAAAAATGATTTCTCTTCTTTAAATCCTATAAATTCCAAATTGGAATATCCTATATTGCTCCCAAAATCGACACCATATCCAAAAGCTCTAAAGAGCACCGGTTTAAAAAAGTCCAGCGTAATGAGTTGCTCTCGTTGCGACCAGGAGCCTCTAAGGGTGATTTTCTGTGCATTAGATAAAAAGTTGCGTTTGCTTATCATGCCATGCACTCTAGCACCTACAAAAGTGTCATATCCTGCACCTACTTCATAATGATAGGGTTGACTTAGTTCCGTGAGTGTAATATCTACCGGTACCTCATTATAAAATTTTCTATCCGTACCTAGAATAATACTATCAAAGGCATCCAAATCAAAAACTCTTGCATAGCTCTCTTGAATCTTTTGGGGGTCATAGCGTTCACCCTTTTTTGCTACCACTCTTGTCTTGATTATCTCGGGATCTATACTCTTAAGTCCCTTAATAATCGTATCTCCAAAGGTACAGATGTCACCTTTTTTCAGTCTGTAGCGTATATCCACACTATGTTTCTGAAGATCTACATATGCCTTTGTCTCTAAATCATAAGAGCAGTATCCCTTATTAAGTAAAGCTTGAATCATACCGTTTTTCGTCTCTATAAACGTTTTGGATCTAAAGATCTCCCCTTTTTTTACTTTGATAAAATTTTGAATAGGAAAATCACTCTGTATATCTATCTTTTTTATCTTTACAGGTCTGTTTTCTTTAATCTCTAAAACCAGTACTTCATCACTCTTGTTTAGCTTAAATCTCGCATTGTAAAACCCCTCAGAATTATAAAAGCTCTTCAAAGTCGAAAGCAGCGTCGGAATCAATTTCTCTTTAATACGGGGTCTATCTTCTTTCCAAAAAGCAAAAAAACTTTTTCTTTCCACACTTAGCACCTCATAGAGTCTTTCAAGTGTAATATGTTTTTGACCTTGTATTTTTATCGGACGGGTAACGAGAGAGGTCTCTTTCTCTTCCGCAGAACACAGAACACTCATCATAAGCACAATAACAACAATGCCCCATCGATACTGCATAACATTAAACTCCTCTTGTGGGTGTATCATAACAAAATAACCCTAAACAACTAGTGGTCATTTCATTTTATTTCTCTTTTTTCGTTATAATGCTATTATTTAATATTAAAAGGTGACATGTGAGACAATTTTCAATAAGATTTTTAGTGATTGCAACAGCACTCTTTATCACCCTCTTGTTTAACCTGAACTTTTTTGAACAGGTTTTTAAAATCTACCCCATCACTATCTCTAACCTTGGATTTTTACTCTCTCTTGTCCTTATCCTTTATGCTTTACTTGTAATTATCTTCTCGCTCTTTGGCTTTAGATATACGATTAAGCCCGTACTGATTTTTACACTTCTTCTAGCTTCCTGTGTACAGTATTTTATGCAAAGCTACAATATCATTATGGACAAAACTATGATAGAAAACGTACTACAGACAAATATACAAGAGAGTATGGAACTACTCAGTTTTGAGCTCATAGTTTCACTGATTCTCATGGGTATCGTCCCCTCTGTTATTGTCTATAAACTCCCTTTAGAGGAGAAGGGGTTCAAAAAAGAGCTTTGGTCTACACTCTCACTTATCTTTTTACATCTCCTACTCATTCTCCTCTTGCTTTTTACTTTTTCCAAACACTACACCTCTTTTTTCAGAGAGCATAAAAGTTTACGTCTATATACCAATCCTCATGCAAGCATCTACAACAGTGTTGCCTATACCTATGAACACTTTAAGCAAAGAAATATTCCGATGAAAATCATTGGAGAGGATGCCGTCACCGATGCTCCGGCACAAAGAAAGAGAAAAATAGTGATCATGGTTGTAGGAGAAGCGGCAAGAGCAGACCACTTCTCTCTTAACGGTTATAAGAAAAAAACCAATCCTTTGTTAGAAAAAGAGGATATTATCAATTTTTCCAATCTCTACTCCTGCGGTACAACAACGGCCGTCTCGGTACCCTGCATGTTCTCTGTTTATCACAGAGACGACTACAGCAGTACAAAAGGCTACAATACCTATAACGTCTTGGATATTCTCTCTTATGCAGGCGTGCATGTTTTATGGCGAGACAACAATTCCGATTCCAAAGGTGTTGCGCTCAGAGTAACTTACGAACATTATAAGAGTGCCAAACGCAATCCTCTCTGTGATGAGACAGAGTGCCGTGATCTCGGTATGCTTGAAGGACTAAAAAATGTTATAGAAAAAAGTAGTAAAGATATACTCATCGTATTGCACCAAATGGGTAATCATGGACCTGCTTATTATAAACGTTATCCCAAAACATTTGAACGATTTACTCCCGTATGCAAGAGCAACCAGCTTGAAAAGTGTTCAAAAGAGGAGATAAGCAATGCCTATGACAATGCCCTGTTATATACGGACTACTTCCTCTCAAAAACTATCAAGCTCTTAAAACACTATGAAAAAGAGTCTCATACGGCGATGATATATATGGCTGATCATGGTGAATCTCTAGGTGAAGGCGGTCTATACCTGCATGGTCTTCCCTACTTTATTGCACCGGATCATCAAAAACATGTAGGTACACTGATGTGGTTTTCTAAAACATTTCCCATAGACAGAGCGCATTTGGCACAACAATCAAAAAGAAGATTCTCACACGACAATCTATTTTCCACACTGCTTGGGATCTTTGATATAAAAACAAAGGTATATGAGAAAGAGATGGATATGCTAAAAAATTAAGAAAGAAGATCTTTAACACTCTCTAAAGGATCTTTTCTCTCTTCAATCATCGCATATACCTCGTCTGCAATGGGAAGGTAGATACCCCTTTTTTTTGCTATTTTATGTAAAGCCCTTGCCGTAGGTATACCCTCTGCTACCTCTTGTAACTCATCTAAAATAGTCTCAAGCTCTTTACCCTGAGCAAGTCCGAGTCCCACTCTGTAATTACGTGAAAGTGTTGAAGATGCGGTTAAAAAGAGATCTCCTGCACCTCCTAAAGATAAAAAGGTTTCAGGCTTTGCGCCAAAAGACTCACCAAATCTTGTCATCTCTACTAGGCCGCGTGAAATCAATGCCGCTCTTGCATTGTTTCCAAGTCCGAGTCCGTCACAAATGCCACCTGCAATGGCTATGACGTTCTTGTAGGCTCCAGAGATTTCTGCTCCTGCCACGTCGTCACTCACATACCCTTTAATAAATGCAGGCAGAGCATCTGCATAGCATTGTGCCAAATTTTGATTGGCAGAAGATATGATTAAGGCAGTGGGAAGAGATTGCTCCACCTCTGCCGCAAAAGAGGGACCGGAGATAAATGCCAGTCTCTCTTTGCTGATAAATGCTTCATAGACTTCATTGAGAAATGCACCGGTATTTGCCTCTATACCTTTTGCTGCAACAAGCAGATTTTGACCGTGATCCACAAAATTCTCTTGCATCCACTGACGTACATATTGTGCAGGAATTGCAATAACCAGATAGTGATACGTCAGTGCCTCTTCAATACTTACAAAATTTTCTATATTTTTTTGCCGACGCGAAGTAATGACTACGTTGTTCTTTTGGCTATAGGCATGATAGAGTGCCTGCCCCCACTTACCTGCACCGATAATTGCTATTTCCATACTGCTTTCTATTCATATAAATTTTGACGGTAATCAAACAAATCGGCATCTTTAAACCGTGGCTGTTTGCGATCTTTTTCAGAGAGCAGTAGTTCTGTTCCGTCTATGCCCCACTCTATCCCTAAGTCCGGATCATTATAGAGTATACCTCTGTCATGTTCGGGAGAGTAGTAATTGTCCACCTTGTAGGAAAAGATAGCCGTGTCGGACGTGACCACAAAGCCGTGGGCAAAACCTCGCGGTACCAAAAGCTGTTTTTTGTTCTCTTCGGATAACTCTATCATCATATGCTCACCAAATGTCGGAGAGCCTTTGCGAATATCTACTGCCACATCCAATACACTCCCCTGAATGACTCTTACCAGTTTTGTTTGAGAAAAAGGAGGGAGCTGATAGTGCAGTCCCCTGAAAACACCCAATGAAGATTTGGATTCATTATCCTGTACAAAGTCTATCGTGTAAGCTAATCTCCTTTCAAGCAAATCTTTTCTATATGTCTCTGCAAAATAGCCTCTCTCATCCCCAAATATTTTTGGTTCTATGGTATAAACACCCTCTAATTTCGTCTCTTTTATCTCCATCTTTCTACCTACGCTCCTAGTACCTTCGCTTCTATGCTTTTCCATGCACTGAGTGCCAAACTCTCCGGGATTTTGACATCGTCAAAAGTCAAAATAGCACCCTCAGGTACATCTCTTTTTACGACAGCATCTTTCATAAGCCCTATGGGTACATGGTTTGGATGGTCTTTTATCTTAGCAGCAATACCCCGTACATCAAAACTTCCTATACCTTTTGCAATACGCTCACCCGATGCTAAGTCTCTTTTGGCAACGGTAACAGTACTAATAGTAGGGTTTTTACCATTATCTAAAAGCACGCCCTTGCCGTCAAATACCCTTGCAATAGTCTTAAAAATCTCCAGATGACATAGATGATAGGGTTTAAGCAGTGAATAAAAAGGTCCTTCACCCATTTTATAGTAGCGTAGCCCCTCTGCTTGATTTGCATCATGCTCCACGGTTAAAAATACCCCGGCAAACAGCTTAGATGAAAGTAGATAGTCGCTAATAGGTTCTCCTATCTCTTTAGCCTTTTTTGCGAGAATACTCCCCCCTTCTAAATCATCATCGTTCTCTAATCCTATGAGACCCTCTTGTGCAATCGTTGTGCCAAATCCATTGGCAACCAATGTCTGCTCTATTTGCATTTTAGTGCCGTCGGTAAATGACGTAACCATATCCAAGCTAATGCCCGACTTTCCGCCCCAGTACTTCATCTCCTCTAAACTGGGATTATGATTTAAAAAACCTTTGATATTGCCGTAAACAAGCGGTCTAAACCCCATAGCAACCGCCTCTTCGTGTAAGGCGGCCAAAACTCCGGGCTGATCGCCTTCAGCTTCGGTTACCATACCTTTGTCTATAAAATAGGAGCCTACCGTAACATGAAACTCTGAGTTCATCGTCACCACCGGTATGTTTACTTTTAAAATTTTATCTATAGTCTCACAAGCATAAATCGCATCGCCCGTACACTCTACAATCAAATCTGAACTTTCTATAAGGTCATCTATTTCATTGGTCATATTTTCATTGGATGGAAAATCTGATCTCTCCTCTATCGTTGATCTTGTAAGTATCTTTCCTACTTTGTAGTGAGGATGATTTAACAATGCATTCACAAACCCCTTTGCTATAAATCCTGTTCCAATGACACCAATTTTTTTCACACTATTCCCCTTTAAGATTCAATCACATCATTTTATCAAAAAAAATGTCAAATTATTTTGACTATAATCAAAAATCATGACTATTTGATCTATTTACACAGAAAATAGATTTTTTTCTATATTTTTCCATGCAGTTAATGCTAGACTAGCAGGTACTTCGACATCATCAAATGTCACAATACTCCCTTCGGCTATATCTCTTTTTAAAACAACATCTTTCATAAGCCCAATAGGTACATGGTTTTTATGTTCTTTGATTTTCACTGCAATACCGCGCACATCAAAACTACCTATACCTTTCTTGATGCTCTCCCCTGCTTTTAAGTCTCTCTTAGCTATGGTGGCTGTACTGATAGTAGGTACTTCATTATTATCAAGTAAAATACCTCTTCCTTGCAATACTCTGTCAATCGTTTTAATAATTTCGAAATAACATAGGTGGTAAGGTCTATCTAAGACAAAAAATGGACCATTACCCATTTTATAATTGCTTAATCCAATATGATGTGCATCACTATGCTCAGCAACGATAAACACGCCTGGCTTTACAGCGGGAGAAATAAGATAATCACTAATGGGTCTGCCTAACTCTTTTGCTTTTTTGGCTAAAAGTGCACCACCTTCCCAAGTGTCATCATTCTCTAGCCCTATGAGACCATCTTGTGCAATATCTGCACCCAGTCCATTAGCAACTAAGGTCTGCTCAATCTGCACCTTTGTTCCATCTGTAAAAGAGGTTGTCATATCAACACTAAAACCTTGTTTATCTGCCCAAAACTTCATATCTTCTTCAGTAGGATTATGTGCTAAAAAACCTTTCATATTTGCATATACTAATGGTTTAAACCCCATAGACAAGGCCTCTTCATTGAGCATAGCAAGTACACCGGGCTGATCACCTTCTGCCTCCGTTAGCAACCCTTTACCGACAAAGTACGAACCACACGTTACATGAAACTCGGCATTCATAGTAACTACGGGCAAAGAAGCTTTTAATATTTTATCGATTGAGTCTGCTGCATAGATAGCATCACCGGTACACTCTACAATAAGATCTGAATGCTCAATCAACTCATCCAAGTTATTTGTTAATTTCTCATAACAAGGAAAATCTTTCCTTGAACCTATATTTGAACGTGTTAAAATTTTCTCTAAACTATAGCTTGGACTACTCTCTAGCAGTTGTACAATACCTTTGGCGATAAAACCACTGCCTATCACACTTATTTTTTTCATAGAACTTTTTCCTTTCTATATCATAAATTTGTTATAATGTAGATATTATACCGATTAATGATAAAATCCCATATTTTTTACACCATAATAAATAGCGGCCAACTGAGGAATAGACAATGAAAAAGATAGGACTATCGATAGACTACAACAATATATGTAAAGATTATAATACCGTATATCTCGATAGAGACAATACGGATAGAGAGACCTTTGAATGCATGAACAAAGTCATGTCTTGGTTTAAACCTTTACTTTTAGAACTTATGAAAGAGTTTGGATATAATCTTTATAGATTAAACCAAGCAACTAAACTTAAACCTGAAGAGATCGTACAAAAACGATTCTTTTTTTACTCGCTAGAAAAAGAGATTATTGCTCAAACTTTTATATTAAAACCGGATGATACTCCCTACGAAAGCTTAAGTGACTGGGCTTTGGCTAATACACCGAGTGTACTGATACAAAATGACGATGAAGGTGAAGGAATCTATTTTTACTTTATTGAGAACTCCGATGAGCATCATTGGCTTTTAAAAAAATTTAGGGATTTTACTGTAGATACCATTCCTTTTGATAAAAGATAGTTCCAAGCTGCTTATCTACTTTTTTCGTCCCAGATTCCCTATCTTCCTCTTTTGTACGGTATCTCCAAAATCATCCAAATATTTTTTTTCGCCTATACAAACAATTGTATCCCCACTGTCTAGCTTATGGTTAATGCCTGCTGTAATAAAGGTAAAGTGCTCTCCTAGCTCTTCATCTATCATACCTACCAATAAAAGACCAAACCTAGAAAAGTCGATATCATCTGTCATCAATCCATGCAAAAATGAATTTTCGGGTATCACATACTCTCTAAACCCTATACCGTTTTTACGAGTTACAAACTCTTCTAAGAGTCGTGTTGCTACGGGACGGTTAAGTATATTATGTATTTTATGCGCAGAGACCTCATACATATCAATGACCTTATCGGCCCCTGCCATTTGAAGTTTTTTCGTTGTATGTATAGAGTCGGAAATCGATAAAATATAACACTCCTTAAAAAGCGAACGTAAAGAGAGGGTAAGAAAGACATTGAGATGTTCATTTTCCATCACGCAGACTAATTTGGCATAATTTTCAGGATGCAATGCCTTTAATGCCTCATCTTTGGTAATATCAATCTCTAAGCTGTCATTAAATCCATCCTCTACAGCCTCTTGACAATGCTGTTGATTATCTACTACTACTTGTACCTCAAATCCATCCTCAATCAACCCTTTTGCAATAAACTTCCCGTGGTTTCCATAGCCAAAAAGCAGTATACGGTATGCTACCATCAATCCCTCTCCTCTTCATACAAGGATTTAAAATAGTCCAAACTAATCTTCCTTCCCATCACCACAAGTATGTCTCTAGAGTGTACCAATTCCGTAGGAGCAGGATTAAATATAAAAGTCTTATCTCTTTGGATACCCATGAGTAATACTTTGGCACGCTTAAACGCCAAGCTCTCTATACTCTTTCCTATAATACCTTTACATCCATAGGCTCTTATTTCATCAATACGTGCTACACTTTTTCCCATAAGCATTGCATGTATTGCTTTATACATTACAGGCTGGGTAATGGCTGTATGTATCATACTGTTTGCTACAGTGTGCGGCATGAGTATATGATCGGCACCGGCATGTATAAACTTGCTTGCTATTGTACCGTCATTAACCCTTGCTACCACTTTTATACGCTTTGAGATACTTTTGGCATTGAGCGTGATATAGATGTTTTCCACATCATTAGAGGTTAGGCACAAGAGTGTAATATTGCATAAAACTGTGTTAAACTTTTTTAAGGTTTCATAACGGCTAGCATCTTCATTGATAGCATCATACCCGTCTCGACGTGCTTGCTCCATACGTTCAATGCTTTTTTCTAAAATAATATGGTTTTCATACGCACTTGCGTATTCCCGTAAAAACATTTTTGTCATCTGTCCATATCCACAGATAAGCAAAAAAGATTTGCTTTTATTGATCTGCTCAATAATACGGTTTTCTTTCAGCTCGCTCAACTTTTCAGAAAAAGCAGAAACAATGACTGAAGTGGCAAAAGAGATCATCGCAATCCCTGCTACAATAACCAACACGGAGATACTTCTTCCCTCTGCCGTCACAGGAGCAATATCACCGTATCCTACCGTAGATATAGTTACCAATGCCCAGTAAAATGCATCGAACAAAGAATCTATATTTGGATTTTGCTTCTCTTCCATCACATAGAGTGCAATACCGGCTGTCATCACCACAAAAATGAGTAAAAAAAGCAGCGTGAGCAACTCAAACTTTTTGTTTGAAAGTACTTGGGTAAACTGATTAATACTTTTAGTATAGCGCAAAAGCTTCAATACCCTAAAGAGAACAAAGATACGCAAAACCCTAACCGGTCTATAGGCAGGGAAAATCGCCAAAAGGTCTATCAATGCAGAAGGGGTAAGCATATAGCGTAGTTTCTCTTTCAAACCCTTTTTGAAGATAGCAAAAGCAGAGAACTCTTTACCTAAAAACCGAGCATCGTAATAGGCATTAACCACAGGTTCGGTGACATCATTATATACCCATAAACGTAGAAGATACTCAATCAAAAAGACGAAAGAGACAAAATATATGTCATAGATATCAATCCACTCAGGCACAGGGTGTTTAACCTCATAGACAAGAATAGATACAGAGCTCATAATCAAAAATATAATCGTAATATCTATATATTTTTTATAAGGGTTGTTACTATTGTTTAAGATATCACGTATAAACTTTTTTGTATCTCTGTAGCGCTTAGAGGCGTGCAGTCTAAGAGCAAAAGAGAGCAGTGTCTGATTCATGTTGCCATATCTTTATATACCCTAACCGAGTCTCTCTTTGAGTAAAGTATTAACCTTTGCAGGGTTTGCCGTACCTTTACTGGCTTTCATCGTCTCTCCTACAAAGAACCCAAAAAGTTTTTCTTTTCCGTTTTTATACTCTACTACTTTCTCTTCATTGGCAGCTAAAATTTTATCTATGATTTCCAAAATAGTGCCATCATCGCTCATCTGTGCCAAACCTAATTGATCTATGAGTGCATCTACATCACGGCTTTCATTCTCCATCATATAATCAAGTATCTCTTTGGCACCTTTTCCCGAAATGGTACCATCGGAGATTTTCACAAGGAGACTGCCTAAGGTTTTTGCATCAACAGGTGAGTTCTCTATACCTAATCCGGCTTTATTTAAACGGCCCAAAAGCTCGGATGTAAGCCATGTTACCGCCGTTTTTGGCCGGGCACCCTGCTCTAGCATTGCTTCAAAATAGTACGCCATCGCTTTATTTGCCGTAATGACCAGAGCGTCATACCTTTTGATACCAAGCTCATTCGTGTAGCGAGCTACTTTGTCATCCGGAAGTTCAGGCATCTCTTTGGCTTCATCAATCATCTCCTCAGTGACAATCAACGGACGTAGATCCGGATCCGGAAAATAACGATAATCTGCAGCCTCTTCTTTCCCGCGCATAGAGCGTGTCTCACCTGCTTCTACATCCCATAAGCGCGTCTCCTGCCAAATTTCACTTTCATAGACACCATCTTCATAGGCTTCAATCTGCCGCTCTACTTCATAGGCAATAGCTGCAGCTACAAATTTAAAAGAGTTAATATTTTTAATCTCTACTCTTGTGCCAAAGCGCTCTTCTCCTTTCGGGCGGATTGAGACATTGACATCACACCTGAAAGATCCCTCTTGCATGTTGGCATCTGAGATATCCAAATAGCGTACCGTTGTATGAAGCTTTTTGAGATATGCCACTGCCTCATCGGCACTTCGCATATCGGGAGCGGAGACAATTTCCAGCAAAGGGGTTCCTGCACGGTTCAAATCTACTTTGGAAATACTTCCCTCATGTATATTTTTACCTGCATCTGCCTCAAGATGCGCTTGTATAATACCAATGCTTTTTTTACTACCGTCTGGTAAATCTATCTCTAAATCTCCATCTTCTATAATGGCAGTAGTAAATTGTGTAATCTGATAGGCAGAAGGGCTGTCCGGATAAAAGTAGGATTTTCTGTCAAAATAAGAGGTATGATTGATCTTGGCATTGAGTGCATATCCAAGTCTCATAGCCTTTATGGCAGCTTCTTTGTTAACCACCGGCAATGCTCCGGGAAGGGCAAGACAAGTAGGACAGGTATTGCTATTTTGATGCATAGCAAAGCTTGTAGGACAAGCACAAAAAAGTTTGGTTTGGGTATTTAGCTGTACATGAACCTCAAGACCAATGACGGTTTCAAACATAGAAGTAGATCCTCACGTATTTATTCAGATATTATAGCAATATTGCGATTAATCCCGAAGCAGTTTCTCCAGCAGTCCGGTCTGTTTTTTAAGCTCTTCAAGTCTCTCTTTGCTAGTGATAAAATACTCTAGCAACAGCACGGATACGATACCCGGGAGTGCTGCAATAAATGCTGAGACAAGTGCATAAAAAAAGGTCTCTTCATAAAAGAGCAAAAAAGAACTCACTGCTCCTACAAATATAGATGCCCAAGCAACTCCCAAAAGAAAGCTAACTAGAAAACCAAGAGGTCTATTGCCCAATCTCATTGGTCTAATTAATGATCCTCGTCAATGGCTATGGCACCTGCTAAATAGACATAGGTCAATATCATAAAGACAAAGGTCTGCAAAAACGCCATAAAAGTCAAGAGTACCAGTGGTGTGATAGGAATAATCCAAGGTACCAACATAAGCAGTACCCATAAGAAGAGATCATCTCCTTTGATATTCCCAAAAAGCCTGAACGAAAGCGATACAATGCGTGAAAGGTGAGAAACAATCTCTATAGGATACATTAAAACCGACATGGCAAATTTCGCTATGGGGTTCATCTCTCCTAGATGAACAAAACTCTTTACATAATTGAATGCTCCATGTTTTTTAACACCTTCATAGTTATAGTAAACAAAGACGACCAAAGCCAAAACCAGTGTTACGTTGATGTTGGATGTAGGTGATTCAAAACCGGGAATAATACCAATAAGATTATTGATAAGCACAAAGAGCCCTATCGTTGCAACCAGCGGCAAATATTTTCGTGCATGCTCTTCGCCGATAACATCCTTACCCATGGCAATGACACCCTCTAAAAATGTCTCTAGCACATTTTGTACACCATCCGGAACAGCTCTAAGGCTTTTGGTTGCCATTTTGGCAATAAATAGAATGATGACCGCGGTTAATATCAAATGTGTAACAAACAACATCTGTCCATGTCCGAAAATAGCACCCAGATATGTAAAAATGCCTTCCATAAAATATCCTCATGTGTTGAATTATTGGCATGATTATAGCCTTTTTGTACTTAATGGATACCTAGAAGCGGCTATTTGCTACTCTAATTTTTCCTGTCCTAGTCTGTAAAGGGCAAAATCGTATTTCATGGGGTCGGCTTTGTCAAAGCGCTGCAATCTTTGGGTAATCTCAAGCACTGCTTTCATATCGTAGCTTTTTCGTTTTAGTAGTCCTAATCGCCGAGAAACCTTAAAAGTATGGGTATCAAGAGGCAAAAGCAGATCTTTTTTGTCTATCTTTGTCCACAATCCTAAATCTAGATGATCTTTACGTACCATCCAACGCAGATACATCATATAGCGTTTATAGGTACCCATTCTATTTTTGTTGCCCGGCAACGATCCTACCAAAAAGTCATATCCTCTGCTTTTATAAGGATAGACGGACCTTAATCTATCGATCAATTTCCATAATCCCTCAAGAATATCCTCATTTTTACGATACCCCGCATAGACAATATTTTCGATACTATCTATCTCCTTGAGACGCTTTAATGCTATAAAAAACGAAGAGATATCTTTAGCATTTTGAAAACGGTAATAGTGTGAACTAAGTGCTTTTGTAATCGCTTCATCACTCTCTTTTAATAGCCTAAAATCCAAACTTTGCAAAAATTTTACAATCAAAGATACATTGCCATAAGCAAAAAGTGCACAAATAAGTGCTATAGTTTCATCAGGATACTCTCTTGCTATAAGAAGAGGATCCGGCTTTTTTGGAGAGATTTCAAAATAGCTGTTTCGTCTCTCTGCCTCTTTGTCTAGAAGTGCCTTGATCTCTTTGAGTCTCATTAAAACGTAAAATGCTCACCCAAATAGTATTTTCGGACATTTTCATCATTGGCTATCTCCTCTGCACTGCCTGATGCAAGCATCTCACCGCTTCGCATCACATAGGCTCTGTCACAGATACCCAAAGTCTCTCGTACGTTATGATCTGTAATGAGTATACCCATATTCAGCTCTACTAACTGACGTATAATGGCTTGTATATCAATGACTGCTATGGGATCTACTCCCGCAAAGGGCTCGTCTAAAAGCAAAAATTTAGGTTCTCCTACCAAAGCACGTGCAATCTCGACACGTCTTCTCTCTCCTCCGCTTAAACGTATACCGAGTCGTGAACGTATCGGTTCAATATTGAAAATTTCAAGAAGCTTTTCTATACGCTGAGCTATTGTCTCTTTAGAGAGATTCAGTGCCTCTGCTGCAATAATCAGATTCTCCTCTACCGTTAAATCTTTAAAGATACTTGACTCTTGGGGCAGATAGCCTATTCCCATCTGTGCTCTTTGACTTAACGGCATGTGGGTAATATCCTCACCGTCTAAAAATACCTGCCCGCGTGTGGCATGCGTCAATCCACACACCATATAAAAAGATGTGGTCTTTCCTGCACCGTTTGGTCCTAAAAGCCCTACGATCTCTTTACTTCGAATCTCCAAAGAGATATCATGCACAATCTTGGTTTTTTTAATAACTTTTGCAAGGTTTTTTGCCTCAATAGTATGTCTCACGCTTCCATCCTGTAGATTCTGCTCTTTTCTCTTGGCTCTATCTCTATGGTGAAAACATCATATCCGATACTCTGTAAAAAATCTTTCAGTCTCTTGCAACCCCACTCTACCAAATGCCAGCCTGGTTTTTCAAATTCCTCAACAAGCCCTGTTTTCATAAACTCTTCATAAGTCGTTCGGTATAAATCGTAATGATAAAGATCTTTTCCTTCACGCCCTTCATAACAGTGCTGAAGAGAAAACGTAGGTGAAGTGACTTCTTCCATCACACCTTTTGCTTTTGCAATGGCCTGCGTAAGGGTAGTTTTTCCTGCGGCGAGATCACCGCGCAAAAAGACTATTGCATTTGAAGGCAGTACCTTATCTAAGTAATCTACCACCCTCTGCAACTCATCCAATGCGGCCTCTATCTCTTCCATACTTATTTTCTAATCAACTAATTTATGTGAAACGTCCACCATAAAATTCAGGTGTTCTCTGGCCTTTGAACTCTCCAGCTGTGCTTTTGACATCTCTATCGCTTCTTGGATATC
The DNA here is from genome assembly GCA_026989435.1 of Sulfurovum sp. GTDB lineage: Bacteria > Campylobacterota > Campylobacteria > Campylobacterales > Sulfurovaceae > Sulfurovum. Next base: position 32,653 of record JALSJI010000090.1, read on the forward strand.
TCTTACTCTGCCATCGACAAAGAGAGCAAAAGCAGCATTAAGCAGTACGATGTCTCTTCTAGCACCGGACTCTTCGCCTGAGAAAATATCTCTAGTAATTTGTGCATTATGCTTGGCATCTCCACCGCGTATCTCCTGCTTAGATGCGAGCTTGAAACCAAAAGTCTCGGGATTAATCTCCCCCTCGCTTATCACCCCATTCTCTATATATACAAAGGCTGTATTGGCAGAGATACCTATCTCGTCCATACCGTCCATACTAGAGAGTACATAGGCTCTTTTAGCCTCTAACTCTAAAAGTGCCTCCGCCATAACCTTTATATAAGAAGCGTCAAATACACCAAGCAAGTATTTTTTAGCCCCTGCAGGGTTTGTTAGTGGGCCCAATAGGTTAAAAATCGTCCTATGTTCAATAGACTTTCGTATAGGCATTATATGTTTCATTGCAGGATGATGATCTGTGGCAGGGAAAAAACAAAACCCTGTCTCTTCAAGCATTTTAATCTTATTTTCTATCGTTAAATCAAGATTTAAGCCTAAAGCTTCAAGCAGATCGGTAGACCCGGAGTTAGACGTAATGCTTCTGTTGCCGTGCTTTGCCACCACACGCCCCATAGAAGCCAGCAGTAAGGAGACGGTCGTAGAGATATTAAAGCTCCCGCTTTTATCGCCCCCTGTTCCCACGATATCAATAGCCTTTCCACGAAGTTCATCGGAAAGATGCAGTTTAATCGAGTGCTTTCGCATCACAGAAGCCGCAGCTGCTATATCTTCCCCGCTCTCCCCTTTGTTATAAAGATCTATGAGGAGTTGACGTGCTTCATCCGTAGGCATTTCGTTGTTGAAGAGTTTTTCAAACTGTGCTTTGATATTCATTTATAGTTCCCTTACAAACTCATCTTTCTGAGATTTGGCAATGGTCTTGGTTTTAGGGATTTGTAACACTTCATAGTGTTTTTCACCTTTAAGGTAAGCAATAGTTATCTTATCTCCTATCTTAACGTCTTTAGATGCTTTGGCTTTCATGTCATTGATAAACACAACACCCGATTTAAGCATATCCGTAGCAATGGTACGGCGTTTTACTACATTCACGGCCGATAACCATTTATCTACTCTCATCTATTTTCTCCGTAAAATAGAGTCCTCACAACCTTCCTTTTACACGTGCATAAAATAGAAGGATTAATGTAAATCCTCATTCAATTTTACCTCACGCGTACTGCGTCTTACGATAATCTCGCCTGTTGTAGAGTCTTGTCTGAAGTGAAGACCGTTAAGCCCCTGAAAAGCATCTGCTCTAAATGTTGTTTTATTTTCAAACGATACATTTGGGTTGGCTTTGACAATCTTAGCCAACTCATCCGGATGTACCCTGACCTTTGTCCCTGCAAAAATCGCTAGACCTCCATCAATAATACATCCGTCTCCTAGAGGGATACCACATGTAGAGTTTGCACCGAGTAGCGTATTTTCTCCAATACTTATAGGGTTCCCATCCGTTCCGGAGAGAACGCCTAAAATACTCGCTCCTCCGCCTACGTCAGAGCCTGCACCGACAATCGCTGAGGAGGAGATACGTCCCTCAACCATCACCGGACCGAGTGTCCCTGCATTAAAGTTAATATATGATGCTCCGGGCATTACCGTAGTTCCTGCTGCCAGTTGTGCGCCCATTCTTACTTTAGATGCTTCTAGGATTCTGGTATTGTCTGCAGGAATGATGTGCTGCAGGTATCTTGGGAATTTGTCCACTGCATCAATATAAGGGAATGTACCGTTTAACTTCATCTCTATTTCATTCTCTCTTAGATACTCCAATTCATACGGTCTATTGCCTACCCATGCCACATTGTGCAAAATGCCAAAGGCACCATCAAGATTGACTTTTCTTAATTCTGCTTTGCCTAAAGAGAGTGCATATAGCTTTAGGTAAACTGCTTCAACACTAAGCGCTTTGCTATCCTCAAAAAGAAAAACGATTCTAAAGTTTTTACCGATATCACCCATATTTGCAAGGGTTTTAATCACTTGCACATTTTTATGTGCCTCTCCCGTGGCCTCTGCCAAATAGGGGGTAAAAGCTGCCATAGCATTCTCTACAAAGTTTTCGTTAATCGTTGCTACAAACTCAGATCCGGAAAAATCCACATCTATTTTAGCCTCTTGTAATGCCTTGATAAATACTGCTGCCGAACCGAAATTCTCTTTCCAGTTCATACATCCAAAATTTGCTTGAAGAATCTTTTCAGCATTTTTCTGACCACGGTCAACCCGTGCTATACCAAATGCCACAGGCTCCTTGTACCCTGCTTGTGAAGTTACTTCTGTGACCAATGCTTTAAATGCTTCAGTCGATTGGACTGTTTCAATTACCATAAAATCTCCTAAAAATGATTAAGATGATTATACTTTTTTTAGTTTAATAAATGCTATACTTCACGCTATAATCTAACCTCTTTTTATTCTTGCTAGTAATGATAACGGCAAGGCACCGCCCAAAATACGCTGTTTCGTTCATAGCGTGATTTTCTACATTTTATCTATTTACTACGACTTCCTCTGGGTTACGATATATCATCAAAGATGAACTTAAAATAGTTTTGATGTAACGGGTTTTGAAACTTGCTTGTATGTTTATATATTTTCTGTGTCCATGTCCGTTGATGTTCTTCACCAAAAATCCAACCCTTCATATTTTTTGTTTCAATCACGAATATTCCATATTGTAAAACAATAATATGATCAATTTGGGTAGTTCCGTCTTCTGTTGGAAGTGTTACGTTTTTCAGAAGGTGATATTTCTTTTTATATAACCTACTATTAATTGCTAAATTAACAAGAAATTCACCGGCTATACCTTTCTCGATTGGTGTTTTAAAAAACATTACAATTACAATAATTGGTAATAAATACCAAAATGTAATATATTTTTTGATAATACAGTAGATAATATGGTTGAGTAATCTATCATTTTAATAAAATCCTTTTCGTCATCTCATCAGAAAAATAGTCAAGTATTTATAATACACTCCCTATTTTGTATACAAAAGAAAACCCCTTACTCTTTTTCAATAACAACACTATTAAACTAAAAATATCAAACATTGTTAAAATATACTTTAATCCACTCTAAGTTCCCCAAGTTATAATTCACTTATGAAAAAATACCTCCGTGGACACAACAAACAGTACTTTTGCCTTGCCGTCATAGCGATGTACTCAACGTTGCATAAGCTTTGTACGCTAGACGGTAACTATCAGTACCATAAACTTGCGTATTCGCTTGTGCCTCATAAAACCGCTCCTCCATTGACAGGACGCGTATAGAGCAAAAGCTCCATACACTACGCTGACGCTGTGTCGTCTTTTACAGACGGTTCACGAGAGCAATCGCTTTAAAAGCAAACATACCCATAAACATAACATATCGGATAATACCATGATAAAAAAAACACTAAGCCTAATAACGGCTACACTACTTTTCAATACAAGCACTTTTGCAGAAGAGACACTGCAAGACATTATAGTAGTCTCTGCTACAAAAACTACTCAAAACCTTAAAGATGTCACATCCAATGTAGATGTCATCACGGCACAAGAGATAGAAGAGAGAGGATTTACTACGGTGGCTGAGGCCCTAGACTCTCTAGGAGGTATCAGCCTGACCCAAAACGGCGGACTGGGTCAGAGTACCTCCGTCTATCTAAGAGGTATGAACTCCCAAAGAACGCTTGTCCTCATCGACGGCATTCGCTACAACGATCATACAGGACTAAACGGTGCACCGTTTGAACACCTTATGGTAGATAATATCGTACAAATAGAAATCATCAAAGGTGCCCAATCGGGTGTCTGGGGGGCAGATGCCGGTGCCGGTGCTATCAACATCATTACAAAGGATACACGACAAGGGACACACGGCTCTATAAATGCAGAACGAGGAAGCTTTAATACTAAAAAATACGGTATTAGCCTATCTCAATCCGTTGATGACTTTTATCTTAAAATGGCTCATCATGTCATCGAAAGTGACGGCTTCTCCGCACAGACAAAAGGCAATGTAGATTTAGAGAGCCTTGAAGATGACGGCTACAAAAATAAAACAACAGTGTTTCATGCAGGCTACACGATCAATGAGACAAACAATATAGATATTTCTCATACTATTATAGAGGCGAGTGGTGAGTATGACACATTTGGAAATCCAAACGGCATAGCAACCTACACAAACAATGAGACTTTTTCATCTATACACTTCAACCATATAGACAGCTTTAATACACTGAGCCTCTATGCCAAACGCTCTACTTTTGAAAGAGACTATACGGAACCCGACTTTACGGGAGTTGTTAAAACCACTTCTTATAAAGGAAAGGTTGAGGAGTTGGGTTTCAATTCTAAAATTCCTTATGCGGGTACGGACTTTTTGGTAGTGGGTGCAGAGTATAAGAAGTTTATAGAGAGTGACAACATACAAAAATCGTTTGAGAATAAAGGTTTTTTTGTCACCAACAGTAACACTTTTCATGGATTTTTAGGAGGAGAGACAATATTTACGCAATCTTTTCGTCACGATACCTACAGCGTATTTGAAGACAAAAGCACATTTAAAATAGGACTCAAACATACGCATGAAGCCATAGAGGGACTTACTAGCTCTATCAATTTCGGTACAGCCTATAACATACCTATCCCCTATCAAATCTACTCTCCCTACGGAAATGAGAGACTTAAACCCGAAAGCACTGCTTCCTTTGATATAGGCTTAGCCTATAAAGATCTTGCAATCAATTATTTTCACACCAAAATAGAGGATATGATAGATTTTGATACAACAACATCTAAATATGCAAATATAGCAGGCGCTTCCAAAATTTCAGGAGTAGAGCTAACATACCGAAAAGAGCTCTTTTGGGATCTTTTACTCTCTGTAAACTATACATACCTTCTAAAGGCCAAGGACCAAAAAGGTAATAGACTCAAAAGACGTCTTAAGAATACGCTAAAGCTTTTCCTTGATTACGACGGAATTACCGACCTGCACTTAAGTGTGAATCTTCAGTATGCAGGAAGCAGAACCGATACGAAGTTTAATCCTGACTTCTCTAGTTCTGATATAGAGACCGGCAAATATACCCTGCTGAATGTAACGGGAAACTATACGATTAGCAAAGAGATAGATATATATGCTAAAATTATCAATCTTACAGACGAAAGATACCAGAGTGTCTATGGGTATGCTACCTCTCCTAGAGCATTTTATGCAGGAATGAGAGCAAAGTTTTAACGGTTAGGTAAATTGAAATAATTGCCTTTTCTTTTTGATTGTGGCGTTGTTTCCCTCTTACTTTTCTAGAAAAGTAAGCAAAAGTCGTCGTGGCTCTCGAATCGCTCCGCTTACAAGGGCGTTCGCCACGACATTATTAAATGGAAGGTGGAGGATGAAAATACTCTTAGTACTATTACTAACGCTTTTTGTGAACGCACAAGAACGCATCGTTACGCTCTCTCCTGCTATCAACGAAATTGTCTATGCTTTGGGTGCGGGCAGTGAGGTGGTGGGTAATACACAGTATTGTACCTACCCTAAAGCCTCACAGTCTGTACCAAAGGTAGGTGGATATTTTTCTCCTAATCTAGAAAAGATACTCTCTCTTAAACCAAGTATCGTCATCATGCAGCCCAATAACACAAAGCTCTCACAAAAGCTCAACACACTGGGCATCAAAACAAAAATGATA
>JALSJI010000091.1 GCA_026989435.1 Sulfurovum sp.
GCCTTCAGGGAGATCATCACGGTTGAAGTAAATTTGTACAAGCCCATCTTCATCTTCTATCTTGGCAAAAGCTGCTTTACCCATGATACGTACAAACTTGATACGACCTGTGAGTCTATAGGATTTTGTTTTATCCTGTTTCATTTCACCGTCGTTTACCTCTACGTCATGGAGGTAGTTGCACTCTTTTAAAAATATTGCAGAAGGTGTACCTTTTTTGACTTGGTTAGGGTAAGGGTTGATGCCTTTTTCTCTGAGTGTTTGGGTTTTTTTAATACGCTCTTGAATATATTGATTTTCAAATATCAAGGGTTCTCCTGTTGTTATAATGATAATTATAGTATGTTTATGCTTGGCATTTTTCGCAAAGACCAACGATTTTCATCGTATGATCAGTCATATGAAAGTTAAATTGTTTGGCAATTTGTTTTTGTCTCTCTTCAATAGTTTCATCAAAGAATTCTATAATCTTACCACAGGCTGTACAGATGAGATGGTCATGATGTTTTTTGAGTCCCAATTCATATTTTTTGCCTGCCGATCCAAAAGAGATCGAAGAGACAATATTTGACTCTTCTAAAAGTGAGAGTGTTCGATAGACCGTTGCAATACCTATTTTGATATTTGGGTGGTGTTGTTTAAGTTTCATATAGATATCTTCCGGTGTAAAGTGCGCATCGTTCTCATAAAGAAACTTGAGAATCAATTCACGCTGTTTGGTAAATTTTAGTTGATTATTCCTAAGCAGTGTTTTAAACTGTTCTAAAAGTTTTTCGTAGCTGATCATACTTATTTCTTTGTTGTCTTTATAGGCTTTGATTCTATTCTACCTGCGTGATATTGTCTTCATCGGATAGTGATCTATGTGTACTGTCCGTTTGCGTATCATTGATATCCTCTTTTACTACCGTACTTTGTATATCTTGTGAGGCAGAACCGTTTTTTAATGTTAAGGAGTTTGGGTCAAGGTTGATAATATAAGCACCTGCTTTTTTAAGATAGGGATAGAGAATAGAATCTTCTACGTGTTTTTCGAGATTATCTTTTACCAAAGCGACATTTGAGAGGGCTGTTACAATAAGAGCAAAAATTAAAAAATACTTTCCGCCACCTGCAACAAATCCGAAAATTCTGTTTAAAAAACCCAAGCCGCTGGCGCTAGTAAGTTTTGAAAGTATTGAGCCTATGATGTTGGCACCTATCCAAATAAGAATTAAGATAGCCAAAAAACCAATTAGCTTAAGAAGGGCCTGGTTTTCAAGGTGTAGAAAGTTTGTATCGATAAAAACTGCAGCTTTGTCAGAGAGACGAGAGGCAAAATAGACCCCTCCGATAAGTCCAAGGAGTCCAAATACCTCTTTGATAAAACCGTGCATAAAACCTTTTATGCCCAGTAGTAGAATAATTGCTGCAATTACGACATCAAAATAGTTGAAATCTGTTATTGTAAAATGTTCCATTAAAGTATCATCTCCCTACTATAATTTCATTCTAAGGTTAGATTATACCTATAAATGGCTTTTATTTCCAACTTTTGTTTTAGCGCAGTGTCAGCGTGGCTTTTTCTACCTCATCACGTTTATTTGCATATTGCAGTGCCGTCTCTTTAGAGATTTTTCCATCTTTTAAAAATTTCACAAGTGCCTGTGTTTGGGTCTGCATACCGCTGTCCCCTTGCCCTAGCTGCATTTGTGAGTATATTTGGTGTACTTTGTCTTCGCGAATAAGGTTTGATATGGCATGGTTGGTTACCAATATTTCTGAAGCCGCTACACGTCCGCCGCCTAGTTTAGGCAAGAGTGCCTGTGCAATCACGGCTACCAACGAAGAGGAGATCATTGCTCTAATTTGCGGTTGTTCATCACCGGAGAATACATCAATAATACGGTTAATCGTTCCTGGAGCAGAGGAGGTGTGGAGGGTACCGAAGACAAGGTGTCCTGTCTCAGCAGCCGTTAGTGCTGCTTCAATCGTCTCTTTATCCCTCATTTCCCCAATGAGAATAATATCGGGATCTTGACGCATAGCATATTTGAGTGCCGTAGCAAATGATTTGGTATCCTCTCCTACACCTCTGTGAGAGAAGACGCATTTTTTATGCTGGTGAATAAACTCTACGGGATCTTCTACGGTTACAATATGTTTTTGTTCTGTCATATTGATTTCGTTGAGCATCGCTGCAAGTGTGGTAGATTTACCTGAACCTGTTGGTCCTGTAACCAGGATAAGACCTTTTTCTCTTTTAATTAATCTTTTATAGACTTCCGGTGCGCCCAGATCGTCCAGTGAGGGGACGTCAATAGGGATAATTCTGAATGCAGCTGCCATATTGCCAAGCGTGCGATAGTAGTTTGCCCTAAACCGTCCGATATTAGGAAGCAAAAGTGCAAAATCGAGTTCATCATACTCTTCAAAATACTGTTTTTGTTTTTCTGTAATAAGAGAGTAGCACATCTCTTCGATATCATCGCCTTCAAGTTTGGGAAGGTTTACGGCTTTTAGTATACCGTCTAGACGAATTTGCGGTTCTGAACCTGTTACAAGGTGTAAATCAGAAGCTTTGTGTGCGACCACGGATTGAAGAAGTTTTTTTATGTCAAATGCAGCCATTGTTTTCCTTTGTCATAATATTTTAAAATATTATAGCAGATTTTTATTCAATAATAGCAGGAACGATAAAAAAATCATCTTTTGCTTGCGGTGCATGAGAGAGAATTTCTTGTGTAACGGTCTGTTTTTGTGTAGGAATATCTTCTCTAAGCGGTGTTCCGCCTTCCAATGTAGAAAAGCGAGCATCTAGCATATCGGTATTGAGTTCATTAAGATTTTCAATATAGTCCAATATGCTTGAAAGCTGTTGTCTTATCTCATCACGTTTGTCGTTGTCTATAGATAGATGTGAGAGTTTTTCTAACTTTTCCAAAACAGCATCATCAATGTACATGACCTTCCTTCATCGCAGCTTTACTGTAAGTTTTAAATGATTATATAGTAATTTTATTGTATATTAACTTTACTTGGTTATAAAAAAAAGATAAAGTATCAAAAGGAGAAGTAGCTATGACAACAATAGATATGCAGTCAGAAGAGTTTAAAGAGGAGTTGGAAAAAACGAGAAAGTTTACCGATAAAGTATGTGAAAGCAAAGGTTGGGTCTACAATAAGAATGAAGATATCAACGAGGGTATTATTTTAGGTCTTACACGGCATAAACTTCTTTACGGAAAACGTTTTTGTCCTTGTTTTATGGTAGAGCCTGATCCTCAAAAAGAGGGGAAGTTTAAAAGTGTAGATGATAGAATCTGTCCTTGTAAGCCTGCAATAGAAAAAGAGATACCCGAAGACGGTGTGTGCCACTGCCAAATATTTTGCACGCCAGAATATAGAGCGAAACAAGATCAAGAGGGATAAAACTATAGATTTATACAGCAAATTATAATAATGATTTACTATAATTATAAAAATTATATAAGAAAGGTATTTACTTGCAATCATTATTACAACAGGAGAATGTAGGCTCAGAAGAGCTTGAAATGCTTTTTGAAGCACGTGGAAAAGGAGAAGTGGATTTTTTATTGGTTGATGTGCGTGAAGAGTACGAATACAATGACGGACATATTAAAGGAGTGGATCTGTTAAAACCTACGACACAGTTTCAGCAATGGGCACATGATTTTCTTACGGAGACTAAAGAGAAGAAGGTGATCTTTACCTGTCGTACAGGTAGCCGTAGTGCACAGGTACAGCAGATATTTAGGCAGCACGGGCATAACGGAGCTATAAATCACTATGGGGGTATAGTTACCTATAGCGGCATAATAGAAAGATAGATGTTAAAAATACTTTTTCTTCATGGTTTTTCTTCTTGTGGCATGGGCAATAAATCTAAAATGTTAAAGGCATACTTTGGAGAAGATGGAGTCATTGCAGACAATTTGCCCTATGCTCCTTTTGAAGCTATCGAAGCTATCGAAAAAATACTTTTATCTAAAAAAATCGATCTTTTGGTAGGATCATCTTTGGGTGGATTTTATGCTACCTATTTAGCAGAGAAGTATAGATTAAAGGCCGTACTTCTTAATCCTTCCACAGAGCCATGGAAGACACTTAAACCTTATGTCGGAAAACAAAAACGTTTTTGCGACAATGATACGTTTAAGTTTAAAAAATCTTATCTTAAAGAGTTAAAAAAATTAAGTATTGAACCGGTGAAGGGAAGATATTTGGTTCTTCTGCAGAGTGAAGATGAACTTTTAGACTATACTAAAGCACAATCTCTTTATAGTATGCATTATGTTGTTGTTGAGCACGGCGGTAATCATCGCTTTGAAAATATTGATGCATATATGTCTATGATACGAAAATTTAGAGCAGTGGGAACATTATGAATGTTGTAGACCTTTTATTAAAACTTTTGTCTTGTAAATCCCTCACCCCAGATGATGACGGTTCCTTGCAATTCATAGAAGAATACCTTGATGGGTATGAAGCACTTTATGTGAACAAAGAAGGGATTAAAAACCTTTTTTTATACAAGACTTTTGGTAATAAAAAGTTTGGAGAGGGTACACACCTTTGTTTTGCGGGACATGTAGATGTGGTACCGCCAGGAGATCATTGGGATACGAACCCTTTTGTACCCGTCATTAAAGAAGGAAACATCTATGCACGTGGTGCACAGGATATGAAATCCGGAGTTGCAGCTTTTGTACAGGCCTGTAAAGAGGTAGAAAATTTTAACGGTACACTCTCTTTATTGCTTACTTCGGATGAGGAGGGTGAGGGGAAATACGGTACTTCGGTAATGCTTGAGTATTTAAAAGAAAAAGTCATGTTGCCGGATTACTGTATCGTGGCCGAACCAACGTGTGAGATGGTTTTTGGTGATGCTATTAAAATAGGCAGAAGAGGATCTATTAATGGTTATTTGACCATACAGGGTAAGCAAGGGCATGCTGCTTACCCAGAAAAAGCCGTAAATCCTCTCCATCAGATAGCTCCTGTTTTAGATAAAATTGCAGGTGTAGACTTGGATGAGGGTGATGATGATTTTTCTCCAAGTAAAATGGTTATTACGGATATTCGTGGCGGGATGGAAGTGACTAACGTTACCCCGGGGTCACTGAAGATCATGTTTAATGTACGCAACTCCACTAAAACTACACAAGAAGATATTAGAATGCATATTGAAAAGTATTTTGATGGATTAGACTATAGTCTAACATTGACACAAGGTTCATACCCTTTTGTGACAACAAGAGATTCAAAAGTGGTAAAGATACTTACACAAAGCATAGAAGAGATTACCGGTATCAAAACGAAACTTTCTACTGCCGGAGGTACGAGCGATGCACGTTTCATGGGTGCATACGGCATAGATGTCGTGGAGTTTGGCGTGATCAATGATACTATTCATGCTCCCAATGAGCATACCTCCGTTCAAGAAGTAGAAAAGCTCTATAAGGTCTTTACAAGATGCATTCAAAATTTTAGTTAAAGGTATTTATGATGTTAAAGGGAATTTCCATTTTGATAATATGTACAGGGGTACTTTTTGGGCTTGATTGGGTTAAAGATATAGATACGGCATTTCATTTAGCAAAAAAAGAGAATAAAAGTATCATGGTCTTTGTAGAGAGTGAGCATTGTAGATGGTGCAAAAAAATGAAAGGTCGTACGCTCTCAGATGAAAATGTGCAAAAGAGGCTTGAGCATTTTATTCTTGTTAAGGTAATGCGAGAGGATAAAAATGCTATGCAGTACCTCCCTGAGGTAAGAGGCGTACCTACTATCTTTTTTATGGACAAAGAGAAGAGAATATTAGAAGATATCTTAGGTTATTTTGATGTTTTGGATTTTACCTCTTATATCGATGATGTTGAGAGAAAGATGGCGAAATAGTATGTATCTACGCAGTATATTGTTCGTTTCGTTTTTTTGTTCTTTTGTGATTGCAGAGGGGAGTAGAGAGCTTGAAACCAAGGGTGATGCAGTAACAAATATTGCGGGTTTGTCATGGTATTTAAACATGGAAACAGCACTACAAAGAGCAAAGAAAGAGAAAAAAGATATGCTTATTATGATAGGTGAAGAGAGTTGCAGATGGTGCAAAAAGATGAAAAACAGAACCCTTACAGACAGACGTATACAGGAGAAATTAAAATCCTATATTTTGGTTTCTCTCAAACGTTCGGACAAAGAGTCGATAAGGTATTTTCCGAATTTTGACGGTAATATACCTTCCTTTTTTTTTATGCGGGAGAATGAAGAGGTGCTTGATTCTATCGTAGGATATTTCAAGGCAGATGATTTTTTAGGCTATTTAAACGAAGTAGATGAGTAACAACGGTGATATTCTTCAAGCGTTATCGTTTTAAAGAGTATATTATAGTCAATGCCATTGTTATAGCATTTGTTTTTATTGGTGTATTTTCTCTCTTGTCTCTTTACTTTATTCCGTATAAAAATGAGGCGATGACTGCAATTATCTTATTTACCCTGGGGGTTTTGGTTTTTCTATTTTTCCTCTATTTGGGAGCGGCAAAGATACAAAAAGAGCTTTTGTTGATTAACCAATATCTTAAAAATCTTGAAAACATTGATACCGTTGATACAAAAAGAGCTTTTTATATATCGGAGTTTGAAGAGATTCATCAAGATCTTATTAAGGTACATAAGGGTGCAAAAAAACGTGAAGATATCAAGCAGCGATATAATGCAAAACTTAAACTGAAAAATCGACAACGTGCGGATATGATTTCTGCGATTGTACATGAGTTTAGAAATCCTATTGCTTCTATTATGGGGTATGCACAGACACTGAAGGATGATCCTGATATTCCTAAAGCATTGCAAGAGAAATTTTTAATGAAAATTTATCATAACGGTAATAAAATTGAAACATTATTGGCACGTCTTAGCTTATGGAATAAATTTGAGAATAAAGAGGCAAAAGTATATAAGAGCAGATTTGATATTTATCAAATCGCCAATGAAGTGAAGCAGAGTCTAGAGGATGTGTATAAAGAGAGGAAGATTCATCTTAAGGGGAAAGAGCGAGAGGTGGAAGCAGACAGAACGCTTATAGAGGTGGTTCTTAAAAATTTGATTGAAAACGCCTTGAAGTATTCAAAAGACGATGTCGTTATCGATATTCAGGATAGAATGATTTCGGTGATTGATAGAGGAATAGGTATTAAAGAGAAAGAAATAGAGAAGGTAACAAAAAAGTTTTACCGTTCCGATGCACAGTCATGGGATAACTCTATGGGATTGGGGTTGGCAATTGTAAAGACAATTCTTGCACTTCATCAGACAAAACTCATCATTGAAAGCAAAGAGGGAAAAGGTTCGATTTTTTCTTTTATGATTTAAATTTATAGTAAAGATGAAAAAAACTGGATAATAGATATTCGGTTTTGCATTATTCTATGTATTTTTCATTATTTTACAAATGTTTTTTTAAAATTGTTTAGAGTTAATTTGCTTTTCTATATAATATGTAAAATTGATGATTTTAAGAAAATGAAGGAGGATGCATGAAGTTGGGTTTCTTAGTCGACCTGAACCTCTGTATGGGTTGTAAAGGTTGCGAGATAGCGTGTAAAGTGGAAAATGAAGTGCCGTTAAGTACATGGCGTTTGCGTGTAAAGTATATTGATTTGGGGACATTCCCAGATACGAGACGATCTTTCACTCCGTTACGATGTAATCACTGTGAATCAGCTCCTTGTGAGCGTATTTGTCCGGTCTCGGCACTGCATTATCTTGAAAACGGTATTGTAAATATAGATAGTGAAAGATGTATCGGGTGTGCAGGGTGTATGATGGCCTGTCCTTATGGCGCTATCTATATGGATCCTGAGACAAATACGGCAGACAAATGTACATATTGTGCCCATCGTATTGAGTCGGGTATGATGCCTGCTTGTGTAGTTGCCTGTCCGGTTGAGGCAAATATATTCGGAGATTTAGATGATGATCATTCAAATATATCACTCTATATCATGGAGCATAAAGGTGCCGTACAGGTACGTAAACCTGAAAAGCATACAGTCCCTACACATTTTTATGTAGGTGGTGGAAACCAAACACTTAATCCTCTGGCACATAAGAGACTAGAGGGGTATAATCTCTTTAACGATGTGACTCATTTAGAGCATGTGGGTGACAAAAATCACGGTATTTTGGATAGGTTTTTAGCCCCGTTTGTAGGGCATGAAGAGCTGGACAACAAGAGCTTTGTTGAGTCTGCTACATCTAAAGAAACACATAGCCAAGAGGGAGGTCACTAAAATGATAGAGAATACAGTTCATGCAACACAAGCAGTTGTTTCACTTGATGTACCTATACAAGGTCTTGTTTGGGGAAGTATTATTACTGTCAATATGTGGGCAAAGAGTATTGGGACGGGTGTAGTTTTTTTGGCAGCTTTTCTTTGGTTTAGACACAAAAAAGATGATATGCCAAATTTAAAATGGGCGATGCCTTTAATTGCCTTTGTCTCATTAAATGTATTTTTGTTCTTTACGTTAATAGATTTACATCAACCATATAGAATGATACATATCTTTACACATCCGCACTGGACTTCGTCTATTACTGTGGGTGCATGGATGGCATCTCTCTTTTTGGGTTTAATTACTATACTTATGTTGATTGGTATAGGAGAAAAATTTCCCGGTGTACCCTTTAAGGGGTGTTTACTAACTAAGTTTGGCAGAAACAATGCATCACTTTATGAAAAAATATTTCCGTTTTTGGTATTTTTGGCAATTCCTGTTACAACCTATACTGCTATCATTATGGCACAATCTTCTGCACGCGAGTTGTGGCAGGCACCGACAGAAGTGATGCAGATGATGTGGGCAGCACTCATGGCAGGTTCGGCAGCACTTGTATTTATCTCCGGTTCATGGTCGAGAGAGGCTAGAAGAGATTTGACACTGATTCTTGCAATCTCTACATTTTTCTCGTTCGCTATGTATATGTCGGAGTATTTTTTCTCATTTAAGTCGGCAGAAGCAGAAGCAGTCTTAGAGTATGTTCATGTAGGCGGTCCATACAATATTGAATTTTGGGCTGGATTGACTTTAGGGTTTATTATTCCATTTTTTATTGCAGTAGGCAATATGAAAAGCGACAATAAAACACTGCTTAAATTTGCAGCATTGTTGGCATTGGTAGGTTTATTCCTAGTTAAAGATGTGTGGCTTAAGATTCCACAATTATTACCATTAAGTTAAGGAGCAGGCGACTATGACAAAATCAATGAAAAATGATAACAATTTTATCGAAGGAAGAAGATCTTTTTTAAAAGGTACGGCATATACAGTCGCAGGTGCCACACTTGCATCCGGAGTATTTAAGACCTTGGCAGATACCCCTGCACAAGCAGAAACAAAATTTACACCCACACCAAAAACACTTGCTTTTTATCCACCTTTAGAGAAGTGGGATAGTTTTTACGAGCTAAGCGGAGAAGATTGGAAACGTGGCGGAACATTAAGACACGGTGTACAAAGTAAAGAGAATCCGGATGGTATTAAAGCCATTGAATATATGCTTGTACCGACATCGTGTTCAAACTGTGAGGCTTCATGTGGTTTGACTGCATGGGTGGATTTGTCTACCTATAAGGCCGGGGGACAACTTGCCGTAAAGAAATTTATGGGAAATCCGCTACACTCGGGATCTCGTGGAAGAAACTGTGCAAAGGGTTATGCCGCTCAGTCACAGATGTACGACCCGGATAGAATACCATTTCCGCTTATGAGAGCACCGGGAAGTAAGAGAGGTGAAGGTAAATGGGTAAGGACTACCTGGGATGAAGCAATGGCAAAAATAGGGAAGAAGATGCATGATACGTTTAAGGTGGGTGATGAGATTTCTAAAAAGTCGATCATGTATCACGTGGGGCGTCCAAATGAAAACGGTTTTGGTCATCGTGTTCCTCACTCATTGGGTATAGACGGGTATGATTCTCATACGAATATCTGTTCGGCAGGTGCTAGACAGGGAACAATTCAGTGGACAAATGATGATAGAAACTCACCAGACTGGTCTAATGCAAAACTTATTTTTCTTCAGTCTTCTCATGCAGCAGACGCAGGCCATTACTACCAACAAGCAGCAGGGCGTATTGCCGAAGCACGTAAAAAAGGTGCTAAACTTGTGGTCTTGGATCCTAGGCTTTCAAACTCTGCCGGTATGGCAGACTTATGGGTGCCTTGTTGGCCGGGAACAGAGACGGCTTTATATCTTTATCTTGCAAATCGAATCCTTAATGAAAAAGGTCTTAACGGAGAGGATTTAGTTAATCACAATTTTGTAAAAAACTGGGTGAACTGGGATCGCTTGATGAAAGATAGAGAGTATTTGCAGGTTTTAGTAGATAAGGGGTATATCAAGTCGGTTCCAGAAGGTGACAGCTATGAAGATTTTATTAAA
This sequence comes from Sulfurovum sp., assembly GCA_026989435.1. Classification (GTDB taxonomy): domain Bacteria; phylum Campylobacterota; class Campylobacteria; order Campylobacterales; family Sulfurovaceae; genus Sulfurovum. Next base: position 10,451 of record JALSJI010000091.1, read on the forward strand.
ATGATTGCAGAAATGTACTCTCCTTATACACTTGATTTTGTAGCAAAAGAGTGTCGTATAGAAAAACGTATTGTAGAAAAACTTTATGATATGTTTATTGATGCGGGAACAAGGGTTACTACATACATCTGGCGTGCAGGTCCTATAGGACATAAGGGCGGATGGATGATTGCACGTTCTGCATTTTTGCCTTTTGTACTCCGCGGTGCAATGCAGGGAGACAAAGGCGGTATGGGACTACACCACTGGCATGTAATATCCGTCAACGGCAAGGGTGATGCAGCCACTGAGGCGGGGGAACGTCCTGCAAAAGTAGATGTATGGAACGAGATTGCTTGGCCACCTGAGTATCCGCTCTCTTCTTATGAGTTGAGCCATCTTATGCCACATTTGCTTTTAGACGATGAATGGAGAGCCAAATGGAATGCAAAAGGATTGCAAGTGCCTGAGAAGTTGGCCGTTTGGATACCTCGTATGTATAATCCGGTTTGGATTAATCCAGACGGATTTAGATGGATTGAGGCATTAAAACGTGAAGATAAAATTGAGCTCTCATTTAACCTCTCACCGACATGGTCAGAGACAAACTGGTATTGTGACTTTATTTTGCCTGTAGGATTAGCGGGTGAGAGACATGATCAACACTCAGAAGCCACTGAGCCTAAAAGATGGCTCTCTTTCCGAAATCCTGCACTTAGAGTTGCTTTGGAAAAAACAGGATGGAAACCAAAAGATCCGACTAGGGCAACGCTAGAGGCACATATTGAAGCAGGATTAGGTGAAGTATGGGAAGAGGTTGAATTTTGGGCAAATATTATGGTGCATCACGTAGACCCTGACGGATCTTTAGGCATTAGAAAGTACTGGGCATCCAAAGAGGATCCGACAAGGGCAGTGACGATTCCCGAGTGGTATCAGGCGGCTTTCGATAAGCTTCCAAACTTAAGACGTGCTGCAAAAGCAAAATACCCTAATTCAAAATATCCGAATTATGAGATGATGCGTGACATGGGTACATGGCTGGAAGAAGCCAATATCTATAAACCGCAAGAGAGACCGTTGAAAAAGGTTGGTTCCACCTATATTGCACATGGGCATGAGTATCCTCAAGAGCAGGTAAGAAAAGATGAGTTTGGTGTACTTTTAGCAACAGATGAGCATGGTAAAGAGAAAGCCATCGGTGTAGAGGTTGATGGTGAGATAGTACAGGGATTCCACACGCTTACTAAAAAGCTTGATTTTTATTGTGAATGGTTTAAAGAGTGGAAATGGCCGGAGTATGCAGTGCCGATTTATCCAACGACCAAAGAGAAACGTCAGGAGATGACGCATGTGGTAACACACGTACATCATGACTTTATGACAAAAGAGAATGAGTTTGTACTCAATACGGTATTTAGATTGCCCTATAATATTCATACCCGTTCAGTAAACTCAAAACATCTTATGGAAATTTCACAAAACCATAATCCCGTATGGATTTATACAGAAGATGCAAAAAGGCTTGGTATTAAGCGCGGAGATGCCGTAAAAGTAACAATTACCGATACCGTATCCGGACTTGAATCCGGTTATTTTATTGCTATGGCTGTGCCGACAGAAGCTACGATGCCGAGTGTATTAGCCTGTTCTCACCATGCAGGAAGATGGAAGCTTAAGAATGCAGTCGAGATACCAGGATTTGAACATAAGTTGGGTGTTATGGGTGTAGGTTCTCCACTCTATGACTTGACGATGGACGGTAAGATAGGTACGTTGAAGCCTAAACAGGGGATTGTTGCGGGTATGGAAGAGAATAAAGACTCTTGGCAGTTTAAAGCGTATAACAGAGACCTTGATAATATCTGGTGGGACGGACTTTCCGGTTCATGGCAAAATGCAGTGGCACCTACGCATACGGATCCTATATCGGGACACCATGCATGGCATCAAAAAGTTATTCTTGAAAAAGCAGGAAAAGATGATGTGATTGGTGATATCTATGTTAATTATGAGAATAATATGAAAGTCTATCAGGCTTGGAGAGACAAGTTGACTCGTCCGCTTGATAGTAATGATAAACTCAGACGTCCTCAACATATTAAACGTCCTGCGGTACCTTTGTCTGATAAAGCGTATGCAGTAAATATTAAGGGATAATTATAAATATTGCAAGGAAGAGGCTTGTTGGTCTCCTCGATGCAATACTCTACCGTTTTGAAGATAGATGATTTTGCTGTTTATCTATCTTTAAAGCTGTAAAGTGTCAAATATTGAACATGAAAGAAAATAGATAGATGGAAGAGCTTAAGATAGAGTTACAAAACCGTATTGCCATTTATGGCTTGATTTCAAGATTGATGTTGGTAGAGGTGGATGATGTTTTTTTAGATACCTTGGAAAAGGATCAAGCATTATTAGACCTGTTTCCAAACTATCAAAAATGGAATAAACGCAATGAACTTTCACGAGAAGAGCTTGTAAATAGATACTATAATGTAGACTTTACAAATCTTTTTTTAATGCATCTTGTACCCTATGAGTCTTTTTATACAAGAGATGATCAGATGATTGAATCCGGTGGAGATAATCCTGTACTTGCACTCTATAACGATTTGGACTTTAAGGTCGATTTGCAAAAGGCTAGGGTTGTGAGTCCTGATCATATCGGGGTAGAATTGGAGTTTATGTATATGCTTTGCGTAGCCTCACTAAAGGCATTTTCTGCAGATGACAAAGATGCACTGTGTGAGCTCTATCAGGTACAGCGGGCATTTTTAAAAGAGCATCTTTTAGAGTGGGCACCGCTTTTTCTTATTAATGCTAAGCGTGAATCACGTACACCTTTGTATCATGACGGAAGTGAATTGACTTTAGAGTTTTTGCTTTCGGATTTTGAATATCTTACGGATAAGTTAACTACATATTGCGGGAACCCTGTAGTATCATGAAACTGCATTTAACTCTTAGCTCATGTGTACGTGCGACATCAAAGTTCTCAAAGTGTACCAAATGTGTGGATGCTTGTCCCGAATTTATACAAATATTGGATAATTTACCTACTTTTGCAAACAATACGGGGGTAGAAGCAGCCGCTTGTGTGGGAGCATGTCCTACAGAATCATTTTCTCTTTCCGGGTTTTCTACTACGGAGTTTTTCTTTACTTTTTTAGAGTCGAAAATTAGACTGATATCACCAAAATTAAATGTGCCTTGTCTTTCGGTTCTCTCAGTAGAGCACCTTGTCTCTTTGGCACTGGTATCAGAAGAGACGATTACGTTGGATATGAGTGCCTATGACAGTGAGAGTATATTGTATGAGCAGATTGATGCACGGATTGAGGAGGCAAATTTTATTCTCTTTTCTTTTAGTGATAAGCAACTAGAGACAAATATGCAAAAAATTGAGCATAAAACAGAGGAGGGTGTATCTAAACAAGACGAAGAAGAGGTGTCGTCTAGACGCTCTTTTTTAGGATCGGCTTCTCTTAAAGGCGTGGTTAAACATAAATTGACTTTTGATGAAGCCATTGAGGCTGAGGAGTTAAAGGCATTTCAGTTAGACAGGGCAACGATTGCTAAAATACGAGAAAAAAATATACCTGATAAAAGGAAGATACTCTTTACTGCTCTTAAGCGTGCAGGTGTACCGGAAGTTTTTGAGGTGTTACCCGAAGAGGAAGTCAGTTTTATTTCACAGAAGTTTGTTGATGATTCATGTACAAACTGTCAGATTTGTTATCGTATCTGTCCTACAGGGGCATTAAGTACTGACGGAAAATTTTCTCTGATTCATTTTGATGCCATGCTTTGTGTGAAATGTAGATTGTGTCATGATGTATGTGAACCTGATGCGATACAGATGCAACCGGGATTTGAGATCAAAGAGTTGTTTGAGCCAACACAAAGAGTATTAGCCAAGTTTGATATAAAAAGATGTAATGAGTGTGGAAATAATTTTACTTATAAGGGCGGTGAACAGACTTGTCCACGCTGTCTTATTGAAGAGGAAGAGGCAATCTTTTTACATCAAAATGCTCTGAAGATGAAAGCACTTCTTGAGGATAAAAAAGAGGATACATAAGTGTAGTGTTATAAAGCACTATACGGCTTTGAGGAGAATCAAGCAGTATGAGACCAGAAGAGATAAAGCCTGATACGGCATTGTGTACTATTTTGGGGTATAATGCCCAAACAGGGTACATGCGTAGATATTTCAACAAGATTATGAAATTGAATGCGATTAATGCAACGGCAATTGCACTCAATATTAAAGATGAGCACTTTGATGTAACCATGTCAAGCGTGGGTGCATCAAAAGTGAAACAGATGATGATAGAAAAAGAGTTTGGACAAAGGGCCATTGGCTATTGTGAAGACCTCAATGAGTGTGCCAAGAGGCAAGGGTATGTTGATTGTATAGAAGTACACGATAAAAAGGTATATGGTTATTGTTTTGATGATGATGCAGAGGCTCTTTTTGATCATAAAGTATTTTTAGATGAGCATATTGTATTTGTCGCTAAAATTATGTTGATAGCGCATCGCTGGTTTGGAGCCGATATCGATATCAATAAGATCCCAGTATTAATAGGAGATAAAGTCGATGGATGATTTAAGAAAAGAGTTTGAGAGTATTAGTGAACAACATTTTTATGCAAAACCGGCATTTGGACCTGACGGTCAGTGTGCTGCAGACGAAGAGGTTGATTTAAAAGATTATCCCTCTTATACGGAAGCACTCTATGCAAAGTTAATAGCACCCCATGTCTCGGGTGTCTATATTTCACGTTGGGATATTAAAGAGATTGCATTGGCAGCAGGTGATTCTATGGCAATTCATCCAAGAAAACGTATGTTTGAGCTTTTAATGAAATATGCAACGAGTAAAGAAAATATGCAAAAGGTACTTGAGGTACTTAAGGTGCATATGGAGGATAAGATTGCGATTTATGAAGGATTTATTCAAGACTTCCCAAGCACTGCTGAAGTTTTTGTACCAAAAATAGAAAAAGCCAGAAAAACAATTCAAATGTTTCCAAAAATTATTGAAGAGTACTTTTAAAAGTGCAAAATGGATCATCGCGGTATTTCATCGAATAGAGGGTGTATCAACATAGTTTTTATTGGTAAGACGAGAATCTTCTAAACACAAATTTTGTATACTGGTATACGGTGAAAAAAGGGCACATCATAGTAGGAAGAAGCGAAAAGTCGATAGCATACTATATTTTATATGAATTAATATTAATAAAACAGAAAGTATATTCGGTATGGATTTAAAACTTTATTTGAATTTGTATGCATTGTTGCAAAGAGATGTTTCAACAAAAGAGCAGCAAAGAGCTTTTGGGTTGGAGCATGCAGTACTTAAGCACAAACCAATAGCACAATTGGCAGCATGGGAAAAGAGGTATATAGATCTTCTTAAAAGACCCTTGTTAAGTGAGAGGGTGACCTCCTATCTGTATATTATGACATTTTTGTTGGGTACGCTCTCTTTTATACTTGGATTATTTTCCGGAATTGCTTTGCTTAGTTATAACGGGCATGAGCCTGTCAATGTAGTCTATTTTATGGCTATGGTTATATTTTTCCCTTTGTTTACTATGCTTTTGGCACTTTTTGCGATGTTTAAGTCTAGGAGCAATAGCAATATTTTGATGCATCTGACACCGGCATATTGGATGGAGAAGATTGCAGCACGCTTTGCGCATAAAGAGGAGAGCTTTAAAAAGCATTTCAATATGGATCCGATTCTTGCAAAGTGGATTGTCTTAAGACGTGCTCAGTGTATGGCACTTCTTTTTTCTGTGGGATTGCTTCTTGCCTTGTTGGGGACGGTTGTGACAAGAGATCTTGCTTTTGCATGGAGCACAACGTTGAAGATTACTCCGGATGGCTTTTACGCTTTTCTTAATATGTTGGCATTTCCTTGGAGAGAGTTTATTCCATCGGCTATTCCCTCCCTTGAATTGATAGAGCATAGTCAATACTTTAGATTAGGTGAGAGACTCAGCAATGAGATGATAACCCATGTTGAACAATTAGGCGAGTGGTGGAAATTTTTAGCCATGGCAACACTTTTTTATGCGCTCTTTTTAAGAACAATACTCTACCTTATTGTCACTATAGGTTATAAGAGGGCACTTAAAAAATCGATATTTTCCTTAGAGGGAACGTCTTTGTTGTTAAATAATATGAATAAACCGTTTATAACGACCGGTGCCCTTGAAGGTGAGGGTGTTGTCTTTTCGGTATCCAAAGATGTCCAGATGCTGCGAGAGTTAGAGAGCGTATATGATTTTATACAAGGGTGGGCGCTTTCTAGCTCTTTTTTAGAGGTTTTAAATGAGGTGATGAAGGTGAAAGCACAACATCAAGTCGTAGAGGTAGGGGGAAGTAATACCTTGTCTCAAGATAGTGAAATCGCACGGAAAAGTTTCGGAAAGGTGTTACTTTATGTTAAAGCATGGGAACCGCCTACATTGGATATATTAGACTATATAGAGTTACTTCTTGAATACGCGGGTAGGGTAGTTATATATCCCGTAGGTACGGAGAATGAAGGGTATCAGGCAAAAGAAAAATATATTCAGATTTGGGTAGATAAGATCTCAATGATAGATACGTCAAAAATATGGATAAAAGTACCATGAAAAAACACCCTAGATTTGCAGTCGTCGGACATCCTAATAAAGGGAAGAGTTCCATTGTGTCTGCTTTAGCCATGGATGACAGCGTGCAGATTTCAGATATGCCGGGAACAACGCAAAAGCAGAGGTCTTTTCCGCTAAAAGTAGACGGGAAAGTACTCTATGAGCTTATCGATACACCGGGTTTTCAAAGACCAAGACAAGTACTTGAATGGTTGCAAAAAGAGAAGGTTTCAGCAGAAAAAAGAGAGGAAAGGATTCGACTTTTTATTAATAAATATGAAAATGATGAGCGTTTTAATGATGAAATTGAACTGCTTAAACCTATTGTAGAAGGTGCAGGTATTATTTATATTGTGGATGCTTCTAAACCATACGGACAAGAGTATGAGACTGAGATGGAGATACTCCGTTATACCGGACAGCCCTCTATGGCACTGATTAACCATATTGAAGAGGCAGACTATGCTTTAGAGTGGAAGAGGGTGCTTGGACAGTATTTTAAGATGGTACGCACGTTTAATCCAATGAGTGTCAATTTGGAAAATCATATCTCTATACTTGAGAGCATGGCACAGCTAAAAGAGGAGTGGATTAGACCCGTAAAAGAAGCTATCGAACTTTTTGAATCCTATCATAAACAGATGCTTGAGAAAAGCTGTGAAGTGATAAGTCATTTGATATACGATGCTTTAAGTTATAAAGAGAGACTCTCTTTAAAAAATGAAGAAGTGCAAGAGAGTGAAAAAGAGGAGATCGAGCAGAAATATCAAGCATCATTGAGGCAATTAGAGAGAAGAAGTCAAAAGAAGATAGAGGAAATATGGAACCACAAAAATTTAGAAAAAACACAGAATATACTCGCCTTTGAAGAGATAGATCTATTTTCCAAAGAGGCAGCATCCGTTTTTGGGTTAACGCGTCAGGAACTTGTGGTAACAGGTGCAACAAGTGCGGCTATTGCAGGAGCAGGTATAGATCTCTTGTTTATGGGGCATACTTTGTTGCTTGGTGGAGCGATTGGAGGGCTGGTTGGAGGAGTAGGAGCTTATTTTAGTTTTGACAAACTTTCTGAGATAAAACTCTTAGGGCAGAAGGTAGGAAAACATTATTTGCAAATGGGTCCTATGCAAAATAGAAATTTTCCTTATATTTTATTGGGACGTGCTTTATATCATCTCTTTATCATAATGCATCGTTCTCATGCATTAAGAAGTGCCGTAGAGTTAGATGAAGGCCAAGCCTTTAAAGTAGAGTGGCTGAATGATGCCTTAAAAAAAGATTTAGAGCGCTACCATCAGCTTTTTCGAAAAGAGATCGTTGTAGAGGGGGAAAAATTAACAGAGTATGCAAGAGTAGTACAAAGTGCAATAGGGAATATAGATAATAAAGTATTAAATATATTAAACTAGCATATTTAATATTACTATAATAATATTTTATATTAAATAAGCACTAATTTATTTGCTCCCATTAAAATAAGAGAAGCTAAAAGCCCCCCCGCAAATCCTGCTAATACATCATCAAGCATCACACCCATACCTCCTTTGAGCTCTCTATCAATCCATCCTATGGTTGAGGGTTTCCAGATGTCAAAAAGACGAAATGTAGCGAAGCTTAATATAACGGCTAGTATTTCCGCATAAACATAAACCATAGCAGTAGCGGTGGAGTAGGCAATCATTAAACACAGCCACATGCCTACAGCCTCGTCAATGACAATATGTTGTTGGTCATGCACGCCCGTCTCTTTTTCATATTTATTAATTTCAAATATGCCGATAACCGTGGTGGCAAGAGTAAGCATAAAGAGTGCTTCCATACCAAGGTAGTATAGCACGACCAACCCTACCGGAAGAGCGCAGAGTGTACCTATGGTACCCGGGGATTTAGGGCTTAATCCTGATCCAAAAAAGGTAAGAAAAAGTTTTTGAAGATTCATTGTTATTCCTGATTTTATTTATGTAAGCGAGGAGGTTTGATAAAGGCTAATTAGTTTCAGATAAAATTGCTCTTCATCGAGATTTTCGAGTAAGCCTGAATTTGGCATAAGAGAATCATGAATTTGTTGCAAGTATTCAAATCTTTCAGGAAATAGGGCAGCTAGAATGTTCGCAGAGACCTCTTTACGTACTAAGATGGGAGGCGGAACCAGTCCTGTTGAATAAGCTTCATGATAGATTCGGAATGATAGTGGATATGATGATGTTGTCCATGTGGACAGTTGGCAGTGCTAACGAGTGTTTTACAGGTATTACAATAGACATATTCGTCTACTGTTTTTATATCGATATCGATATTTTTACAGTGATCAAAAACGGTAGAGAGTCTATTTTTATCATAAAACAGTCCTAGTCCTTGATGGTTTTTGCCAATAACAAGTTGATCGCAACCATAATTTTTTACCATATTTGCTTCTAGAATCAGTTCGTCTTGGCCTGTAAAGATATAGCTGTTCTCAAAAGGAATAATGAGTATTTTGTTTTTGGGGATATAGTGATTGATGAATGCATTGAGGGCATTGTAGCGAATTTCATATTTTAAAATATCAATAGAGTATGGTTTTTTTAAAAATATAACAAGTAAATCGGAATCGGAAATAGCCTGCCTTATCATTCGTTCATGTGCACGGTTGAGAGGGTTTGCAGTTAGCATCATGGAGGAGACAAATTTGGCACCTGTCATTTTAATCATCTCTTTGATGCGACGTTTATTGTCCTCTATGATAGGGTAATTTACATGATACTCCCCACATACGGCAAGGTTTCCTAGTCTAGAAAGGATTTTTTTTACACCCGGATGGGATGGGTCCGATGTACCGTAGATATTGGAGAGACGTTTTTCAAAATTGATTGAAAAGGTTTCATCTACAATCATTTCACCCACTTTGCTGTTTTCACAAAAGAGATCAACTTTTTCTCCTTTTTTAAGTGTTTTGAGTACGGTATCATTTCTTCTCCCGTTGGGTGCTAGGACAAATGCAAAGGGAAAAGGCACCCCTTTGTAGATTTTTTTCTCATTGACTTCTTTGGCTTCCATGCTGTTCATGAGTTTATCAACCGGAGTCATGAGTCCTGCTTGTACAAGTGCCAAGGTAGAAAGGGCTTCTGTATCAATATAGAGTGATTTTCTGGTTGGCATCTTAAATCCTTTTTTGGGGTCTATAATTTATTTCTTTTTAAAGAGATCAAATTTTCTTCTTTTTTCCCAAAGACTCTTTCTTGAAATACCCAATTTCTTAGAGAGTTCCGTATCTGGAAATTTGTATTGAAATGCTTTGACGATATATTTGACATAATCATCGATAGTTAGGATCTCATTTTGATCATAGAGCTTAGAGTCCGTGTTCAGCGAGATAGTTGTAAATTCACATTCAAGTTCGCAGGTAGTACAGATAATGAATTCATATTGTTTAATATTACTAAACAGGTACTCTCTGTCTGTTTTTTTGAGTGACTCTATTTCAGTGAGATAGAGTAGAGAGTTACGATAACTTTTTGCTATTTTCTCTTTCCAGTTGTTTTGGCTCAGTGGGATAAAAGTAAGAAGTTTATTTTTTGTTTTTGCATACTCAAAAACTACTTTGTCAATAAGTCTTTGGTAGTTTGTTTCTATCACCAACGGTGTACTGATACTATCCATGGAGATATCCAGTGTTATCTCTTTAAGCAGGTTGTCAATATATGTTTGATAGCACTCTGTTTTCTTTTTGAGTTTTTGAAATTCTTGATAGTGGGCTATTTTTCGAATAAGTTCTTCAATCATAAAGGGTTTGACAATGTAGTCTTTAGCGCCAAGTTTTAAAGGTATGCTTACTGTATCATTGTTGATATAATTGACCATAAGTATGATAATTTTATCTTTATATTTTTTGATAAGCTGGTCGCTGTTTTGACCCGGCATATTGGTAGAGAGGAGATAGATATCACCGTTAGCTTGCATCGCTTCTTTGGTCGAGCTATATATTTCTGTCTCAAAGTTTTGTTCATTGAGTTTTGAGGCAATACTTTGCGCTAGATGGAGTTCGTTTTCTACAATAATTATTTTCATAATGTTTTCCAGTTAATATAGGTTAAATTTGCTACTGCATGAACAGTGATCCCCTCTTTACGTCCAATGAAACCTAGTTTTTCGGATGTGGTTGCTTTGATATTTACAAAGTTTTTTCGAATACCTAGTATATTGGCAAGCGTCTGTCTCATCTGCTCTTTATAGGGTAAAAGTTTTGGTACTTCAGCGATGATGGTCATGTCTATATTGCCTACCTCCAAGCCAAAAGCGTTGATACGCTTGAGTGTATCGCGTAAAAGTATTTTTGAATCGGCTTTTGCATATTGCTCTTCCGTATCCGGATAGAACTCACCGATATCACCCATACCAGCAGCACCTAAAAGAGCATCGATTAAAGCATGTATGGCAACGTCTCCGTCACTGTGCGCTTTTAATCCATAGGGAACATCTATCGATACGCCACAAAGAAACATCTGTTTTCCCTTTTGAAAAGGGTGTATATCGATACCAAAGCCTGTAAGTGTTTTGCTACCGGGTGCTTGTAAGCACGTTATTTTTTGAAAGTCTTCTAGGGTGGTGAGTTTATGTGCTTGAGTAGACCCCTCCACAAAGTGTATTTTCTCACCCAATGAGGCGACGGCAGAGGAGTCATCTGTAAAGAGTGTATCTGTCTGTAAGGCTTTTTTTAGTATAGATGTACATGAGAGCTGAGGTGTCTGTATGATTTGGACTTTTTTTCTATCTATAGGGGCATTATTAAAGTAGAGTGTATCGGTTACGGGAAGTGCGGGCACAATACAAGAGGCCTTCTTTTTTGCAGATAGTATACGTTTTATCATATCCTCAGGTACACAGCATCGTGCGATATCAGAGACAAGTACATATTTTGATGTGACATGCTCCAGTGCCTTGCTAAGAGAGCCTTGCCTGCTGTTATCGCCTTGTATATAGGTATAGTCTGCAAATGTTTTCATTAGTGTTATCTCCTCAGAGGAGGAGACGACGATAATGTCACAAAAGGTAGCAGTTTTTTCAAAGTGTTGTGCTACATATAGCCATAGAGGAGAGTCTTGTGTATAGATCCACTGTTTCTTGACAGAAGCTTTAAAACGTGATGAGTTTCCTGCACCTAAAAGAATTAAAGTTGTGTCTGACACCTTAGCCCCTATGGTAATTTGTAGCATTTAGTAACGGAATTATACATAAAAAAGCTTTATTCCTGCTTTGTAGGGTTGGTTTGTAGGAATGTGTTTATGACAGGTTTGTTAAAATTTAATCCTTATTTAAGATTGTACTGGTATAACTCATTATATTTTAAAAAGTGAAGGATATTCATGACAGAACAAAATGTATTGGATGCATTGAAAAATGTGATATACCCGGGATTTACAAAAGATATCGTAACGTTTGGGTTTGTGAAAGATGTGGTTGTAGAAAATACAACTGTAGGTTTGATGCTAGATATTACTTCATCTGCGGATGAGGTAAAGGACGAGTTAAAAAAGAGAGCCACCGAAGAGTTAAAGAAAGCAGGCTTTGAAGAGATTCATGTCAATATCAAGGCACCTGAGGCACCTAAAATGATGTCAAACTCAGTAAGTGGCAAAAATATAGCTCCGCATATTAAAAACTTTGTAATGATCAGTTCAGGTAAAGGCGGAGTAGGGAAATCGACTACTTCGGTAAATATGGCTATTGCCTTAGCGATGCAGGGTAAAAAAGTAGGTCTTTTGGATGCAGATATCTATGGACCGAATATTCCTCGTATGATGGGTGTTGAAGGACAAAAACCTCAAATTCAGGGTAATAAACTCGAACCGCTTAAAGCCTATGGTGTAGAGATTATGTCGATGGGTTCAATTATGGAAGAGGGTAAAGCCTTGATATGGAGAGGTTCAATGATTATGAAGGCTATTGATCAGTTCTTAAGAGATATTTTATGGTCAGAGCTTGATGTGCTTGTGATTGATATGCCTCCTGGAACAGGGGATGCACAACTCTCCTTGGCACAATCCGTACCGGTTACAGCGGGGATTACGGTAACAACGCCTCAAGAGGTTTCGTTAGATGATAGTCGACGTTCACTCAATATGTTTAAAAAACTTAATATACCGACAGCGGGAGTCGTAGAGAATATGTCAGGATTTATCTGTCCTTCTTGCGATGAAGAGTCGGATATTTTCGGTATGGGTACTTCAGAGGCTGTAGCAAAAGAGTTTGAAACAGAGCTTTTAACCCGTATTCCTATTGAACCGGCCGTAAGAATCGGCGGTGATACAGGACAACCGATTGTCTATCACAAACCAGATTCTGAGACGGCAAAACGCTATCAAGAGGCAGCGAGTAAGTTATGGGCATTTATAGAAGATATTAATAAAAAAGGTGGTGTTGACAATGCTAGCGTACAGCCTACTACTCCTCCGGGGGTGAGTGCTTGTAGTACAGCCGGTGCAGCAACTGCTGCACCGGCAAAAGCAACAGAAGGTGAGAGTTGCGGTACAGGATGCGGTTGTCATTAAGCCCACTATGTTTACTGCATGTTGACCAAACGGTTGTATTACGTTTGGTTACGTAATACTGTCTTTGTTTTCTCTCTATACTTACATTGAGTAAACTAACGTATTTTAATATATTTTCTTACTTGATAAGAACATATAAAATTAATTTACGAAGAATATAAGCGAAACTTTTTTTCTATTTTATAACTAAAGAGATATTATCACTTTTCTTGGCTCTTTTTTACATCAGTGATGAACTGCTCAAAGTTTTCTACGTAATTGTCAAAGTTCTCTTCAAACATTAGCTTATATTGTGTTGTAAAAAAGTTTACAATCTCGTCTTTCTCTGCTTTCATCTCTTGGGCATTGTGAAATCCCATAGCGGTTATCCAAGCATTAAAGCGTGACGATGCGAACATAAGAGAGTTTGTAGCGTCTGCCGGAGGGCATGTTTTATCGATGTGACTGTTGGCTAGTTGTATGTGTGCATCAGCGCGTTTATAAAAGTGTGCATCTATGGGGGTTTTATGTGTATCTGACATTTAAGTTCCTTCTTTTTACGTATTGTACATTTTTTTGGCTATAATTCGACTATATCAATAATCAGGAAGAGTCATGACTAATGCAGATAAACTTAAAAACCTTTTAGAATTAGAAATCATCCCTGATTTAGAAGCAGCAATTGACGAGCTTTTTTCGGCCATAGATAAAAACAAAAATGCCTCTAGGGAACAAAAAGAAGACCTAGAAGAGATGCGCCAGATGCGTACAGAGTGTTTTGCCATCGTTGAAGAGCTTGGGCGCAATGAGCTTGACGAAGAAGAAGTAGATGAACTTCTTGCTGAACTTGTAGATATAAAGACCAAAGAGGAGTAGTCCTCTTCGCTTTATTTTATAAATTTTCTCTCACTATCTCTACGGCTTTGACCATATTGATAAGACTAGGTTTTACCTCTTCCCACTTACGGGTTTTGAGTCCACAGTCCGGGTTTATCCAAAGTTGCTCTTTTGGGAGTACTTTTAGTAGTAGTTTTATCTGCTCTACTATCTCTTCTATGCTAGGTATACGTGGAGAGTGGATGTCGTAGACACCAGGCCCTACCTCTTGTTTATATCCTACCTCTTTAAATATTTTGAGTAACTCATTACCTGAACGTGCAGTTTCTATAGAAATCACATCAGCATCCATGGCTTCTATGGTTCGTATAATGTCGTTAAACTCTGAGTAGCACATGTGGGTGTGTATTTGAGTTTCTTTCTTGGCAGTACTTACTGATATCTTAAAATCCCTCACTGCCCAAGCTTCATAATCTGAAATATTTTCAGTACGTAGCGGATACCCTTCTTTAAAGGCTGCTTCATCGACTTGTATTATCTTGATACCTGCTTTTTGTAAGTCGTCTATCTCATCACTTAGAGCCACGGCTATTTGTTTTGAGACATCGCCTCTAGCCATGTCGTCACGTACAAATGACCAGTTTAGAATCGTCACAGGCCCTGTGAGCATACCTTTCATGATTTTGTCTGTTTTAGACTGTGCATAGGTCATCCACTCTACAGTCATAGGCTTAGGACGGCTGATGTCTCCGTAGATAAATGGTGGCTTTACGCAACGGCTACCATAACTTTGTACCCAACCATTTTGGCTAAAGCCATAGCCGTCTAACTGCTCACCGAAGTACTCAACCATGTCATTACGTTCCGGCTCACCGTGAACGAGTACTTCTAATCCACACTCTTCTTGGAATGCGATACAGTCATCGATATAGTTTTTCATCTCTGTTTCATAGGCTTCTGTAGAGATGGCACCTTTTTTAAAGTCTGCTCTGGCTTTGCGTACTTCAGGAGTTTGAGGGAATGAACCTATGGTTGTAGTCGCTAAATCTTTATAGCCTAAACGCTCTCGTTGAATGTTTATACGCTCTTCAAACACACCGTCACGTTCAAGTTTCGTGAAGTTTGATACTCTCTTTTGTACAGCGGTGTTGTGAATACGTTGTGAGTTTTGTCTCTCCTTGTTTGCAGCTTCATTGGATTGTAATGCTTTTTGTTCCTCAACACTTAAAGTTTCCTTGAAAAAGAGCTTGGATACTAAGGAGACTTCATCTAGTTTTTCTACCGCATACGCAAGCCAGTTTTTAATCTCTGCATCCATTTTCTCTTCGTATCTTAGGGTAAATGGTGTATGCAAGAGTGAACAAGAACTAGAGACTAGGATATTCTTTTTTGCCACTTTTTGGGCGATGTTTTCTAAGAGTTTTGTTGTCTTGGCAATGTTGTTTTTCCAAATGTTTCTACCATCTACTACCCCTGCAATGAGTTTTTTACCGCTCTGTTGGATAAGCGTCAAACTTTCTACATTCTTCCTACCATACAAAAAGTCAAGCCCTATACCCCATACAGGTGTATGCACCAGCACTTTTGTGGCTTCGTTAGAGTGTTCAAAGTATGTGGTGACGATGATGTTAATGTTACTAGAGACTGTACATAAGGCATCGTAACAAGGTTTTATGAGACTCAGTACTTTTGGCTTCATGCCTTTTACAAAAATTGGTTCGTCTATCTGCAGGGTAACACTGTCATCAAGCATGGCTATTTCTGCTAAAAGGGCTTTATAGACAGGTAGTATTTTCCCAAAAAGTTCATAGGTATCGCCTCTATCTATACGCTTAGAGAGTCCTAAAAATGTAATAGGTCCTATGAGATTGATTTTGGTTTTAATGCCTAGTGCTTTTGCTTCTTTATATTCATTGATAATTTTTGTAGCATTCAGTGTATAGTTGTCAGAAAGCGAAAGCTCAGGTACGATGTAATGGTAGTTGGTGTTAAACCATTTGGTCATCTCCATTGCTACGGTATCTTTGTTCCCACGTGCCATAGAGAAGTAGCGTGTTTCATCTTTAAGAGCTTGAAATCGATGGGGTATGGCTCCTAACATGATAGCAGTATCAAGTACATTATCATAGAGTGAAAAGTCATTTGAGGAGATGAAGTCTATACCTGCATCTTTTTGGTAGTTCCAGTGTCTTGCTTTGAGGGTAGAAGCTACTTTTTCTATTTCAGCAAATGTTGTGTTGTTCGCCCAGTAAAGCTCTAGTGATTTTTTAAGTTCTCTTTGTTCCCCGATACGCGGGAATCCTACGATGTAGTTGCGTGACATTATTGTTCCTTTTGAATAAAACAAATATCCATGTAGAGTGAGTGAAAAAAGCCACCGTACATGACATATTTATAGTGTGTGAATAATTGCTAGTGATAGTTGTTTATTTTGGAAGGATAGTAAAAGGAGGATGCACGCCCGTACGTCTAAATGCATAAAAGGTTGTATAAAACGGGCATCTAGGGATGTAATGATTTAAGAGTAGGGCAAGTCTTGTTCTGAGTTTAAAATAACAGTTACAATGACACGCTTTGGCAACATGTAAAGGAGAATGTGTAACAGCATCAATCAAACGCATAAACAGTGCTGGCATATCACTCCTTTGATGAGTTTATATTTGTACAAGTATATCAAAAGTGAGGTTCATGCATTCTGAATCGTTTTATGATTAAGAGACCTTTTATATTTTTTACACTATAGTGTTGATGGTATCAAACCTCTCGGGGTGCTATGTTGAGATACATAGCTGAGATAGCAGATAATGCTTGACCCGTTGAACTTGAACTGGTTAAGACCGGCGTAAGGAAGAGAATGGTGTTGCTGCATGGACTTAGCTCCTTTAATGGATAGTCTTTCTACTTAGATACAAGGTAGTAAAATTATCCATTGAACATACCTCATTTTCTCTTTCCGTAAACAATATATGTGCTTTAATGCGAGCAGTCGCATGAGCCAATTTTGGAGTTGACCCTGTGTCAACTATGTAATGTTAAAGAGGAATATTATGACAAAAGCATTTAAAGATAAATTTACTACTTCAAACGATGAACTTACACGTGAGCCTTTCCCCGCTTCTAAAAAAGTATATCTTCAAGGAGAGATACATAAAGACATTCGTGTACCTATGCGGGAGATAACCCTTGGTGACGAGAGTACTTTACGCGTGTATGATACTTCTGGCCCTTATACGGATCCAACGGTAGAGATAAATGTAGAGGAAGGAATCCCCGCTATTCGTAAAGAGTGGATAAAAGCACGTGGCGATGTAGAAGAGTATGAAGGTCGCATTATGGCACCTAAAGACAATGGATACTCTACGGAGGAACAACTTGAATTTGTAACCGCAGGGGCAACAGGGTTGGTACGTACACCGCTTCGTGCCAAAAAAGGTAAAAATGTATCTCAGTTGTGGTATGCACGTCAGGGTATTATTACGCCAGAGATGGAATTTATTGCTTTAAGGGAAAACCAAGATGTGGCGATGAGAAAAGCCTATTTAACAGATGAAGAGCGTGAAGCAAGGTTAAGGGGCGAAAATTTTGGAGCGAACCTTCCGGAAGAGATTACCCCTGAGTTTGTACGCCAAGAGGTGGCTGCAGGACGTGCGGTGATTCCTTGCAATATTAACCACCCTGAAGTAGAACCTATGATTATCGGTCGTAATTTTTTGGTCAAAGTGAATGCAAATATCGGTAACTCGGCCACCACTTCAAGTATTGCCGAAGAGGTGGAGAAGATGGTATGGGCGACGCGTTGGGGTGCAGATACGGTGATGGATTTGAGTACAGGAAAAAATATTCATACCACACGTGACTGGATATTGCGAAACTCTCCGACGCCTATTGGTACCGTTCCTATCTACCAAGCACTTGAAAAAGTAAACGGTATTGCCGAGGATCTAACATGGGAGGTATTTAGAGATACGCTGATAGAGCAGGCAGAACAGGGAGTGGATTATTTTACGATTCATGCCGGGTTGCTATTACATCACGTACCTATGACTACCAAGCGTGTAACGGGTATTGTTAGCCGTGGCGGTGCTATTATGGCAAAGTGGATGATACATCATCATAAAGAGAACTTTTTAAATACGCATTTTGAAGAGATTTGTGAGATTATGAAGACTTATGATGTGACATTTTCTTTAGGTGATGGATTGCGACCTGGGTCAGTTGCCGATGCTAACGACGAGGCACAGTTTGGTGAGCTTGAGGAGTTGGGACGTTTGACAAAAATAGCGTGGGAACATGATGTACAAGTTCTTATAGAAGGTCCCGGTCATGTTCCTATGCACATGATAAAAGAGAATATGGACAAACAGCTTGAAGTCTGTCATGAGGCACCATTTTATACACTTGGCCCCTTGACTACCGATATTGCTCCCGGATATGATCACTTTACATCGGGTATCGGAGCAGCGATGATAGGTTGGTATGGATGTGCGATGCTCTGTTACGTGACGCCAAAAGAGCATTTGGGGCTGCCAAATAGAGAAGATGTAAAAGAGGGGCTGATTACTTATAAAATAGCTGCACATGCAGCCGACGTTGCCAAGGGCCATCCAGGTGCTAGGGCTAGGGATGATGCGATGAGCAAAGCACGGTTTGAGTTTAGATGGGTGGATCAGTTTAATATCGGTCTAGATCCTGAACGTGCCAGAGAGTATCATGACGATACACTTCCTATGGAGGCAGCAAAAGTAGCCCATTTTTGTTCGATGTGCGGACCGAAGTTTTGTTCTATGAAAATCTCAGCAGATGTACGAGAGTATGCGGACTCTTTAGGTACGGATGTAGAGACGGCCAAGCAAATAGGGATGGATGAGATGTCGGAGAAATTTAAAGAGATGGGTTCTGAGGTTTATGTCGAGGCTGATAAAATTACTAACGTGTAATTTTATTTAAAACGTCTAGCGTGTTGTCCCCTGACAACACCACATAATAAAACTCGAATGAGATATAGATTTCTCCCTAAGGGTTAAAGTAAATTTTTTTCAAGGGTGTTCGAAAGGACAAGACACGCTATTGCGTGATTAACGGGAAGGATAAAAGTATGCATATAGGTATAGCAGGTGTTGGTTTAGTCGGGCGTGTTTTGGCATTGAACTTGCTCAAACAAGGTCACACTCTTACACTTTTTGATGAAGACACAGCCTATGGTGACAAGCCTGCGGGGATGACTGCTGCCGGTATGCTTGCGATGTTTGCCGAGCTTGAGACTGCAGAGTCTGTAATTTTTGAGTATGGAAAACGTTCAACAGTATTATGGACGGGGTTGTTAGAACAAGTGGGTATCCCTGAAGCTTATCAGCAAAAAGGAAGTATTATCACTGCTCACCCACAGGACTATAAGGAGTTAGACCATTTTATAGAGACCCTTAAATATAAAGTAGAAGAAGCTTCAGGGATTCAGCTACTTGATAGAAGAGCGTTAACCAAGCTAGAGCCGGATTTAGCGCATCATGCCAAAGCATTTTTTATACCCCATGAGGGGCAGGTAGATGCGCAGCGTTTTATGCAAGCAAGTAGTGATTATCTGCTTTCGCATCCAAAGGTTGTATGGCATCAAGAGGTAACAGTAGATGAAGTAAAGCAGGAAGGTATTGTGCTAGGAGAGACGCTGGACTCTTTTGATTGGGTATTTGATACACGTGGTTTAGGGGCAAGAGGTCAAGTCAAGCATCTGCGAGGAGTTAGAGGTGAAGTGATTTGGCTTGATGCTCCGGAAGTAAAGATTACTAGGCCTACACGCATGCTGCATCCTCGCTATAAGATATATATTGTTCCGCGTTTAAACAACAGGTATATTATTGGGGCAACGGAGATAGAGAGCGATGATCAAAGTCCCGTGTCTGTACGTTCGTCACTTGAATTATTATCTGCTCTATATAGTATGCACTCTGGTTTTGCAGAAGCGCGTATCGTAAAGACATTGACAAATTGTAGACCGGCATGTAAAGATAACTTACCGTATATTGAACAAAAAAGAGGAATGACACGTATTAACGGACTCTATAGACATGGTTATCTTCTTGCCCCTGCTATTATAGAAAAAGCGTTAAAAGAAGGAGTATTGAGATGATAAAAGTATCAGTCAACGGCGAAGTAAAAGAGATAGAAGAGGGGTTAAACATTCATCAGCTTATAGAAGTTTTAGAATATAAAGTCAAAGGGTTTGCCGTTGCCGTGAATACAACCTTTGTTCCTATTTCAGAGTATCATAAAAAGATTGTGCAGGAGGGGGATAAGATAGATATTTTGGCTCCTGTGCAAGGTGGTTAATATGGATGAGGAATTGAATATGAAGAGTGATTTATGGGAGATTGGGGGAAAACGTTTATCTAGTCGTTTACTTATAGGCTCGGCACTTTATCCAAGTCCTTCTAATATGGAAGATGCGATTAAAGTTTCTAAAGCACAGATAGTGACAGTCTCTCTACGTCGTCAGGCCGCAGGAGAGGGCGGAGGGAACGCTTTTTGGGAAATTATAAAATCGATGAACATAGAAGTATTACCCAATACGGCAGGTTCTCACTCTGCTAAAGAGGCGATAACCACTGCAGAGATGGCAAGAGAGGTTTTTGGTACCCATTGGATTAAATTAGAGGTCATAGGTGACCAGTACAATCTACAGCCTGATCCTTTTGAGACTGTAAGAGCTGCCGAGATACTCATAAAAGAGGGGTTTGAGGTTTTCCCTTATACGACAGATGATTTAGTGGTGGCTAAACGCCTTGCTGATGTAGGGTGCAAGATTATCATGCCTTGGGGTTCGATGATAGGTTCGGGCAAAGGGCTGATGAATCCTGATAATCTTATTGCTATTCGTAAACAGTTTCCCGACTTACAACTAGTCGTAGATGCAGGTATAGGCAAGCCTTCTCATGCTACACAAGCTATGGAGCTTGGTTATGACGGTGTACTGCTTAATTCTGCCATTGCGTTAGCACAAGACCCCGTAAAGATGGCAGATGCCTTTAGGGTAGCAGTCGTTGCAGGACGGCTAGGGTATGAGGCGGGAGTAATGAAAGAACGTGAATTTGCATCCCCTTCTACACCGACGGTAGGGACGCCGTTTTGGCATCAGTTTGATTAATATATGTACATCTCTATTTTATTTGATTTATTGAAATTTTCTTTAAATTTAAATTGTGGTGATGTAGCTCTCTTCATTTTTTCAGAAAAAACGAAGCAAAAAATTATCTTCCCTTTCATGCAATCGCGCAGGAACGAGGACCAATCGCTCCGCTTTCAAGGGTATTTGGGACGATGGGGCATGCATTTGCGTGATTATAAATAAGAAATAGGAGTCTGGTGATTTGTTGTATCGCAATGAATCATGAATCATCTGACTCCCGTAAATATAAATGGAGACAAGATGAAATTTCCAAAATGTGACTATACCCCACTGGGTATCTATCCTATAGTAGATAGAGCTTACAAACTCAAACCTCTTTATGAAGTAGGTATTACTACAGCTCAGCTACGTATCAAAGAGGCACTCTCCGGCAAAGCATTAGAAGATGAAGTGGTAGAAGCTATTCAAATATCAGAGGTATATCATGTAAGGTTTTTCCTTAATGACTTTTGGGAGTTGGGTATCAAACATAAAGCCTATGGTATCCATTTAGGGCAAGAAGATATTCAAGAAGCTGATGTGCAAGCTATACTTGATGCAGGTATTAGACTGGGGATTAGCAGCCATACCCCAAAAGAGATAGAGTTTGCTTTAGGTTTTGAACCCTCTTATTTAGCTATAGGTCCTATCTACGAGCCTATTTCTAAAAAACTTGTTTATGATACCGTAGGTACAGACGGTCTTAAAAGATGGGCAGAGAAAGTAGAGTATCCCATTGTAGCCATTGGCGGCATTACTATAGAGAATATCCATGAAGTTGTAAAGACAGGTGTAGCTTCGGGTATTGCTATGATTTCAGATGTGTTAACAGAGGGTGAGATATCTAAAGAGAAGACAAGAGCCCTTATTAATGCTTTTGCTTATTAAAGTATTCTTAAGCATAAATATAGGCAAGATAAAGTATAAATCGATATCCATTTTTGGGCTACTAAGTCTATTTATTTCTTAGCTGAGAAAACCCATTGAACTTGAACCGGTTCATACCGGCATAGGAAAGAGAAGTGTCTTTGTAAATATACTTCTCTATTCATATAGATACTTTAAGGAAATATTATGAAATCTAAGACTTTAACACTCTCATTCATCGCCTCTTTTGCTTTAGCAAGTAGTGCTATGTTTGCTGAAGAAGTGATACTTGATCCTATTGTTGTGGGAGCAGATTTTAGAGAGCAAAATCTCTCAAAGGTAGCCGCTTCAGTGAGTATGATGACAGAAGCAGATATCTATGATAAAGCAGTACACTCCTCTATTGAAGTGATTGCTGCAGAGCCAAATGTAAATTTTTCTGCAGGCGCATCCAAGGCAAAATTTATTCAAATACGAGGTATTGGCGAGAGGAGCCAATTTGTTACGCCTATGAATCCTTCGGTAGGGATAATGGTAGATGGGATTGATTTTTCACAATCTGCTTTGGGTGTGAGCATGTATGATCTAAAACAGATTGAAGTACTGAGAGGACCACAGGGAACCACTTTTGGGGTTAACGGACTTGCAGGGGTGATTAACATTGAGAGTAATGACCCAAGTGATGAGGCAGGTGGACATATTGAGGCGACAGTAGGAAATTATCATACAAAAGCTTTTGGATTTACCTTTAATACACCGCTGGTAGAAGAGAGACTGTTTGCACGGTTTTCGCTTTATAAAAACACCTCTGAGGGTTATATGAATAATGTTTTTTTAGGACGTAAAGATACTCAAAATATTGATGAACTGTCAGCAAAAGCAAAATTTCGTTGGATTGCAGCAGACAATCATACCATTGATGTGACGCTACAGCATATTAATATTGACAATGGCTATGATGCTTTTACTTTTGATAATTCAAGAGACTCTTACGCTGATGAGCCGGGCCGTGACGCACAGAAAACAAATGCTGTTGCATTGAAGTCTACCTATGAGGTAAACGAAGCAATGCATCTTGTCTCTGCCGTGAGTTACAGTAAATCGGATTTGGAATATAGTTTTGATGTGGACTGGTCTCATGTAGGTCGTTTTGATGATGCCTTGGGTCCATACAGTGCTTTTGATCAGTATTTAAGAGAGAGAAAACAGTTGGATATAGATGTACGTTTAGTCTCGGATGAACCGGTGGAATTCTTTACGGGAATGACAGATTGGACGATAGGAGCTTATTATCGAGACTATTCGGAAGATTTGTCGCGTCATTATGATTTCATAGCACCGTTTAGTTCAGTATATGATACAAAAAATGTAGCACTTTATGGACAGTTAGATACACACTTGTCTGATAGATTGACTTTAGTAACAGGACTTAGATTGGAGCAGTGGGAGTCTGAATATACAGATTCTCAGAAGGTGGCTATTGAAACGGATGAGTTTCTCATAGGCGGTAAGATCGGGTTAAGCTACCAAGCTTCGGACAAACGTCTATACTATATTGCTTTAGCTAAAGGGTATAAACCGGGTGGTGTGAATGCGGATAATAGATTATCATTGTCCCGGAGAGAGTATAATACAGAGGCATTATGGAATATCGATCTTGGTGTAAATTCAACCTATTACAATGATACTTTAAAAAGTCGTTTTAACTTTTTTTACGGCAAACGTAAAGAGCAACAGGTGAATGACTCTTTGGTGATTCCCAAAAACGATGGAAGTACAGAGTTTGTAGGATATATCAGCAATGCAGCTGAAGGTCATTACTATGGTTTAGAATCACAGATTGACTATTTCCCTTATGAAGACCTGCATCTATTTACAAGTCTTGGGTTACTTCAAGCAGCATTTGATGAGTATCCTAATAATAGTGCAATGACAGGACGTACACCTGCAAACTCTCCTGAATATCAATACAACATAGGTTTTGATTACCGGTTTTTGGATGGATGGTTCTTTAAGACAAATCTTGAGGGGAAGGCAAGTCAGTATTTTTCAAATAGACATAATGAAAAAGCAGATGCGTATAGTTTATGGCATGCAAGTTTAGAGTATACTACCGGTACATTTACGGCATCTTTGTGGGCAAGAAATATCACAAATGAAGTATATTATGTGAGAGGTTTCGGCACTTTTGGCAATAATCCGGCTAATGGATATGCAACGGAACTTTACACACAACTCGGTACACCAAGAACGGTGGGTGTAACCCTCTCTTACGACTTTTAAGTATCAGATAAAGGTGTTATTGGATAACACCTTGTAAAAGAGGTATAATATACCATGTTTAGACTAATTATCATTTGTTCCCTCTTCGTATTGATACTTTTTGCTTCCGACAAACCACTGCTTAGTATTTATACTTATGATGCATTTTCAGCCTCTTGGGGTGCAGGACCTAAGATAAAACAAGCCTTTGAAAAAGAGCATGATGTCACAGTGAAGTTTGTAGGACTCTCAAGCTCCATCGTAGCACTGCGTAAGATACAGCTAGAGGGAAAAAAAACAAAAGCAGATATCTTGCTTGGCATTGACACAAACATTGCACAAGTTGCTAAAAAAACCGGTTTGTTTGTGCCACACGAACTAAATAGCACAAAATTAGATTTGCCTTTTGCTTATACAGATGACATTTTTGTACCGTTTGACTACTCGTATTGTGCTTTTGTCTATAGTGAAAAAAGAGTAAAAAAGGTGCCACGCTCTTTTGAAGAGCTAGCTTCTATGCCAAAAGAGTTTAAGATAGTCATACAAGACCCCAGATCTTCCACGGCAGGCTTGGCATTGCTACTATGGGTGAAGTCAGTTTACGGTGACAAGGCAGGGGAGTACTGGAAACGTCTAGCCCCACACATACTTACCATCACCAAAGGCTGGTCTGAAGCCTATGGACTTTTTTTAAAAGGTGAAGCAGACATGGTACTTAGCTACACCACTTCACCAGCCTATCACATCATAGATGAAAACAGAACAGATATTAAGGCTGCCCCCTTTATGGAAGGACACTACGGACAGATAGAAGTTGCAGGCATCTTAAAAAGCTCCAAACAAAAAGCCTTAGCTAAAAAGTTTTTAGCCTTCATGCACTCTGAGACTTTTGCAGACATCATCCCCACAGGAAACTGGTCTTACCCTGTAACCAAAGGTACTAAGCCTTTGCCTAAAGCATTTGACACACTTCATAAACCTAAGATGCTTTTGATGAATGGTAAAGTAGTAGAAACTCAGAGAAAAGCTATTATCAATGAGTGGCTAAGAGCCATACAGAAGTAGCGATGTTAAAAGGATTACTACGATTTAAAGGCACAGTTTTTCCTGGTATTTTTGTGAGTTTTTCTCTGCTTTCCTTTGCCTTTGTACTTTTTTTGACACTTTATCTTGCTGATGATACGAATCTTTTTACGTCACTTGACAGCCACATACTAGGACTGCTAAAATTCACCCTCTACCAAGCCTTTTTATCTACAGTACTTTCTTTGCTAGTAGGGGTACTGCTTGCATGGGCATTGGCTCATCAGAGTAAGTTTAGGGGGCGTTTACTTTTGGTGGCTTTGTTCTCATCTTCTCTAGTTTTACCCACACTCATTGTAGTTTTCGGACTCATAGGTATCTTTGGGCGTAGTGGGTACTTGAACCAAGTGAGCCTTTTTCTTTTTGACCACTCTTTTGGCTCTTACTTGTATGGGCTAGGGGGTATACTCTTAGCCCATGTCTATCTCAATGCTTCTTTTGCATCTCGAGCCTTACTGCATAGCTTTGAGTCAATCCCTAAAGAGAAGTATAAACTTGCAAAGAGTCTAAACTTCTCTGTATTTGAGCGTTTTTTATATGTGGAGTACCCTGCTATAAAGTCTACCTTGCTTAGTATAGGTTCTACTATTTTCTTGCTCTGTTTTACCTCTTTTGCCGTGGTACTTTTGCTAGGTGGAAACCCAAGCTACAACACACTTGAAGTTGCCATCTATGAAGCGGTAAAACTTGACTTTGACATCGCACTTGCACTAAAGCTAGCATTGGTACAGCTTAGTATCTCTGCTGTACTAGTGGTGCTTTCTTCAGGCTTTAGAACAGGACTGTCAAACTTAAAAACAAGTGTAACTGCCATACCATGGAAAGAGAGTAGGCTCTTAGGCATGGTTCAGTGGGCTGTTATAGGTCTGTTTACTCTGTTTTTCATCTTGCCTTTAGTGGTTATCGTCATAGATGGTATAGGGGCAGACTTTTCTCGTATCTTGCGTGATGCTTTGTTTGTGCAGTCTTTCATAACTTCTATCTCTCTGGCAACGGTGTCTAGTTTTCTCACAGTCATCATCGCATTGTTGCTATCAAATGCGAGACGAGGGTTTACGCTTTCTACACGTTTAGGCTCTAAGCCATTTTCTAAAGTGTCAGATGCACTTATAGCCTTTTCAGGGAACTTGTATCTGGCTATCCCATCACTGGTCATGGGACTAGGGTTTTTTCTGATGTATCAAAAGTATGACGGTTCACAAGTACTGTGGTCTACTATGGCACTACTCACTGCTAATGTCTTGATGTCTTTACCTTTTGCACTTTCAGTACTCACACCTGCTATGCACAAAACGGCACAGCGTTATGACAAGTTGGCTTTCTCTCTAGGACTAAAAGGTTTTACACGTTGGAAATACATAGAGTACCCTTACATCAAGTCATCTTTGGCGTATGTCTTTGCTTTGGCTTTTTGTTTTTCTCTAGGAGATTTGGGTATCATAGCACTCTTTGGATCTGATGAGTTTATGACTCTGCCGTGGTAC
>JALSJI010000092.1 GCA_026989435.1 Sulfurovum sp.
TAAATAAAGTTTCGGTAATTAAATTCTTCTGTAATTACATTTTCTAAACTAGAACTATGAAAATATCTATAAATATTTTCTATCTCCTCTCTCTTTCTCATCCAAATACCATATATACCTGCCATCTAATCACCTTTTTTTAGCGAACTTAACATCCACCACATATTATAATTTAACATTAAAAAACCAACAATACTATACCCCGCCAATGCAATCAAAATATTTTGAGATAACAACCCAATACCTATGGCTATTACTCTGAATAGTGTATAAAGTATTTCTATCATAAATGCTTTTTTTTGCATATTAAGTAAACTAGGAATAAAGGAAATAGTAGCAACAACAAATACCATTAACAACCATGGCGACAATATCTGCGTATATATTCCCGCTTCTCTCCAGGCTTCACCAAAAACAAAAGCAAAAATATCTGGTGCGAAAATGACAAACAAGGCAAAAGGCAGAATAATTTTTTTCATAAGTGACTTTAATAATCTGACAGTAAATCCATAGGCATCACCTTTATCATTATAAATTTCTGTCACTTTTTGATTATACACTTTTGCGCTAGCTCCTGCTAAGATCATGAGTGGAGCAAAAACTATTCTCGTACTTAACGCATAGAGTCCCACCGCTGTCAGTCCAAAAAATGGAGTAAACATGTATACAGGTATTTGAGAAGAGAATGTATTGAGCATGGCATGTGGAGCTTGGTATTTCGGAAAATCCTTATATCGCTTTGCCAAAGCAATCATTTTTACTTTATTTATTTTAGCAAGCAGTATTTTATCAGCGATTATATTTTTAAGCAATTGCATATTTGCAAAAAAAGATGAAATAATCTGTCCCGATATTAAACCGCTAGCTCCCGTTTTAAAAAATCCCATCACCAATTGCACTGTAGCAAGGATCACTGATTTGATAATTGTCGCGTGCGCTATATCCTTATAGTGTTGTTGTCTATTGCTGTAATAACTAAGCAAATTAAACAAACCAATAAAAAACACTGCCACAGGGATAAAATAAAGCCAACGTCCAATCTCGTTATTTTCAAATATATTAATGATATAGGAACCGAATAAAAATAAACAAAATAAAAGTACCGAGGTTAACACTATAAGAATACCCATACCCAAAACAAATATATTAATAGCATCTTCCTCTTTACGCGGAAGCATAAGTGCCAATTCATAACGACCGCTAGCTACACTAGAAAATACACCGGTAATCGCTATAAACAAAGCAAACACTCCAAAATTATCCGGAGTATAGATCCGTGTAAGTATGGGGCTGATAACAATAGGGATAGCTTGTGCAATCGTCGTCCCTGTCATAAGCGTCAAAACATTACGACTAAACTCTGATTTAGGTTTCAGTTTATTTAGCATTCCATTATCTTGTATGCATAATAAACAAATAGACAACGACACATTACATACATCTGCTTTCAAAATTGATATTTTGATATATTATATCTAAAAACATCTACTCTGCCCATTAGCATTTTATCCAATACTTTTATCTTTTCTCGGTATATAGCGATAGAGTGCCATCGCACCAAGGAGCACGAGCAAAACTCCCCCAAACACCTGCATCCACGCACTTAGCCACACACTCTTATGCACAATATCTCTATGCCTCCTATTATCAATATCTATCCCCCCCATCTCTTTCATATGTGCCATGGCCGAGACTGCAAGACTCTTGTTCGGAATCTCCTGATGGCAGCTTAGACAGACACCTGAACGATCTAGCTTATCCAACGTTTGCCTGTCAAGTGCCTGTGAAAGCCTCCAGTGATTTCCCACAGTCTGCACCTGTGTACCGTTTTCATCTATCATAACGGAGTAATCATGCTTAAGATTGGGAATGGCTGGAATCTGCTCATCTACGCCCTTAACCAAAAGTTTCTGATGGGCATCCATTAAATCTACCGTCGTTGTCTTCGTTTGATCAGCAAAATATTTGCCTCCGTTTATACCTTTTCCCTGAGCCTTTAAGCTTGTATGACAGCTCTCGCAGCTACGTGCTTTTTTGCTTACGGTATGCGGTTGTACGGGTGCCATTACAATAGAGTTTACCCCCTCTTTTGGCACATTTACGGTACCATTGTTTTCCACGCCTTGTAATTTAAATATATGATTTTGAAGTAGAATATTCCCTTTTCCCCCTATGACAGTAAGCGTTACTTGACATCCGGGTATCGTAGGAGAGATACGACCCTCTCCGTTTTGGCTGAGTGCCGGATCTTCCCAGCGAAGATAGCTCCGTGTCTCAGTCACCTGTCCGTCGACTAAAAAATCTTTTAGCGTATCGACATCACCTGTTTTTCCGTTGACATGATATTTGGATGCAGCCAAATAATCAGGGTTCTGCTTACCTTCTGAATAATCGATCTTTACGTGACAGCCGTAACACTGGGGTGCCCAGGTAGCATGACAAGTATAACACTCCATCTTCTCCGTATGTACTGCTATCTGATCCATTGCCATTAAGCCCTCTTTAGAGATCTTTCCCTCTTTTTTCAATAACTTTAAAGGCTTGAGTTCTATCTCTTTGCCTGAAGCAAGATACATAAGCACCTTATTGCCTTTACGCACGGCTTTTGTCAAAGGGTTGCCTCTTGCCGAAAGCAAAAATCCATCACCGCTATCCTTGGGAATTGCCCCCTGCTTCAAATAAGCAGCAAGCGTTTTACTCGTGCCTCTGGCCTTCCCCTGCTGAGCTTTGGTAGAAAATTCATCCGAATACCCCAAAGGTAGCTCCCATGGATATTTTGTGGTAGTTCCATGGCAATCTTGACACTCTATCTCCACGGCACCCAGATTTGCCCCCCTGAAAAAACCGTCTCCGTGCATATCATTAGAGGTATGACAGTCTTGACAAAGCATCCCTTTGGAGTAGTGTATATCTTCTGTGAGGTGCAAATAACGCTTGGTGTGCAATTTTGGTTGCGCATTGCCCTCTTTGTCAAATGTCGCTTGATACTCTGTCTCCATTAAGCCTTGATAGCTTACCCCTATACGCTTGCCCCTGTTATGGCAAGTAGTACAGGTCTCCACGGGAATACCCGAGTAGTTCATATCATGCACCTGCACCTTAACTTCTCTGGAAGATTGAATAGCGTGCACAAGCATATGTCCATCCTCTTTTTTGTTAATACTGCCGTCTTTCCCTTCATATAACCCTGCATTGGAATAGGGTACATGACAAGAGGCACAGCCTATACCTCTGTAGTCTCCTCTACGTTTACGACCCTGCCCGCCCGTATGACAACGCAGACACTCCTGTCGCAAATAGGTATATACCGATAGCGTAGGATCTTTTTCAACCTCCTGCGCAGTAGGTGCTGCGGGAAGTTCCTTGGTCCCTTCCAAAAAACCTTGCGGTTCAAGCTTTTTAAGCTTCTGCATATATGCCCGATATGCTTTTGTACCCAAACGCTCATGAGGATCTGGAGACTTGCCTCCAAAGTTGGTATAGGTATGCCTATAGCCCTCCTTTGCACCAAATCCCCAAAGAGCTCCGTGAATCTTACCCTGCTCCGTTGCCATAAGACTGTTATTTTGAGATGCAACCTGCTTGGGATGGCACATACCGCAGGTATTTTCATTCACCCATGGACTTGCAGGATAGGGATAAAATGCTTTAGGTCCCTCATGCGTTAAAAAATATTTGAGTGTCCCCTTGTGTGCCTCCTCTTTGCTCTTTGCTTCAGGATTGCCTCCGTGACATACCACGCAGTCATTTCCCTCTGCCCCCGCCTCTTTGGCTTTAAGCAAAATGGCCTGCATCATGCCTGAGTCATGCGATCTAATATCTTCAATACCGTGATGACACTCAATACAGCTATTTTGCATACCCATACTTGCAGTGAGTATCAAAAAAAATACCCATACTGTATTTCTCAGGACATATCCCATTTTCATAGCTCCCGTATCATAATCTATCAATCCCTCCTAATAGTATAGCAGGTAATTCATATTAAATTTACACCTTTATGCTATAATTTTTTACCTAATCAAGATGGAAGAGAAATGAACAAAACGATTTTAAGCCTTACGGGAATTATGCTTCTTAGCCTTGTGCTTCAGGCCAAAATGATTGACGGTATTGCCTTGGTTGTCGAAGGCGAAGCCGTCACCACTGCCGAAATAAAAGCGGTGCAGACACAAATGGGCGTATCAAAAAAAGAAGCTATAGAACTGCTTATTCAAGACAAGCTTCAAAAATCGGTCGTGAAAGACATACACATACCCCAAGAGAGTATCGATGCAAAGATTGCTGAAATTGCAGCACAAAACAATATTACTATCCCGAAAATGCAAAAAATTCTTGCACAGGAAGGAACACCGTGGGTACAATATCGTAAAAGTATTGAAGAGGGACTCAAAAAAAGCAAGTTTTTTCAACAAAATATTCTCACATCCATCCCTGACCCAAGCCAAGAAGAGCTTAAACGCTTCTATCGTAATAACAAAACACTTTTTACCATCCCCTCTCATATCTCTTTGATAGAGTACTCCTCCGCTTCTAAAAAAAGAATCGACAACTTTCTCAAAACACGTAAAGCAACACGTATACAATCACGTAAAATAAATAAATCTACCAAAAACATGGAACCCTCTTTGCTTACAACACTTCTACAAACACAAAACGGAAACTATACGCGTCCTATCAACACAGGCACCAAATATGTCGTATTCAAGGTACTCTCAAAAACAGGAGAGTCAACTATGCCTTTTGAAGCAGCGCAAGAAGCAGTCGCTGCAAAATGGAAACAGCAACAACAGCAAAAAGTGC
Source organism: Sulfurovum sp. (assembly GCA_026989435.1). GTDB lineage: Bacteria > Campylobacterota > Campylobacteria > Campylobacterales > Sulfurovaceae > Sulfurovum. The sequence continues at coordinate 4,804 of JALSJI010000092.1, forward strand.
TAAAAGACTACTTTGAAAAACTCCGTACACGTGCAGATATACAAAGAATAAGATAAAACACAAAGGCATAAAATGGGTTTAAAATCAGATAGCTGGATACGTGAAAAATCTATCAATGAAGAGATGATTACGCCATTTTGCGAAACCCTCGTAGGAGAGGGAGTTATCAGTTATGGACTAAGCTCCTACGGCTATGATATACGTGTAACGGATGAATTTAAGATTTTTACCAACATCAATGCCGAAGTTGTTGACCCCAAAGATTTTAACGAAAACAACGTCGTTGACTTCAAAGGAGATATCTGTATTGTCCCGCCCAACTCTTTTGCACTGGCTCGCACGGTAGAGTATTTTAAAATGCCCAAAGATACCCTGGCTATCTGCCTTGGCAAAAGTACCTACGCACGCTGTGGGATTATCGTCAATGTTACACCCTTTGAACCCGGATTTGAAGGACACATCACCATAGAAATCTCAAACACTACCCCGCTCCCTGCCAAAATTTATGCCAATGAAGGTATAGCACAGGTACTCTTTTTGCAAGGGGACGAACTATGTGAAACCACCTACGCAGATAGAAAAGGGAAATACCAAAGCCAAACCGGCATTACCCTGCCGCGTATTTTAAAAAAGGGCTAAAAGCCTCTTTATCTTATATAATTTTACACTCTTTTGTGCTACAATGCACAAAATTTCTACAAACAAGAGCATATAAACAGTATGAAAAATTTAATCATTGTTGAATCACCGGCAAAAGCACGTACCATTACCAACTTCTTGAATAAAGACTATAAAGTTGTCGCCTCTAAAGGTCACATACGCGACCTTCCCAAAAGTACCTTTGGTATCGCCATAGATGAAAAAACGGGAGACTTGATCCCCAAGTACTCTATCCCCAGGGATGCAAACCCTACAGTAAAAGAACTTAAAAAACTCGCTAAAGAAGCTGAGACTGTCTACATCGCAACGGATGAGGATCGCGAAGGTGAAGCCATAGGCTACCATATTGCAAAAGCTATAGGGAAAGAACCCACGGAACTTCCGCGTATCGTATTTCACGAAATCACAAAATCAGCCATCCTCCATGCCATTGAAAACCCTAGAAAAGTAGATATGCATTCAGTGGATGCGCAACAGACAAGACGCATGCTAGATCGCATTGTAGGCTACAAGCTCTCTCCTCTTCTTGCCTCTAAAATACAAAGAGGTCTCAGCGCAGGAAGAGTACAAAGCTCCACACTCAAATTGGTGGTGGACAAAGAGCGTGAAATTAAAGCATTTAAGCCTGAAGAGTATTGGAGTATCGAGGCACTTTTTGAAAAAAACATAACTGCCAATATCCATAATTACAACGGTCTTAAAATTGAAAAACTCACGATTAAAACCAAAGAGGATGCTAATGAAATCGTAACAGCTGCAAAGAGCGAATCATTTATCGTAACCTCCATAGAGAAAACCAAAAGAAAAACAAAAACACCTCCGCCTTTTATGACATCTACCTTGCAGCAGGCTGCTTCAACCCAACTGGGCTTTTCCCCTAAAAAAACGATGATGATTGCACAAAAACTTTACGAAGGGGTCAAAACAGACCAAGGTACCATGGGCGTCATTACCTATATGAGAACCGACTCTATGAATCTAGCCAAAGAGGCTGTTGATGCTGCCCGAGATTACATCAAAACAAATTTTGGTGAAAAATATTTACCCAAAAGGGCAAAAAACTATGTGACCAAATCAAAAGGAGCACAAGAAGCACATGAGGCTATTCGCCCTACCATGATTAATTTTGACGGAAAAATCGCTGCTAAATATCTCGCATCAGACGAACTAAAGCTCTATAGGCTCATCTACAACCGCTTTTTGGCATGTCAAACGACCGAAGCAGAGATGGAGTCTCAAAGTATTCTCTTCAAAGGAGACAAGTGCACCTTCAAAGCAAGCGGCAGAAAGCTTCTTTTTGATGGTTTTTATAAAGCGACAGGACATACCGATAAAGACAAACTTCTTCCTAATCTTACAAAAGGTCAAACCGTTACACTTGATGAAATTAAGCAAGAACAGCACTTTACAGAACCTCCGGCACGATACAATGAAGCAAGCCTTATCAAGAAACTAGAATCTCTGGGTATCGGTCGTCCCAGTACATATGCTCCGACAATTACGATACTACAAACACGAAAATATATTGAACTTGAAAAAAAACGTATCCATCCAACCGAAGTGGCCTTTACCGTAATAGAGATGCTGGAAAAACATTTTCCTGAAATTGTGGATTCGGGTTTTACCGCCAATATGGAAGAAGCATTAGATGAAATAGCAGAGGGAAAAACATCTTGGCAGACGACTCTCAAGGCATTTTATGCCCCTTTCATCCAAAAAATTGAAGAGGGCAAAAAAAATATAAAAAGCCTAAAAGTCGCTATCCCTACAGGAGAAAAATGTCCCAAATGTACATCTGAACTTCTTTTACGAAAAGGAAAATATGGTGAATTTATAGCCTGCTCCAACTTTCCTAAATGTAAATATACTAAAAATATCGACGGCACTGAAATAGAAGGGCCTGAAGAGACTGATGAAATATGTGAAAAATGCGGTTCGGCCATGGTAATTAAAAACTCTAAACGTGGAAAATTTCTTGCCTGTTCTGCCTATCCCAAATGTAAAAACGCCAAGTCACTTGAACCGCCCAAAGAACTTAAAATATCTTGTCCGGAATGTGGAGGAAAACTCCAAGAACGTCAGGGAAAACGAGGGAAATTTTTTGGCTGTGCCAATTACCCCAAATGTAAATTCATCGCCAATAATGAGCCTGTAGATAAAAAGTGTCCCAAATGCAATTATATAATGGGTATCAAAAAACTCAAAGCCGGAAATTTTTACATATGCTTTAAATGCAAACACAAAATAGAAGCTTAGCTTCTAAGAATCCGTTTCATCTCTGCTTCTAACTCCAGCCACCTCTCTCTGTACTTTGATATATACTGACTTAAATATACATCTTCTTTTTTCATCTCCATAAGCATCTCTTTGAGTAACTTCACATACCTTACCGCACCAATACTTGCACTCAATCCCAAAGCATCGACACAAAATGCCTTTAATTTACCTATCTCGTCCTTCACAATCATATCTCTCACAAGAACATGAGAGTTTCTCAGTGCTAAAAGTATCTGGGTAACTATCTCTATATACAAACTTTCACCGTGAACATATGAAAGTCCTTTTGAGATATCCAAAATCTCTTTATTTTGCTGCTCTATTTGCATATGTATTTGAGCAAAATCTCCCGCATAGCTACTAGGATCCAAAAATCGCTCCAATGCAAGATACACCTGACCGAATCTATACGGTTTAACAATACATGCATCTATCCCTGACAATACCATCTGTTCAATCTCGTTATCAAATCCCAATCCCGTAACCGCAACAATCGGTACCTTTTTATACTTTGTGTTATGGCGTATTTTTTGCGCTAGGTCAAAGCCGTCAATTACCGGCATATCCAAATCCATAAAAATCAAATCTATAGGGATATGCTTATCAAAGATATCTAATGCCTCCTGCCCGTTTTCAGCTTTTAAGATATGCAAATGAGACGAGGCAAGGATACTGCTTAATACCTGTTGGCTTACAAAATTATCTTCTACAATCAAAATGGTCTTATCTTTAAATTTTGCAAACGCTCCTATCTCAACCTTGATACTCTCCTCTATTTTAAACGATGCTATCTTGTCCTGCTCTATATCTTTTTCTATGCGTGCTTTTTGGAGATATAAATTTTTTAAAGCCTCTTCTATATCACCTACAACCAAAGGGCTGTATAAGATCTTATCGGCAATAGCTTTCACCTCTTCTAGATAGCTCTCTTTTTCAAAAACATCATGTACGATAATAACCTTGGGTGCTTCATCCTCATCTAAATTTTCAAAAAACTCAAAAACTTTATAGCTCACATCCGTGCTTTTTAAAACGATAAAATCAATACCCTCCAAATCAGGTCTATAGAGTTCCAGACTTTCTGAAGTATTAAACAAAACATCAACATCAAAGCTATGAAGTATATCTATCAAAATGTTTGCACTCTTCATATCCCTGTCTATCACCAATGCCCTCTTTTGAAAGAGTACTTTTCTCAGATCCTCTTTGTAACTTTTGCTATCAAAGTCTTGAATATAGGGCAAAGTCAGTTTATATGTAGTGCCTCTGCCTTCCTCGCTCTTAATAGCAAGTTTGCCATCCATATTTTCAACTAGCTCATTAAGCACATAAAACCTCAACTCTTTATCTTTATAATATACATCTTCCCAAGATTGCGGAATAAAAAGTGTATCAATCTCTTGATCTGTAAGATAGAGGGCATCATTTTTTACTAAAAACTCTATATATTCATCATCCTTTATCGAGATATATACTCCAATCTCTCCATAATTTTTACGGCCTACTATATCTACAACCAAATGATACAATACCTGATAAATTCTGTTACTATCACCTACTAAATAGCGTGTCACTTCATCTTTAATATCATAATAGAGTCTATACTCCTTCTTCTTGAGAATCGGAGCCAATTCATGTGTAAGCTTATGTAGCATCTTGCTCAAACGAAATGCTTCTTGCTTGACAACGATATTTCCTGATTTGATTTTGAGAAAATCAATCATCTCGTACGTAATACGAAGAATATCCTCATCATTCTTTTTCAGACCTTCGACTTGGTTTTTTATCCCTTTTGTATCAAATGATTCTAAAGAGTCCAGGAGACTAGTCTCACTCACAACATTTTTAGATGCTGAATTATGTATATCTTCTCCCATTTTTTCAAGAAGCATACTCTGTCTCTTCTCCATCATCTTCTGTTTTTTTCTCAGTTTATTATAATGCTTTTTAAGTTTTTTAATTTGCTCGGAAGAGACAAAGAGTGCAATTATCCCTATTAGTCCCAACCCAAAAAGTGCCAGCCATACATTCCGATCAGACTCTTTAACATACCCTGCCTTCTCTCTTTGCTTTGACAACACTTTTGCTTCGTCCAAAATAAAAGCCTGAGGAAATATCTGACGTAATTCTAAAAAATTTAAAATCAGATGCTCCGTATCTTGAAACGGACCTACTTTTAGTACCTCTATTCCATTCGATTGATCTACTTGCAGTTTCAATCCCCCACTACCTGCTCTTTTGCTCTTTCTTATATATGTTTTGACTCTATCTGCTTGTGTGGCTATATGCTTTTTATCCTCTCCTGCATACAAAATGATATAAGAATTTGACGATTGTGCATAGGCCCCCGATAAAACAATCAAAAACACAATAAAACTGAAAAATACCCTATACACGACCTACCTCCATACTCTTCATTTCATTCTCCAATGAAAACTGATATGCCTGAATCTCTTTTTGCAATACCCGTATCTTTATAAGGTACCGTATATTTTTATATAGCAGTACCGCACCGGCTAATGCCAACAAAACCAGAGCAATCCATTGCATATCTGTTCTACCCCAAAAACTTTTCTCTTTGACTTTCGCGCTATATATACTCTCTTGGGCTAGAGACATTTTGGTTGGAGTATACTGCCCCACGGTATTTAAACTCTCTTTGCTTCTCATGTCCGGAACGATAAAACTATGAGGAAATTTTTCTTTTAGCAGGTATTGCAAGGTATTTTTAAGAGAATCTGTTAATATGGGAGTAATTGTTACCAACATATACTGCCCTAGTCTTTCAATGCCTATTTTAAAACGATACCTCTCTTTCAAGCCAACTGCCTGTTTGTTCTCGAGAAAAAACCTCTCAAGCTCATATCGGTGCTTTGTTGCCTCTTCATGTTTCCTGTCTACACTGACAATCATTTTGGTATGTCTCTCCTGAGCACATACCATTGAGAAGAGTAGCAGTATTATACTCAATGCCTTCATGCTTGCAATACGTTTCTCCGTTCCCGATTCTATATTTGACTCTTATGTGAAGAATTATAGCATAAATAAAAATATTTATATTATTGCATTTGTATCAACTATGATAATACAAGTTTTAGATATAATGCTCGCATGAAAAAGATATTTTTATGTGCTATCAACAATATCCTAAGCGGCACCTGCAAAGAAGACTGTAAATTTTGTACGCAAAGCATAAGGTATCATGCAAATATACAACGCTATACCTATAAAGATATCACCCAAATTGTTGCTGAAGCAAAAAAAGCAAAAGAAGTAGGCGCTCTTGGATACTGCCTGGTCACTGCCGGAAAAGGTCTCGATGACAAAAAAGTAGACTATGTAGCACGTACTGCCACAGCTATTAAAAAAGAGGTTGAAGGATTAAATCTTATAGCATGTAACGGTACAGCAAACAAAGAACAGCTCTCTTACCTCAAAAAACATGGCATAGACAGCTACAACCACAATCTTGAGACATCAGAAGAGTATTACACGAAGATATGTCAAACACACACATGGAGCGAACGATACGAGACCTGTGAAAATGTCAAATCTACAGGTTTGGCACTCTGTTCCGGCGGTATTTTTGGTATGGGGGAGAGAGAAAAGGACAGAGATTCCCTGCTTCAATCCCTAGCCTCGCTTTCCCCGGAATCAACCCCCTTAAACTTTTTTCATCCCAATCCCGCTTTACCTATAAAATCACGAAATATTGAACGCAATGAAGCCCTTAATATCATCTCCAAAGCACGCAGCCTCTTAGGTAATAACAAGCTCCTAATGGTCGCAGGAGGTAGAGAGCTTCTCTTCAATGGATATGAGCAAGCGATGTTTGATGCAGGAGCAAATGCCATAGTCATCGGAGACTATCTTACAACCAGCGGCATATCGCCATCAAGTGATTTAACCATGCTTAGCGCACTTGGATATGCGGTCGAGACCCAATGTCATACCTCCAAGGTATAACATGCTTCACTCCAATATCACACTTATTCTCACGCTCTCTCTACTACTTTGGGGAAGTCCTTTTATCGCAAAAATTTTGCGTATACCTATTCCGCCCGTTGAGATCATTTTAGGTTCAATATTTGCCTACCTGGGATTCATATCATACAATGAACACTTTGACCTTATTGCGCAAGTAGGGTTTTTGTATCTTCTGTTTTTAGCAGGTATGGAAGTAGATCTAAAACAAATTATCACAAGTTCCAAAGATGTGATTCAAAAATCTATTCTTTTTCTTCTGCTCATGGTATTTTTTTCTGCCATCAATGGATTTCTGTTTGATCTACACATGATAGTTATCGTTGCTATGTCGCTAATCTCTATAGGATTATTAGCACCGCTATCTAAAACATACGGTAAAGAACAGCCATGGATACAGCTTGCTTTTATCGCCGGCGTACTGGGAGAAATTGGAAGTATCGTTGCTTTAACTATTTTTAATGCAGCTATCTCTACGGGCTTTGGGTTTGCACTTTTAGAAAAAATGGGCTATTTGGTACTTTTTGTAATTATCATCTACGGAATGTATAAATTTTTACGCATACTTTTTTGGTGGTTTCCTGAATTAAAAAAGATTCTAATTCCCAAAGAGGATACTTCAGATCAAGATATACGTCTAGCCATAGCACTCTTTTTTGTGCTTATTGTCGTTATGCTTGTTCTTGAACTAAAGCTTGCTCTAGGTGCATTCATTGCAGGTGTGGCAATCTCTGCTTTCTTTCATCACGAAAAGGGACTAGAAGAAAAAATGTCCAGTCTGGGCTTTGGTTTTTTAGTACCTCTGTTTTTTATTCATGTTGGAACATCTTTTGATTTAGGTGCCTTACCTTTAGATGGGGTGATTACGGGTGCTTTACTCATTACGCTTCTTATGATTGTCTCTAGGGTACTTGCAGCAATTGTACTCAGAAACATTTATGGCTCAAAAAATGCATTGCTTGTCGCTCTTTCACTCTCTATGCCTCTTACACTGCTTGTCGCTCTTGCAACGATTGGGTATGAAACAAAACTTCTAGAACTCCTGACATATTATCAACTTATATTGGCCAGTATCTTTGAAATTCTCATTTCCATGACACTCATCAAGATCCTGCAAACAAAGGATTAATCTACCTCCTGTATAGCTTTTAATAATGCCTCATCCGCTTCTTTAAGTGCTTCTATCTCTTCTTTTGTGATATCGATATCAACAACTTTTTCACTCTCAGGATAGGTCTCTTTTGTATCAACGTTCTTGTCTGTTTCTATTGATTTTTTATCTTTGACAATAATTAAACGCTTTGCTAACTCTTTTTTATCATACCCCTCTTCAACCTCTTTAGTAGCCTTCAAAAATGCTTCATCTGCTGCTTTATTTGCATCTTGTTCTTCCTGTGTACTATTGCTATCAACTACTTTATCTTCCTCTAAAGCCTCTTCATTCGCTTGCTCAAGCTGCTCTTGTTTTTTTACTTTAGATGATGTATTTTGATCTGATGCTGCTTTTTTCTCCTCGGCCTTAAGCTCTTCTGTGACGTTGACCTCTTCTGTTATATTCTCTTCAGTCATCTCTTCTTTATTCGTTAAATTACTCATATCTTCCGAATTTATCTCTGTACTGTTTGTCTCTGCTTTGGTAATATTCTGTTCAGAATCCGAGGCCTCGTTAATGATGATTTTTGGTCTCTTTTTAATCTCTTTGCCATCATATATTTTTCTTAAACTCTCGATAATTTCATCTGTATTTTTATCTATTTTCTGAAAATTTTCCTGCAATGCAAAAGGATTCTCTTCGGCATAGATACCGGACATACAAAGAGACGCAAGCGCTATAAACCATACATATTTTTTCATTTTCATTCCTTTTGTTCCAACTGTTTTAATTCAAAATATCTCTTTTGAAGTTTTTTATTTTCACTCTTTAAAATAACCGCTTCTCTTGTAAGGTTTTGCTTTTTTGCTTTTAATTGATTAAGCACCGTAAGCGAATTCTCGCCATACAGCAAAATTCCTATATAGATGCCAAAAAGTAAAATAACTATAGTTGTTACAAGCACCGCCTTAATGGAGAGACCTGCAATAACTTCAACATCTTGAGTATTTCCCATAATAACAATTATTTAGAAAAAACCGAAGCGCCCAAATATTCAAATTGTCCAAGCTCCGCTTCAATCTCCAAAAGTCTGTTATATTTAGCAATCCTATCAGAACGTGCAGTTGAACCGGTTTTTATCTCTCCTGTATTCAGTGCCACTGCAAAATCTGCAATAAAGGTGTCTTCACTCTCTCCTGAGCGATGAGACATCACGCAGGTATAGCCTGAACGCTGTGCAAGGCGTACCGTCTGCATTGTCTCGCTCACTGTACCAATCTGATTTGGCTTAATTAAAATGGAGTTACCCACTCCTTTTTCTATCCCTTCTGCTAAAATAGAAACATTCGTTACAAAAAGATCATCACCTACTAACTGCACCTTTTTGCCAAGAACTCCGGTAAGATGCTTCCATCCCTCCCAGTCATCTTCGCTCAGTCCGTCTTCTATGGAAACAATAGGATACTTCTCGCACATATCCGCATAATAGGCGGTGAGTTCTTCGGAACTAAGCTCTCTGTTTTCAGACTTAAGGACATAAAGCCCCTTGTCATTTATAAGCTCCGATGCTGCCACATCCAATGCTATCGCTATCTCTTCACCCGGCCTATATCCGGCTGCTTCAATGGCTTTGACAATAACCTCTATAGGCTCCTCGTTCGACTTTAGATTCGGTGCGAAACCACCCTCATCGCCTACGGCTGTACTCTCTCCCATACCGTCAATAATTTTCTTAAGATGCTGATAAACCTCCGCAGATGCTCTAAGACCTTCGGAAAATCTATCAAAACCTACAGGCATTACCATATACTCTTGAAAGTCTACAGAGTTGTTCGCATGCTCTCCGCCGTTAATAATATTTAGCATAGGCACAGGCATCACCACTCCATTGGCACCGCCAAGATAGCGATACAGTGGCATTCCTATACTTTTTGCAGCCGCACGAGCCACTGCCATGGAGACGCCTAAAACCGCATTTGCACCCAATTTCCCATAATTATTCGTACCGTCAAGCTCCTTCATGGTCAAATCGATTTCTGCTTGATTAAAAGGACTTAACCCTACAAGCGTATCGCTAATACTCCCATTGACATTTTCGCATGCCTGAAGTACGCCTTTGCCCATAAAACGCTTGCCTCCGTCACGAAGCTCTAAAGCCTCGCGTTTCCCCGTACTCGCACCGCTTGGGACAATTGCGCTCTCTACTATCCCGTCACTAAGACTTACCGTAACCTTTACCGTCGGGTTTCCCCTGGAATCCATAACCTCTGTTGCTCTAATTTCATCAATAAAAACCATTTTCGCCCTTAATACATAGATAAATTTCACTCTATTTTATCCAAAAAAAGCTGATAGGTTTGTATATTATATAAGGATTGTTATACGCTAATTATGCTAAAACAAATGTCTTGTATCTTTAAAAATACTCCGATATAAAAGCACTCTGATAAAACTTAAACATAGCTATATCAATCAATAAAGAACTCACTTTCTTTTATTGTCAAGTGATGACAAAACCTTCCTTTACCAAAAATTTTATATCGATGTTTGGCTATAATATCATACATGGCATCTCGCACTGCCCTTGGAATAAGGTAAAATAGACTAAAAAACACCCACGCTCCTCCAAGGCTTTTTACTATTCTTAAGATAGCTGTAGACTTATAATACAATACTCCGTTTTCATACAAAACGATACTATCAATATCTTTTGGAACGGCTAATGTTTTTACATACTCGCCTTGAAGTGAGGTGTATCGAAATAGTGCTTTCTTGTCCCACTTAATAAGCAAAAAAACAATCTTATTGCATAATCCGCATACCCCGTCAAAAATAATAACTTTTTGCATCTTAAGCTAAACGAAAAAACACCTTATGCTTCTTCTATATCCCCTTTAATCTCCAATGCCTCGCCAAAGCCTAAAGCCTCTTTAACTTTAGTATCTATCTCAGCCATCATCTCCGGGTTCTCTTTTATGGTAATTTTGGCATTCTCTTTTCCTTGTCCTAGTTTTGTCGCACCATAAGAGAACCATGCACCCGATTTATCCACGATGTCCATCTTGATACCATAATCTATCAACTCACCGATATAAGAGATACCCTCACCAAACATAATATCAAACTCTGCCTGTCTAAATGGCGGTGCTACTTTGTTTTTCACCACTTTTGCTTTCACACGGTTACCGATGCTTGACTCCCCTTGTTTCAATGTAGCAATACGTCTTACATCAATACGCACCGATGCGTAAAACTTCAAAGCATTTCCCCCTGTTGTAGTCTCAGGAGAACCGTAACCCATCGTACCGATTTTCATACGAATCTGATTAATAAAAATCACTGTCGTATTTGTCTTATGCAAAATTGCCGTAAGTTTACGAAGAGCCTGAGACATCAGCCTTGCCTGTAGCCCCACATGCGTATCTCCCATATCACCCTCTATTTCCGTTTTAGGTGTCAGTGCAGCCACGGAATCTACAATAATTAAATCCACTGCACCCGATCGCGCCAAAGTCTCAAGTACATCTAGCGCCTGCTCTCCAAAATCCGGTTGAGAGACCAACAAGTTATCCGTATCTACCCCTAAATTTTTTGCATAAACCACATCCAATGCATGCTCCGCATCGATAAAGGCACATACCATCTCTTTTTTCTGAGCAGAAGCAATCGTCTGCAGAGCCAATGTCGTCTTTCCTGAAGATTCAGGGCCATATATCTCAATAATACGTCCTTGAGGGACACCGCCGATTCCTAAAGCCATATCCAGGCCAAGTGATCCTGTAGAGATAGACTCAATCGGCTCAAACTCTTTATCTCCAAGCCTCATCAAGGTACCCTTGCCAAACGTTTTGTCTATCTGCTTAATTGCCATATCCAGTGCTTTTTGTCTATTTGCATCCATTGCCATTGTCATATCCTTAACCTTTATATTTAAGTAATTTTATCTAAATAAAGTTTTTTTATTTAGTCCTATTCGCAGTTTAATCTAAATTTTAAACATTGTAAAAAAATATGTCAAATTGTCATATTTATATATTCCTGAGTAATCTATTAGGCCATCAAATAATGCATACTCATTCTACTCTTTGCCCCCTTATGCTAAAATACCCCATACTAAAACAAGGTCAAGCAATGCACAAAAATATCCAAATAGCCCACTCTCCTGATGCTGATGATATCTTTATGTACTATGCCATAAAATTCGGGTGGGTTGATACCAAAGGATATGAATTTAACAATATAGCATTGGATATCGAAACCCTAAACCTCAAAGCGTTACAAGGGATCTATGATGTCTCTGCAATTAGCTTTGGAGTCTATCCGCTTATCAAAGAGGAGTATGCACTCCTACGTACGGCAGTGAGTTTTGGTCAAGGATACGGGCCTAAACTCATTCGTCCTAAAAACAAGAAACTAAAGCGTAACTTTAAAGTAGCGCTTTCTGGTAAATATACGACAAATGCCATGCTCTTTCGCATCTACTACCCGGAGGCTCGTCCCGTTTACATGAACTTTCTTGAAATAGAAGAGGCAGTCATAAGCGGTAAAGTAGATGCCGGGGTACTCATACATGAATCGATACTCAATTTTGATAAAAGCTTGGAAGTTGAAAAAGAGCTTTGGGAGATCTGGGAAGATCTGGCAGGAGAGGGCTTGCCTCTACCGCTTGGCGGCATGGCCATACGAAGAAGCCTGCCACTTAACCGTGCTATAGATATAGAGAATATTCTTATAGAGGGAGTAAAAGCGGCAAACGAAAGAAAAGAGGAACTCTGCAAAAAACTAGAGAATGACTCCTTGGTACGTATCTCCGATGCAATGCTTGCAAAATATCTTAATATGTACGCCTCAAATACCTCTATAGAACTAAGCAAACTCCAAAGCAAAGCCCTTGACACACTCTATGCCCTAGGCTTTAAACATGGGCTTTGGGATGCACCTTTAAACACTGAAGATTATTTAATACCTAAAGAATATGAGGCTTTACGGAGTAGCTAATGTTTTTAAAAACCATAGATTTTTCCCAATATTCTAGTATCAAAATAGGTCAGCCTACAGAAATATTAATGATAGAGAAGGAAGACAAAATACCTAAAGACAGATACCTTATAGGTGGGGCAAATAATCTTCTCGTCTCTCCTACCCCTCCTCCTCTTATGATGCTCTCAAAAGATTTCGCCTATATAACGGAAAAAGAGAATCTTTTGGAGATAGGTGCAGCCATGCCTACAGGTCGTATAGTCTCATATGCAAAGAGACATAACCTCGCAGGGTTTGAATTCTGCTCCAAGCTTCCCGGTACGCTTGGCGGAATGCTTGCCATGAATGCCGGAGTCAAAGAGTATGAGATTTTCAATATACTCCATAGCGTTAAAATAAACGACATATGGTTGCCTGCTAAAGAGATAGTACATGGGTATCGTTTTGCCAAACTCAATGGTATAGCTACAGCCGCTAGATTTGAAATAAAAAAAGGTTTTTCTCATACTTTACTAAATGAACTTCTTACTCTACGCTCTAATCAACCCCATATCCCATCGGCAGGATCAGCATTTAAAAACCCTAAAGATGACTATGCAGGCAGACTTATAGAAGCAGTGGGGCTAAAAGGTTTAAGAAAAGGGGATATGCAGTGGAGCGACATACATGCAAATTTTTTAGTAAACCTAAAAAAAGGTACCTTCGAAGATGCCAAATACCTCATTGATTTAGCAAAAGAAAAGATAAAAAAAGAGTTGAATATCCAACTTCAAGAGGAGATAAAAATCCTTTAATCCCTCCCTATTGCAGACATCTTACGCATCTAATGTAATTAGACTCTTTTTTGTAACGCTTATAGCGATATGCATCCGCAGGAAAGACCACATAATATCGAACATCGGTAGCTGGTGTAGATGACCAAAAATCACCATCTCTATAATTATTAAATACCTCTGCTTGTTTGCTATGCAAATGCATCAATTCATCTGCCGTGGGAAGTCTCCAGTCCGTATAACCACCGTAATTTAAGTTACGGCAATAACGCATGGCATGCCCCCATGTACCTGCCTTTCCTACAGAATGATTACGCTTATATGCACCATCTTCTCTATATGTATATTTGGCATCTTGCCACATAAGTCCTGCATCTTTTTCTATATAAACCGTGTTTACCTTACAAGATTTTATCTCCTCTACAGTAGCTACTTTAGGTAAACTAGAGGCAAAATCTCCACCAGCTGTTAGCAACACGGTTGAATAAATACATCCTGCTATCATCGCTATCTTCTTCATTCTTTGTTCCTTTAAACTCCAATATTATTGAATATCATAATATAAATTTTATCAAACTTTGCTAAATTTTGTTATTTTAAGGACGAATCTCTATCTCTGTCCCGTTCTCTACAGATTTCCACAACTCATCCATAGCTGCATTTGGTACAGCCAAACACCCCTCGGTCCAATCCCTTGAAAGCGTATATGCATCGCCTCTGCCATCCGCATTCCATTTTGGTTGACCATGGATAGTGATATAACCGCCGGGTTTTACTCCCATGGCTCTTGCTCTTGCCTTATCTGAAGCATTAGGATAAGATATCATCAAAGATCGATAGAGTCTCGGGTCACATTTTTTTCTTACAATAGTATAACGTCCCTCAGGTGTTTTATAGTCCCCTGCCTGTAATTTTCTACCTTTGTCACCATTTTTACCCAATGAAAATCGATACTCTCCTACTCTTTTTCCACCTCTGTAGACATACATTTTTCTTTTACCCTTATAGGCAACTATCCTGTCTACTTTTTTGGTATGCTCTATCTCTGCACCTCTTGCCAACTCCTCTTTGCACTCCTTTACCGCATAAGGCGTTTTATCTATTTTCCCATACGCTATTGGCGAAAAACAACCGCTTAGAAGCAGTAAACCTGATAATCCCGCTATCCATAATTTTATTCTCATTTTTTTCCTTTGATTCTTTAGTTAACCCCAATCTATATTTTGAGCCTTGTTTTTATATTTCTCTTTTTTATAGGATACTGCATTTTTAAGTTTTTGCAGACGATTCATATTGCTTACCTCGGCATCTCTGATTCTATCAAACTCTTTATCAGAAAACTCTATCTGCCCGCATGTCTCTTGATACAGTCTATCTATATAGTTTTTTAGTTGTTGAAAATATGCCGCATCCAAATGCACCTCCTCCTTTTCATCAAGTCTCTTTTTCATCTCTTCAAATTTGTCTATAAACTTCTCAGAACTTATCCTCTTGTCACGCAGCATACGAAAAATATTTTTAGCTATTTTTTCCAGCTGAGCCATATATTTTTGACGATTAAATTTATCAATCTGCTTTTTCGTATATCCCATATAAACACTCTACCGTATAGTAATAGGTACACCTTCATGTACGGCATGCCACAACTGTTTCATTGCACTGTTTGTAATAGCTATACACCCCTCGGTCCAATCTTTTGAGAGTGTGTATGCATCTGCCTTTCCATCGGCGTTCCACACAGGTTGTGCATGAATCGTGATATCTTTACCGGGATCTAGGCCGCGTCTTTTTGCTCTCTTTTTATCTTCGGGTCTAGGATAGGATATGCATAAAGAACGATAATATTTAGCAGAACACAATTTCCTGTGAATAAAAAATTCTCCCTCCGGTGTTTTATTATCTCCCTTTTTTTGTTTTGCCCCTACAGGATTTTTACCCAGTGAAACAGGAACCGTATATTGCACTTCTCCATTCTTATACAGATACATTTTTCTCTCTTTTTTAACAACCAAAATATAATCTATACCTTCATCCGGATCATAATCTTTTGCATCAAACAGCTCTGTTCTGCACGCTTCAACATTATATCTATCACTGCTCGTCATAAGCGGGCTGCAAGCTGTAAAAAAGAATAAAATAAAGAGGGAGAAACAAAACTTATAAAACATATACATTGTATGATTGTAACAAAAACTATGTAAGAAAAGAGAAAGATACATCTTCAAAATCCAAAAAGGATTTCGAATACGATTTTATACTATTTTACTAACAAACTACGCAGCGGCCTGTTTTGCCGCTGCAATAGCCTCTTCATAATTTGGTTCGTTGGTAATTTCCGGAACTACTTGTTTATATGTAATCTTTCCGTCTTTACCGATAACAAAAATAACCCTTGCAGTGACTCCTGCCAAAGGACCGTCTGCCAAGAGCACACCATAGGCATTTGCAAAATCTTTGTTCCTAAAGTCAGAACAGACTTTAATATTCTCAATACCTGCAGCTCCACACCACCTTGCCGCTGCAAAAGGCAAATCCATAGATACGGTTACTACCTCTACACCGTCCAAATCAGCGGCTTCTTTATTAAATCTTCTTGTCTCTGCATCGCAAACCCCCGTATCAAGAGAAGGAACAGCCACTACCAACTGAACCTTTCCTTCTCCGCCTATTTGTTCATCCTGAAGCATTGGGTCACAATTTACGACTGTCACTTCCGGTGCAGTATCACCTACATTCACTTCTGTTCCCGCAAGATTGCATACGATATCGTTTTTAAATGTCACTGTTGCCATTATTTTCCTTTTTTATATTTTAAGTAAATGTATTATCTCCTAATTAGGATAAATTTTGTCTTAATTAAGTTATGTACCATAGCACTTCTTAGAGTAAAGCCTATTCTATTTTTTTAAGTTGTCTCTACTTGGATACATAAACACCGCATCCCTTTGAACCGTAATATTCTTTTTGTCATCCACTGCATATGCAAAAATTTTGATAGGTATCGGCATATCTTTATTCGCCCCATGACTTAAATTCTCTTTTGCTTCCAACACAACCACTTTTTTCTTCTTTTTCCCCGCTCCTATCCTAAACGGTTCTGAAGGTTTTTTAATCATAATCCTATCATTGCCCTCTATGTCAAAATAGTAGGTATGTGCTTTTCTATCTGTATTGGAAAACATAAAAATATAATCATTTTGAACAGCACCATTATCAAGCACCTTATAAAGCCTTGGAGATTTATTGATATCTAAGAGCATATGCTCTTTTTTGCTCCCCATCACAAAAAGTGCAATAAGCACGGCTAAAAGTACTCCAAAATAAGCTAAAACTTTTCCTCTGAAATAGTTTGTTTTTCCTTCATATCTAACCGCTTCTTTCTCTGAAGACCATCGTACCAATGAAGGTTTTCCCAGTGCACCCATTACCGTAGTACAGGCATCCACGCACTCAAGACAGTTAATACATTCAAGCTGCAAACCCTTACGTATATCGATATGGGTAGGACAGACAGTTACACATGATTCACAGGTCGTACACTCCGCAGAAGGATCAACCTGCAACAGATCTTTTTGCTTTGTAAATTTTTTTTCTCGTTCATTACCGTGCCCTTCATAAATCTCTCCACCTCGTTTAGGGTCATACACCGCCATGATCGTATCATCATCGTATAATACAGATTGCACGCGGCTGTAGGGGCACACATACACACAAAAATTCTCTTTTATAAATACTACATCTGCTATAATAAATAAAGCAATACCAACAACCATACCCACAAGTATCATATGTTCCGAAGGCGTGGCGAGATACTCAAAAAAATCTTCCGGCGGCACAAAAAACCACATAAAGTTTGAGGCTGCAACAAATGCCAAAACTGACCAAAGCATTATCGCAATAAAGAACTTCACTTTGTTCTCTGTTTTTGACATATCGGGCTCTTTTTGTTTATTTTTAATACGTTTTCGCAACCCTAACAGTTTTGTCTCTATTCCATCTCTATAAATAACTCTAAAAATAGTTTGTGGACAGGCCCACCCGCACCATGCCCTTCCCCCTATGGCAGTCACTGCAAAAATCCCAAGAAAAAGAAGCATCAGTAAAAATGGCATGAGATAGAGCTCTTGCATATCAAACGCTACTCCTGCCAAATGGAGCTTTTTTTGATCAAAAGAGAGTAAGAAAAGATGAGTTCCGTTGATGGTAATCCATGGCATCACAAATGCAATAATTGTCGCTGCCGCATATACCCAGTATCTCTTTATTCGATAAGGAACCCATCCTTTAAGATACTCCTTTGCACTCTTTTTTTTCTCTTTTTTTGCCTCAAATTCTTTCTGAGTCTCATTCCTTGCCGCTACTTCCATTATCCTACCTTTCTCTGTTGTAGTTCTTCTGTTTCAAAAGGACAAATTAATACCATATTGTCCACCTCTTTGTCTTCCAAGTTTACAGCTGCCGACCCAATACTTTCTACCAAACTTTTAAGCCCCCTAGAGTGTATATAGTCTTTGAGCGAAGAGCGACTGACATTTAAAGTCCTTGCAATTGCAGAAACACTCTGATTTTGGGCAAGCATCGTCATGATTTCATGATGATACACATCAAACTTTGAACTGGATTTACTCCCTTTAGGTCGCCCAATCTGTGTCTCTTTTTTAGGTTTTTTTCGTTGTGCTTCAAGCAGGGGGAATACCTCTGTCATGCTGCTATGACGATTAATACACATATTGGCATTGCAGACCCATAAATCTACGTTATGGCTCAACATACAATTAATAATTTTTACCAATTCATCCACACGTGTACTAAGCACCGACAAAGAGGCCACAATCACTATATACTCTCCTTCACCAAGAGACTTTAAAAAGGTCTCAAAATCTTCTCTCTCCTCAATCAACAAATCTTTTGTTGCATACTCCACAACTTCTTGTATAACAACAATACCCTTTTGATGAGAAAAGGTCAGTATTTCACTCTTTTGTGCAATCAAGTTCTCAAGTGACGGTATCTGCCGCATATACGCATAAACCATTGATATATCCTTTTTTAATATAGATAATTATATCTTAACTGATGATAAAAGTCAATTTTTTATATATTTTTTTCGTCATACATAGCTATTTCTCCTGTTTTATGCTAAAATAAGTCAAAATAAATAAGGCTAAGAGATTGGATTTGACACACTTGGATGAACAAAACAAACCTAAAATGGTAGATATAGGGGATAAAGCACACACAACACGTAAGGCAACTGCCTCTGGTATTATTGAAACAAGTCAAGATGCCTTTAATGCAGTCATGAACAACACAGCCAAAAAGGGACCAGTTCTACAAACAGCAGTCATCGCTGCTATTCAAGCAGCCAAACAAACCTCAACGCTAATTCCTATGTGCCACCCTCTAATGCTTAACTCAATCAATACCGATATAAAAGAGCTTCCTGATCTGCCTGGATTTAAACTGGAGGTCACGGTAAAACTCAATGACCAAACCGGTGTAGAGATGGAGGCACTCACCGGTGTAAGCATTGGTCTGCTTACAATTTATGATATGCTTAAAGCGATAGATAAAGCAATGGTGATTAAACATATACAGCTAGAACATAAGTCAGGTGGAAACTCTGGCGATTTTAATAGATAAGGAGTACAAAATGAAAATTTTATACGACAAAACACCGGACAGACCTGAAATTCACTATCCTACACAGTGGGGATTTAAAATTATTGGAAGAGACAAAAATAAACTTCTCTCTTGTATCAAAGAGATCATGGGGGATAAAGAGCACCAATGTTCGATTGGCAATATATCTAAAACAGGAAAATTTACAGCCTATAATGCTTCATGCATCGTAGAAAACGAAGAAGAAAGAAACAAAATATTTAAATATTTTGAAGAGAGTGATGATATCGACATGGTTATTTAGCGTATCTCAAAATAAAGAAGCAGTGTTCTTTGATAAAAATTGTCTCCATTGTCGCTGACCATAACATAACGATGCTTCCCAACCTTGGCAAGCCCCTCAAAATTATCGATATCCCACCCTTTGTGACTACTCATCTTTGCAAGAGTTTCTGTAGGACAAAACTCTTTTTTGCAATCTTGAATAGATACTTTCTTTAATGTAATCACAAAAGGATTAAACAACCCGCTATAAGAACGCTCCAGTATAAGGATATTGCCATCATCCATCACTTCCATCGCTACAACTGCACTTCTCTTTTCAGGCTCTGCCTTAAAATGCCATTTTTTACCACTGAGTGCATATATAGTCTGCTTCTTCTTATCAAATTGCCTTAAGGGCCACTCCGATGCAGTCAACAAACCATATTTTGGATGCCATGCAAGTGCCTCTAATGATTTATTCCTGCTTCTGTAATTTTTTTGATGACGCAATACTTTTGGTAACGAATATTTCTTAATCAAGCTTCCATACTTTTTTCCGTTTTTATGAAACCATGCTATCTTTGCCTCCCCCTCAAAGGAGATAAACAGTCTCCCCTTCCCGTCAATACTCAATCCCTCGCTATCTCGTTTCCATTTTTTAAATCTTTTTCCTTTTTTGCTCCTTAATATACTTGCACCTATAGGCACCAAAAGATCTATCTTCTCTCCAAAATGTGCCCGAAAAGAAAAAAGAGCCCCTTTATCTCCGACAAAATACAAAATATCTGTCTGTTTATCATACGCTACATCTGAAAGCTCTGCAAATTTGACTCCCTCAATCGTATCAAAAAAGAGCTCTTTTTGATCCAAAATTTTCATTCTCATACATTGCTTACTCCCATAATCTGGAGCAATATTTACAGTAGCAACTCCTGCATATAACATGAAAAGAGAGGGTAAGAGAAAAAGAAACGTTCTCATTACTATTTTTGTTGTCTCTTTTCCGGAAAGAAATAGACCATTACGATTATAATTACAAAGGCTGCATCAATCGCTACATCTGCAAAATTAAACACAGCAAAATCAAACCCGCAATGCCAAGCTACGTAATCTACAACAGCCCCGTGTATAAATCTATCATACACATTGCCCAAGGCTCCCCCTATCAACAAGCCTGCAGGAAAGGCATAACGTCTTACGTACCCCTCTTTAAAAAAAACAAAAAGTATCACGGAAATAAGCGCAACCTGTATCCACTTGAGGTATGGGCCAAGAAAGGCAAACATTGAAAAAGCAACACCTTTATTATAGTGCAATTCCAAATCAATACACTCGCCGGCACGATAGTAACCTTCTACAAAAATATTTTTGATATTCTGGTCTACTATAAATATGCCAAACACTACAAGAAAAAAGATAAAAAATGAACGCATCAAGCCAATTTACTTTTAAAAAACTGTTTACACTTTTCCATCGTTTGTTCCAGCAATGCTTCATCTCTGCCCTCTAGCAAAAGGCGTATTTTGTTTTCCGTTCCCGAATATCGAAACAGGTGTCTTATCTTTAAACTTTCAATCTGCTCTTTTAACGCTTCTAAGCCCTCTATCTCCTCCAAAGGCTTCTTTTCGTTTACCAAAAGATTTACCAAAAGCTGAGGATAGGATATATAAGGATTGAATATCTCACTTGCTTTTTTGTCCCGCTCAACCAAATATGCAAGTGCCTGAAGTGCCGAAGAGAGACCGTCTCCTGTTTTTGCATAATCAGAAAAGATAATATGACCGCTCTGCTCTCCCCCAAAGTTCATACCGTTCTCTTCCATCATGGCAACCACATGCTTATCGCCTACAGCAGACCTAAGCAATGTAAGCTTTTGTGAACGTAAATACTCATCAAGTCCTTGATTACTCATCACCGTAGCAACCATACCCTCGCCCTTTAAAATACCTTGCTCTTTTAGATATACGGCAAGTACCGCCATTAACTTATCTCCATCAACCACTTCGCCTTTTTCATCAACCAGTACCAACCTGTCTGCATCCCCATCCAGTGCTATTCCGATATCCGCTCTTTTATCCAATACCACTTTTGCAAGGTTTTGAGGGTGTAGCGCACCACACCCTTCATTGATATTAAATCCGTCCGGTTGATTGCCTATTACAATGACCTCCGCACCCAACTCCTGCAAGATTGTAGGTCCTACAATATATCCTGCACCGTTTGCGCAATCAATAACAATACGCTTGCCTTTTAGTGTTGAAGTACGTGGAAATGAGTTTTTTATATGTACGATATATCGACCGATCACATCATCGATGCGTTTAGATTTTCCTATCTCTTTATCCACTACCTGAGATGCACTTATAAGCGCATCATCTTTATAGATAGCCTCTATCTCAGCCTCTCTGGCTCTATCTAGTTTATTACCGGCCCAATCAAAAAATTTAATTCCGTTATCATAATAAGGATTATGCGATGCGGATATCATAATACCCGCATCGCAACGCATATTGGCAGTCAAAAAGGCAATCGCAGGCGTTGGCATAGGACCGATTTGAATCACATCAAAACCAACAGCAGTCAAGCCTGAAACAATTGCATTTTCTACCATATAACCGCTGCGCCTGGTATCCTTGCCTACCAAAATCTTGTTTGTCCTTGAAAATCGTCTAAAATAAATTCCTGTAGCCATAGCGAGTCTCATCGCATTTACGGCACTTACCTTTTTCCCTGCTTTTCCTCGTACTCCATCTGTTCCAAAAAGTTCCAAACTGTACCTTCCTTCTTAATCCGTTATGAACGTTAATTTTATCAAAATTATTTGATAATGCAGTTAATTTATCGACTAATTTCTATTTAATCTATATTTAGATATTATTCGCAAACTATTTTTCACTAAAAATAATAGACGCACATGACACAACAGAAGCTAAGGAAAATATGATGGCAAATAATAAATCAGCAAAAAAACGTATCTTAATCACTGCTAAAAAAACAGAGAGAAACAGATACTACAGAACAAGAATCAAAAATATCGTAAAAGCAGTCCATGAAGCAGTGGAAGCCTCAGATAAAGCTGCTGCAAAAGAAGCACTGGCAATAGCAAACAAAAGTATCCATGCACTTGTTAATAAAGGTTTCCTTAAAAAAACCACAGCATCTAGAAAAGTAAGCCGTCTTCATAAAATGGTTAATGCAATGGCATAAACTCACTGCCTCTTCCTCTACCTTTTTGATCAGCAAAATTGTAGCAAAAACTTCTTTTTCTTGTAAAAAAACCCGTACTTTGCTACAATTTCTCTTAAAAACCAATATAAAGTTATTTTAATGTTTACAGAAAAATTACAACCTTTTATAGACAGATACAACGAAATAAATACCCTTTTATCCTCTCCTGAAATTGCATCAGATATTGCACGTATGACTGACCTTAGCAAAGAGCAGTCAGGGCTAAGTGCGCTTGTAGAAAAAGCAAAGCTTTACATTGATACTTTTAATGCTATAGCTGAGAATAAAGAGCTACTAAGTGACAGCGAACTTGGCGATTTAGCAAAAGAAGAACTTGTAGAGCTTGAACCCATGCTCTCCTCCTTGGAAGCAGAAATTAAAATACTTATGCTTCCAAAAGATAAAAATGATGACAAAAACATTATCCTAGAGTTGCGTGCAGGTGCAGGAGGGGACGAAGCTGCACTTTTTGTTGCAGATATTTTCCGCATGTATTCTCGCTATGCAGAACGCGTAGGTTGGAAAATTGAAATTATTTCATCATCAGATGGTACGGCAGGCGGGTACAAAGAGCTCATCGCCCAAATTAGCGGAGATGCGGTCTATGCAAAACTTAAATATGATGCAGGCATACATCGCGTACAACGTGTACCGGATACGGAAACACAGGGACGTGTACACACTTCTACGATTACCGTAGCGGTTATACCGGAAGTCGATGATATAGAAATTGATATTAAACCAAGTGATATAAAAATGGATGTTTACCGTTCAAGCGGCTGTGGAGGACAATCGGTAAACACAACAGACTCTGCTGTACGCCTCACACATATCCCCACAGGTATCGTAGCTGCAATTCAAGATGAAAAATCGCAACACAAAAATAAAGCCAAAGCAATGAAAGTACTCAAGGCCAGGGTCTATGAAGCTGAACTGGAAAAACAACTTGCCCAAACATCAAACCAAAGAAAAATTCAAGTAGGAACAGGTGCACGTTCAGAAAAAATACGAACCTACAATTATCCACAAAATAGACTTACTGACCACCGCATCGGTTTGACACTCTACGCACTTGATGACATTATGAACAACGGAAATCTTGACCTTGTATTTGAACCGCTTATCGCCCATGCAAGAGCTGAAGCAATTCAGGAAGCCGGACTATGATATCTTTTGAGAAACTGTCAAATGATGACTCTGTTCGCGATGTTATTCAGTCTGCATTTAACTCAAACCTTCCCGTAGAGGATTCATGGGGATATGAACAAGAAGATGCAACAATCATCACCTCGACTGAGATGCCCTATAAGCAACTTGAACATATGTTTGCCTCTATGCGTGCCTATCTTGAGATGAATATGATACAAGAAGAGAGCAAGCGTTATGGAAGCATCAATGTAAATGAACTCTCTAGAGACACACTAAAACAAAATACCGTAACTTATCATCAGGTAAAATATGAAATCACTGCGATAAAAGAATTACTCTATACAGAATTTATCAAAGAATATAAAGAAAACTATGGAAAAGAGACTTTTGATCTCGCAAGACATTTCCAAAAAAGAAAAGAAGCCACACTAAGAAGAGAAGTAACGCATTGGTTTAAACTTTCTATCAAAGCATAAAGCATTTTGCGCTATATAGTACAGGATAAGACATTAGCTATACTCTTTAGAGTATAGCTAAAATATTATCATTACTTAATTTTTTTACTTGCAAAAAACACACCGCCCTTAAGATCGGTATAGGTAATTTTAAGCTCGTCACCTTTTTTACCCTTAAATGCAAATTTAATCAACGGGTTTTTAGAAAGAAATTGGCTAGTAGAAGCATCATATACCACTTTATCTCCAACTGTTCCTGTAATATGCGTAATAAAGTTTGCCTCTTTACCTTTCTTTTTCGCTTGATCATAAGTAAGCATATCATGCTTAATTGCAATTTTTGCTTTCACTACTCCATCTTTCTCTTTTGCTTTAATTTTCATTTTTACTTCTGTTGCAGATGGAGCCGGAGCTTCTGCCATGACCGCTGTAGTCATTAATGCTATACTTGATAATGCTAAAATTAATTTTTTCATCTATATTCCTTTTACTTTTATTATGTTCTTAATAAATCGGATGCAAGGATTAACCTTCACATCCTCCTAGTGCCACTTCCAATGATATTTTTTTAGAATAAAATTTACCATCTTTACCCTCTACGATTGCCGTAATTGCACCGGATTTTTTCATTTTAATCTTCATGGAAAAATCTGCACTCGTTCCTTCAGGAATCGCAAAAACTGCAACCGTTGCTTCAGGGTTTGCATCTTGAAAAACAGCAATTGATTTAGCCGGAATATCTGTTTTTACCGATACAGGAATTGCTCCTCCGTTACTTGCCACCTTTGGTGCTTTAAGCTTTATATCACCTTCAGCAGGAGAAATTTCTCCATAAAGTGCTTTAATCGCTGACGGCACATCTTTTGCCGTCCATGCATCCGGTTTTTCAACTCTATAATCTATTGCATTCAGACTCACTGTAATTGCAGTAAGTGCTACAAGACCTAATATATTTTTTTTCATTTACTTTCCTTTCTATGAATTATGTAATAAGAAATGAGTATTTAATATCTCATCTCTTATTCTAATTATTTATTGTGTAATAATGGTGATAAGCAACACTTATTTAGATGCCTCTATCATATAATCGACGATCTCATTCACCTGCTCATCCGTCAAATCGGCCCCACCTTTTGGAGGCATACCGTTAATACCGTGGATTGCATTCTTTTTAACTGCATCTATACCTTTTTTCATAACTGCTTCCCAAGCTTTTTTATCTCCTACGGCAGGTGCGCCCATTGCATCGGTTGCATGACATACTGCACAAGATGCTTCATAGTTTGCTTTTCCTGAGTGTGCCGGCTTTTCATCCTTGACCACAGGTAGTGTTTTTGTCGAATCAAGCGGTGGACTGAAATCAGTCAATGCAAAAGCTATTCTCTGTACTCTTGGCTCTCCATCAAAACAATTTTTCATACACCTAATACCATTCCCGTAATTCACAGGATCATTGAAATAGGCACGCGCATTGTCCTGCCCTTTTGGCCCATTGATGTTTGGTTCAAAGCCATCTACATTTGGCATTTTTATTTTAAGGAACTTTTCTCTATCAAGCACATAATCCTCGTCAACCTCTTCTCCTTCAATTTCCATCTCATTTACATGAAGAATATACGCAGCCAAAGCATAAACTTCTTCCGTGGTTAATGACATTGGTGCCTGATGAGGCATTCCTGTCTTGATGTACCACCAAAGCGTACTTGCATACGGCCAGTATGAACCAAATGCCCTGTGTGGACCGTCAGTGTCCGGATCAACCCTTTGATTGGTTAATGTTTTATGCATCTCATAAGCATTCCCGACTGTAAGTCTCGGATAAAGCCCAGAACCTGCACCAAAATCACCGTGACAGCTCAAACATTTTTCTTCATAGACTTCATCACCAAACTCAACGGATCCTGACCCTTCAGGCAGGCCTGTGCCGTCTGGCATCACATCGATATCCCATGCTTTTTGCTCATTAGCAGTAGCCCTTTTCCCTTTATTATAAGGCGTTTTATGTGCAAGCTCATTTACATAATAAGAGCCTGTTTTACCATCAACAATCGGATAATAAACGCCGCCGTCAATAACAAGTTTGCCATTAAAATCATATTTTTTCGTTACCTTTTTTGAGACTAGTGCTTTTGCTTCTCCCACATATTTTTTAATCTCTTCTCTAGACTCTCCCGGCCATACAACAGGCACGCCATTAATTTCAGTAGGTTTATTTTTCTGTTCGCTTGCTGCAATATTGGTCAAATTCCCAAAACAGAACAATGATGCAAACAATACTTTTGCAGCAACACTATTATGATAAGATTTGTACATTTGTCACCTCTCCTTTTGCATCTATTTCCCAAGTATGAATACCATTTCTATGATATACCCCTTCAATTCCTACAGCTTTTCTCTCTTGCTTAACGGTAGGCTGAACATGGCCTGCATCATCTGCTGCACGAGAACAAAGCAACATTGGCTCGCCCGTATATTTATGCATCAAGCTAAATCGTGTCCATGCCTTCTCCAGCACAAGACCTTTCAATGATGCTTCCACCCAGTTTTTTCCGCCGTCAAAAGAGATGTCTACATGTGTAATCGTACCCATTCCAGACCATGCCAACCCTTCAATCTCAACCATTTCGCCTTTTTTAAGATCAGTCCATGGCTTCTCCGGACACGGGGAAGTAATCACGGAGTTTACCTCGTTTGCATAAAAATGCTGTATCGCTTTACCTGTTTGCTTCAGGGCAGTATATTTAGAGGTCTCCTCTTTTGCATAAAATGGTTCCGACGCAAACTCTAATCTACATAGCCACTTCACACACAAATTCGCCTCCCAGCCGGGAACAACGATTCTCAACGGATATCCCTGTTCAGGGCGTAAGGCTTCACCGTTTTGACCCCATACAATCATCGCATCATCAAGCACCTTATCAACCGGAATCGTTCTGCCCATATGAGAACTGTCTATCCCCTCCGCTAACATCCATTGAGCTTCAGGCTTGAGACCAAGATCTTTAAGAATATCTTTAATATATACACCGGTCCACTCGGCACATGACATAAAACCTTTAGCAAATTGAATAGAATTAAACTGTGGTCCTCTCCACTCTGGTCCCCCGTTTGCAGGACACTCTAGAAAATGAATACGGCTCACGTTGGGGTATCTCTTAATCTGATCCATCGTCAACACAATTGGCTTCTCCACCAAACCATGAATCATAAGTCTATGCTGATTTGGATCAATAGTGGGTGTTCCGCCATGGTGCCTATTAAAGAAAAGGCCATTAGGTGTAATAATACCATTAAGATCTTGTAATGGCGTTACAGCGATAGAAGCCCTCATATTACCGGAAGAGAGAATAGGAGTCGTTCTTCTTGTTACCTTATGTTCATAAGGAGATGGTTGCCCATACAAATTTACAGTTACATCATCACCAAATTTTAAACTCCATGGCTTCTCCTCCATAATATGTGGATCATCCTCTGGATTTGCTTTTACATGTTCGTTTGCACTAGCATTAACAGGGCCAACGACACTAGTCGCTGCTAAAGCACTAACTGAATAAGCTGCTGTCTTTTTAAAGAATGCACGTCTGCTGTTCTCTTCTGTTGTCTCAGAAACCAACGCCAACTCTTCTTTAGACATATCTGTCTTCTTATTCATTATTCCTCCTTGATTTATTTTGGGAATGACACAAAGTCATATGATAAATTATAGGATAAAGAGTTTAAAATATATATAAAGTAGTTATTATTTAGATAAGATTTTATTGTAGTAACAAAAATATACGAATTTAAATGCATACATCGTACAATTATCATCATTTAATTTTATACATACACACAAAATTAACAATAATTATGCTAGGGTTTTATATTATTTGCAAGGAGTCACTATGCCGCCTAATCCACCCTCTAATGACATAGGAAGCATAATATCACTGTTTATATCACAAAAGAATCTGCAAAAAAGAGTCTCCAAAAAAAGCATTCATCTCGATTTACCTGGAATTCTCAATGACAAATACTACAATACAAACATACAACGTTCCGTACTCATCACATCTCTTGAAAGTTACCGGTTGGCAAACGATAAACAAATCCACATGCCCTATGGCTCACTGGGGGAGAATATACTTATAGATTACAATCCCTATAAACTATTACCGGGTACACAACTCAAAACTGGAACATGTTTGCTCGAAATTAGCCAAAACTGTACCATGTGCGAACATCTCTCAAATATCAATAAAGAACTTCCCTCACTTTTAAAAGATGACAGAGGGATCTTTGCAAAAGTCATTCAAAAAGGAGTCATCCGACAAGGAGACTCAATTTATTTAATACCTACTGCCTAAGGCAAAATCCGTCTTAAAACTATTTTTTCTTTTGTGTCAATTTTTGCAAAATAGCTTCAAACTTTTTTTGTGCATCCAACAGCACGTCAAGAGATTCTTTATCTTCAATACCTAAAGATGCTATCCATTTATAGACTGTCGGAAATGCCATATGCACCTCTTTTTCCTCCTTCTTCTGATACATATACATACAACATGGAGCAAAAGCACCTGCTGCAGGGTGCTTTTTTACAACGACATAAATCACTTCAAGCTTACAAATCGAGTAGGTATCGTAATAGAGATACGCTGTAATATTGTTCTCTTCAAAATCATACCCAAGATCGGTAAACCCGGCCAAAATAAATCCACTAGGGGCAAGAGAACCTTCAAACTCCATTTGGAAATCATCTTTTTCCTCTTCCCAATCTGCATCATCCTCCAACAAAAGTGTTGCCCTTGCAACTAAACTACCTTCTGGCTTTTTCATCTTATACGTTACTTTCTCCAAAGCACCATTTGGCATTGCTTGATGTAAAGCCGTTATAATAGACTTTTCGAGTGCTACTATTTCAGGATGATCCTCAGGAATACTCATCATCCTAGCGGCTGTCTTTGCAGATAAAAATGCTACTGAAATCGTCTTTGCGCCCTTTTTTGTATAAATAGACATACTCATCGGTGTAAAAAGTCCTATTTCAGGATATTTTACTGCTAGATTTCGTACAGTATCTTTTCTATATACCGTAAAGAGGTTATAGATATCAAAACCAGTCTCTTTGAATTTTGCTACAAAAGGTGTATTCATATCTCTATGTTCAGAGATAAAAAACCCCTCCTTAACAAAAGCCTCTTCAATCGTTTTTGGTGTTATTTTTCCATCTTCATTGTTTGCTGTAAATATCTGTACATCCTGCGTATCGACAGCCGTCTGTAATGCCGGAGATGCTTCAGGTTTTATAGCCGTCTTAGCTTCTACCGTACTCAATGCAACAAACACCCAAACAATAACCGAAAACCCTTTCATAAATTGTTTCATATCTATCCTTTTCTAGCCTAATTACAAGAAAGACGGACAAGCGTTTGCCGTCTATCTTAATACCCCCATGCAAAAAAAGCATGCGAAAACCTTCTTTTTCTATCTTAGAATCTATATCGAATATAAAATCTTAAATCCTGTGCCGATTCAACAACATTGGGTAAAAAGAGTGCCGCTCCTGCCATCTCACCGGCAGTTTTTTGTGCTTGCGCCAACGGCATACCCTGTGCCATTAAATTACCCGTAACCACACCAATATTATGGGCACCGTTTGCATCAACGGTGCCCCCCATTGCTTTAAATGCATTTGCACCTTTTTTCATATCGTCAATTTTGTTTGCTGCACCCGAAAAGTTCCCAAAGAAGCCACTGCTTCCTGTATATTCATAGTCAATTTTAGTATAACGTATCTGTGCAGATAAAGCCTCTGTAATTTGATAAGTAAAGTATGCTTCTACTGCATCACCTCTAGCTGCAAGCTTAGATCCAATCATTGTATCTTCTGCATAAGTAAACGGTCTCCAATATTGTGAACCATGATTATACTCAAGACCCAATTTCCTGCTCTCGGTTATTGGCAACTGCGTACCTATCCAATAGGAAGTTCCTGTTTCACTCTCTGATGAGCCTAGCATGCTGCTTCCTGGATTTGGTTCTGTTTTACTCCATGCAAAAGAACCAAACAGTTTTGCATCAGAAAAATAACCCTCTTCAGTCAATCCGTCTACAAGAACAGAGAGTGCCGCACCCTGCATATCTCCATACTGCTGAAATGCAGATACCGAAATGCCCGTCAAACTAGGATTCGCCGGGTTAGCCGTATCCATAGCAGGAACCCCGTCTTGCCCCGGTAAATCAAATGCTCTATACCAGGTAGTCTTAACAATATACTGACCATCATTATAAGGTTCAAAAATAAACCCTGCTAATTTGATATCTTCTATACCGCTTGCATCTCCATTAGCATAAGGCGTAGGTGTTTCAAATAAAGGCTGAGCATTCGTAGAGCCTTGCCCCATGCAAAGCTTAAAACTCATGCCTGGAATACCGGTTATATTGGAGAGATCAAGTTTTGAACTTAAGCCATCAAACTCAACATTAATAATATGTCCTAAAGGTGAAGATGCTCCGTCATCATCTCTCAAATTTACCAAAAATCCATTTGTAGAGGGCCTTCTCCCTACAGAAAAAGTCCAAGGTATATTGGTGCCAAAGAGGCTATCGCCCAAGTAAAGCCAATACGCCTGCCTTACTTTAAGCGTATTATTTGTAAGTGCCTCATTTCCGGTCCAATCAAACTGTCCGCCAAGACTAAAGTTTCTATTTATAGGAGATGAAAAGTCCGCCCCAAAAGCCTTATTCATGGAAAGCTGCCCTTTAAAAACATTATTTTCATCTGGAGCATACTCCATATTTAACCATAGTCTCATTGACATAAGATCGTTTTTCCCTCTTGTGCTTCCGTCAGCCAAATCATAGTTAATATTATCAATTGCAGTTCGCAAGTCAGCACTCCACTTAATATTGTCATTGGCATCATGCGCTTTTACTTTATTAAGTTTTTTATTCTGTTTTTTAAGTTGCTTCTTTAAATCTGCCAACTCCTCTTCAAGCATACCGAGTTTATCGCTCAGAGCAGATGCCTGCAATGTTGCAATAGCCATAGAAGCAATCAGCGATACCTTAATCATCCTTTTCATTTCTTCTCCTTAATATAAAATGAACTACCCCGCTGCAAGCAACGGGGTATCCATTTCCGTTCAAGCTTACAAGTCAAATTTTAGCTGACCCGTATGCACCTTGTTGTATACTTTTCCTTGATTTTTAACATACCGACGTATCA
>JALSJI010000093.1 GCA_026989435.1 Sulfurovum sp.
TCTACCTCTAACCCTAGTCTTAATCGGTATCTATTTCTATACTTGTTATTGGCATCATCTCTTTCTATACTTTCATATCTTAATCTTAAATCCCCTTTAGCATGAAACCTATCAAAAAAACTTTTTTCCTCTACTGCTAGTATTTCAGTATTCACTGTTGCTTCTACTGCTTCTGTGGGGGCTATGTCTCCCCCTGCCATTGCTACTGTTGTCATTGCTGCTATAGTTGTTACTGATAATACAATTTTTTTCATTTCTAACTTCCTTGTTAAATAATAATTTAAGGAAGTATAAAACAAAACAGTTACAAATTGGTTACAATCATTACCCACAGGTTACATCTGTGCTCTTTCTATAAAAAATTATCTTGTTGTCATTTTGTTCCTATTATATACC
Organism: Sulfurovum sp.; assembly: GCA_026989435.1. Lineage (GTDB taxonomy): Bacteria > Campylobacterota > Campylobacteria > Campylobacterales > Sulfurovaceae > Sulfurovum. The sequence continues at coordinate 397 of JALSJI010000093.1, forward strand.
AACATGACATTGTCTTAAGCGATTAAGGTAAATAAAAAAGAAAAGAAAATCAAATGAAAACAAGTAAACTTCTTCAAAGTGTCGTTAAGACGCAAACGGATTCATCCCGCCCATCATATTCATAGCTTGTGATTTTTTATTCTCTTCTATCATCTTGGTAACATCGTTCATCGCCGATATAAGCAGTATTTGCAAAGACTCTTTATCTTCAAGCAAGCTGTCATCTATATTAAGATCTACAATTTCTCCTGCTCCGTTGGCTGTTATTTCTACAAGTCCTCCACCTGCTTTGGCCATAAACTCTATATTTTTAGCCTGTTCTTCTATCTCTTTTACTTTGTCTTGCATCTGAGCCATCATCTCAGACATTTTAGACATATCAAAGCCCTCAAACATCACTCTAACCCTTCAAAAGTTTGAGCAATATTGTTATCATCATCAAGTATCACGACTTTAGGTTTATAAGTATCGGCTTCCTTTTCGCTCATAGAAGCATACGCTATAATGATAATCTTATCCCCCTTATGTACTTTTCTGGCAGCTGCGCCGTTAAGACAGATCTCTTTTTTCCCTGCATCGCCCGGAATGATATAGGTAGAAAAACGTTCACCGTTGTTCACATTAACGATATCTATCTTTTGCCCTATTCTCATATTGGCAGCTTTAATAAGTTCTATATCTATGGTAATCGAGCCGACATAGTTAAGATTGGCATCTGTGACTGTTGCTCTATGGAGCTTGGAATATAACATTGTAATGTTCATTTATTGTTCCTGCATATCTAAATTGTGGAAATTATAGCAAAATCCTAGCAAATATCTCTATTATATAAAAAATTGTGTAAAAATTGAGAGGTAAAAAGTGCAAAGAAAAAGCAACTATACTTATAGCTGCCTTTATGGGTAGATGCAGACTACTGTGCCAATGAAGCCGGAGCTACCGGTTCACCCCACATCTCATCGGGAACAACATACTCTTCAACAACTTTTCCTCCGATAATATGCTCTTCTATGATTCTGTCTATCTTCTCTTTGTTTAAACCCACATACATTGTATGACCTGGCTCTACAAGCATCACGGGTCCTAATGCACAACGGTTAAGACATCCAGTTTTTACGGGAGATACCGTTCCTACAATACCCTTCATCATCAAAGACTGTGCAAGATGCTGAAAAAGTTCTTGTGATTCCGGGTCATCGGCTTTGACACAACTTGGTTTTGGCATTCCCGGAGGTGCTGACTGCTCGCATTTTAATATATAAAACGCCGGTTGCGGTATGGCTGGATTCATGATATCTCCTTAATACAAGTTAAATAAGAGTATTTTACTCTTATTTTCTTAATTTGGGATTACTGCACTTTCTTGTGTGCAAGCAACTCTCTGACTACTTCTCTATCATCAAAAGGATGTTTCACCCCCTTGATCTCCTGATAATCCTCATCCCCTTTACCCAATATAAGAAGTACCTCATTCTCATCTAGGGCATCAAGGGCAAGTTTTATGGCTACTCTTCTATCCGGGCAGGCAGTAACATTCTCTTTACCGCGTAAACCTACCAGGATATCTTCTAAAATCTCTTCAGGTACCTCATCGCGAGGGTTGTCCGAGGTGACATAGATTTTATTGGCATAACGTCCTGCCACCGCACCCATACGTGGGCGCTTCTCTTTGTCTCTGTTGCCTCCTGCACCAAAAACTACAGAAATATCTCTCTCTTTCATAGCGTCTAATACCGCATGCATACCATCCTCCGTATGTGCAAAATCTACAATCACCAAGGGATCACGGCTCACCACTTCCATACGTCCGGACACACCGGCAAAATTTTCTACCACTCTGCATACCTCTTCTATATGTCTTCTTGTTAGAATTTGCACCGCACCGATAGCAGCCATAAGATTAAAAAGATTAAAAAGACCTACCATAGGAGAGTAAAATGTTGCTTCATCTTTCATGTGCCTAATGCCTGCCGTAATCCCATTTAAAAGCGAAAAAGCCTGCACTTTAAACGTAGCAGGTTCATCTACTCCGTAACTCTGTGCACCTACAGGGTTATAGGTAATCTTTTGAATATCGTCTTTATTGAGCAGTTTTGGGGTTTCATCTGCAAAAAAGAGACTCTTAATACGCCTGTACTCTTCTACGGTACCATGGTAATCTAGATGATCGGATGTCACATTGGTATGCACCTTTAGGGCAAAATGCAATCCCTCTATACGATTTTGATGAATGGCATGCGAACTTACCTCCATAATAAAATAATTACATCCTAGCTCCTGCGTTTGTTTCATATTATACAAGGTCTCCAAAACGGATGGAGTCGTCATGCTCTTTTCTTCTATACGTCTCTCCCCTGCAAATAGACCTCGAGTACCTTGTAAAGCGGGTTTCTCGTCTAAATCAAGTAAAAAAGAGTAGATAGCCGCGGTTACCGTTGTCTTGCCGTTAGTACCGGTTACCCCTACTACCTTCATAGCAGATAAATCCCAGATATCAATCAGGTCTATAGGAAAGATGACTTCAGGCTTTACAAGCAAAGCATCAAAATAAGACTTGTTTTGTGAAGTGAGTAAAAAAAGTGTATTATCGCCTAGCTCTTGTGTATCATCGGTGATATATCTGTACTCCTCATGGCTCAAATCTAACTTCAAACTATTTACCGCTTATCATATGATACAGAGCAAGAATCTCTTGATCGTTTTCAAAAAAATGTGATGTTGCATCCAAATATCCCAATGCCATCTCATTAAACCCCTCAGTAGAAAGTTTTTTGACAAAATCAATAAAATCATCTTTGTTTGTAATGACCACTTTACTGGAAAACATAATATCCTCAAACGCCTGTTTAAAGCTACCCCTTTCCTCTACAAGCATAAGAAAATCACTATATCTTATACCGTCACTGTAGTCTATCTGCTCTTCTATAGGATTTAAAAGTTTATATATTTCATGTTTAGAGCTATGCAAGGTATCAATAAGGTTATCAATAATTTCAACCGCATTCTCTTTTTCATCCTTGATCATCTGGTAATAATCAAAAAGTACTTGTGCTTCTTCTCTGTTTTCAGTACCAAAATCAGAAAGGTATATACCGACAACAGCCTCATCCAAATTGGGATAATCATGTAAGATCAAGCTATAACTACGCAAAGCATTTTCATAATTTCCTTGAAGAAATTCACTCTCTGCTCTTTGCAATAATACAGTCTGATTTCTCTTTGCCATAGTTTACCCCAACTGTTCTAGTTTGTCTTCAAATCCTGCCGGTACGTTGGTTACTGTAATCTCTGGATGAATCAGTGTCTGCATCTGTCTCTCTACTCCAAATTTAATCGTTGTTCCTGAACTTCCACACCCCACACATGCACCTTGGAGCTGTACATATACCTTTCCGTTTTGTATACCTATAAGCGTAATATCTCCTCCGTCAAGTTTAATAGAGGGTCTCACTTTCTCAATGACACTCTCAACAGCTGGTTGCAATTCTTCGTCTGTAAACGGAATCATAGTTTCTCCTTTGATGAACATAAATAAATAATATTATAACAAAAGCATTGTAAATATGTGTTTTTGGCAATTTTGTCTTTTTATACACTAAAAGAGTTATTTTGTCAATAAAATATAGAAGAATAAAACAAGAAAGATTGACTCAGCTTAGTAGACTGAGTCAAGAGAATAAAGAGCAAGACTATACAAGCTCAATAATAGCCATAGGTGCTGCATCACCTTTTCTCATACGTGTTTTAATAATACGCGTGTATCCACCTTTTCTATCTGCATACCTAGGTGCAATTTCATTGACTATCGTCTGAGTACACCCTTTATGCTGCAGCATTGCATAGATGGCTCTATGTGCATTGAAATCACCCGGAGATGCTTTAGTAATCAGCTTCTCGTAGTATGCTCTTAACTCTTTTGCTTTTGGTAGGGTAGTCTCTATTTTACCCTCTTTTGTCAATGCAATAGAAAGATTTTTCAAAAGTGCCGCCCTATGAGAAGAGCTTCTATTTAGTTTACGATAACCATGTTTATGTCTCATGTTCGTCCTTTATATTTTACCTACATTTAGGCTTTAAGTTGTTCAATTTTCTTTTTAAGATTTGTTCTTGTGTGATCCGGAAGGTCAAAGTCTGAACCGAAACCATGTTCAAGAAGACACTCGTTAATTTCATCTAGTGATTTTTTACCGAGATTTTTAATATTTTTTATCTCATTTTCACTCATGAGTACCAACTCTGCCAAATACTTTATACCTGCACGATCAAGCGAATTAAACGATCTTGCACTTAAACCCAGAGTATCTACCGTTACCATAAACGCTTTTAGCTCATTGTCATCAGAACTTTTTTTGACCGGAGTTGATGAGATATCCACATCCAAAACACCGTTAAATACAGATAGTTGCTTACTCATAACTTCTAATGCATTGGTAAACGCTTTCACCGGCGCTATAAGTCCATCTGTCTCTATATCAAAAGTAATCTTTTCAAAATTGGGATTATCTTCGACAAGGACGGGATCTATTTTATAGTTTGCTTTTTTAACAGGCGTAAAAAAAGCATCCAATGCGATCGCATCGGTTGCAACATCATCCCTAAGGTCTTCGCTTGGCACATATCCAATACCTTTGGATATGACCACTGTAAAATCAAGTTCGGCATCCTCATTCAATGTTGCCAGAGGCAAATCACCGTTGACTATTTCTATTTTGTCGTTATTAAGATCTGCTGCTACAACCTCTTTATGTCCTCTAAAAGAGTATTTCAATTCTACCCTGTCGCTCTCATCTTTAATTTTAAAACGAATATTTTTAAGATTAATAATAAAGACAGCTACATCTTCATGCATCCCTCTAATATTGTCAAATTCGTGTGCTGCACCCTCAATCTTCACGGAAATAGGTGCATATCCTATCGAAGAGCCCAAAATGAGTCTTCTTAATGGGTGTGCTAGCGTAACAGCATATCCACTCTCAAAAGGATAAGCGATGATTTCTGCACGATTTGCACTAATCTCATTCACTTCTACCTCTGTTGGCATAAATGGCGCAATTTTAATTTTTCTCATTACTAGCCTTTGCTTATGTGATTATTTAGAATAAAGCTCAACGATTAGACGCTCTTCAACAGGGATTGATATCTCTTCTCTCTCGGGAATTCTTGTAAAAATTCCAAAGAGCTTCTCTTTATCTACATCAACCCATTCGACCATCCCTGTTTGATTCGTTAATTCAACAGATCTTAAAATTTGAGGATTCGTCTTAGATTTTTCTCTAATTTCCACTTTTTGCCCTGCTTTAACTCTAAACGAAGGGATATCTACTCTTTTTCCATCAACTAACACATGCCCGTGATTTACAAATTGACGTGCTGATGCTCTTGTTGTTGCAAAGCCCATTCTGTAAACAACATTATCAAGTCTTTGCTCAAGCAGTTGAATCAAAATAGCACCGGTATTCCCCTCTCTTCTGTTTGCTTCTTTAAAGAGAGCCCTAAACTGCTTTTCAGAAACACCGTACATAAATTTTGCCTTCTGCTTCTCTTGAAGCTGAAGACCGTACTCTGAAATTTTTGCTCTTCTTTGACCATGCTGTCCCGGGGCATACGGTCTTTTCTCCAATGCAGATTTACCGGCAAGTCTACGCTCACCTTTTAATCCTAAATCAACGCCTAGTCTTCTTTCTAGTCTCTCAACGGGACCTCTATATCTTGCCATGCTTCATCCCTTTCTTATACTCTACGTTTTTTCGGTGGTCTGCAACCATTGTGCGGAAGCGGAGTAATATCCTTTAGAAAGGTTACCCTAATTCCTTCCGTCGCCCCAATTGCTTTTACGGCAGTATCTCTACCGGAACCGGGACCTTGTACCTTAATACCTACTTCTTTAATACCGTTTTCCATCGCTTTGCTCATTGCATCCTGTACAGCTTCTGTCGCCGCAAAAGGTGTCGATTTCTTAGAACCTTTAAACCCTAATGCTCCCGCTGAACTCCAAGCAATGACATTGCCCATCTCATCTGTTACCGTGATTACCGTATTATTAAAGGTTGCTGCTACGTATACAACACCTTTTGCAATACTTTTTTTTGCTTTTTTCTTAGCCATATCCTACTACTCCTTATGCCGAGCCGACTGTTTTACGCTTACCTTTTCTTGTACGCGCATTCGTTTTTGTTTTTTGGCCGCGAACAGGAAGTCCTTTTCTGTGTCTAAGCCCTCTATACGATCCTAAGTCCATTAATGCTTTGATATCCAAGGTTACTTTTTTTCTAAGGTCCCCTTCTACCAGTACATTCTCTTGAATATCTTGACGGATTTTCGCTGCCTCTGCGTCTGTAAGTTCATGAGCCCTGGTATCAAAACCGACACCTGTTCTCGTCAAAATATCTCTTGATGTCTTTAAGCCAATTCCATAAATATAAGTTAGTGCATACTCCATTCTTTTTTTCTGTGGCAAATCAACCCCTGCAATACGAGCCATGTTTATCCTTGTCTTTGTTTATGTTTTGGATTTTTACAAATCACGCGTACGATACCCTTGCGTTTAATGACTTTACAATCATCACACATTTTTTTTACCGATGGTCTAACCTTCATGGTCTGTCCTTTTAATAGTTACGCGTATGGAACAAAAGTCCACATACAACGCTGACGACAAGTCACCTTCCATAGGTGTCTCACGCGACTAGTCGCTTTAATAGTTTACACTTTGTTTGTTGCGTGGAAGAGTGAATCTAAACCCTTCCAACTCTTATATAATCAGTGTGCATTATATAAAAGTTCTTCTCGCAGTATCTGTATTTTACTACAGGAAGGGGGATTATATCTAAAATAATGTTATGGTTTTCTTAGGTAATGATAATATTCGTGCATTTAGAAAAATCGTTAAGAGACTCAATATAAACAAAGGGTCTAGACTAGAACAGAGGGTATAAAGTGCAAAGAAAGTACCATTATACCGATGAAAAACAAGTATATAAAAGTTGCGAAGATTTCAGAGGCTAAATTTAGACTCATTG
>JALSJI010000094.1 GCA_026989435.1 Sulfurovum sp.
GCTTCACTATCTGTCTAAATTTCTGTTCTGAAATGTGTGAACGTTTTACATACTTGTTTTTGACGACCATACCGTAACTTTAGCATATTTTTGTACCGCTAAAGTTATCTAGACCCAAAAATATAAAAAAATTTTTTTAAACATGGCTCAAGTAGTTATCAATATATACCAATAATACAGAAAGAAATATTGCCCATATGAATGCAAAAATATGTACTTTTACACTTAATTTTGCAAGTATAGGCCAAATCTTTGGTCCTCTATATTTGTTTGCTGCTCTCCATATGGCTATATGTAAAGGAAGCGAATAGGCTGTAGACACCATCAATAAAAGAACGGAAAGTACCTCTATAGAGAACTCTGAGAACATAACGATACCTATATTAAAAAAAATTGCCACGGCAAACAAATAGAGCCAAAATGTTTTTGCAAGACCAAAATCACCACTTAAAGCAGTTTTAATAAAACTTCTTTCCGAATAGAGTGAAGTATTAATCTCTACATTTCCATATCCGATTAACTCTCTATTTTCCAAGAACATCTTTTTCCCTTTATACTTTAGATAGGAATAAGTGTAATCAAGAAATGTCAAATATTGTCAAAAAATTAATTTTTCAGGTCCTCTGACCAAAAAAAATCTATCCATCCCCGAGGCTCTTTCACATACCATGTAGGCTTCACACAAGCAGTTTTTTTATAGAAAATAGAAGCTGTAGTAAAAATAACTTTTGGATACTTCCGATGCAACACTTTCAATACTTCTACCAAAGTATCCCCACTGTCTACAATATCATCTATTATGAGTACCTGTTTGACTGATTTTAAATCGGGGATATTAAAGACTTTTACGGACTCTTTTTTCTGTGTACCTTCATACCCTATAGTATTGATGGCATAGACTTCACGCAAGTCATAATACTCTCCGAGCATCTGTGCCATACTCAGCCCTCCTCTTGCAATACCCAGTATCGCATCGAAAGGTTGGTCTATTTTTTGGGTGAGAGTTTTGAGATCATCTCTCAATTCTGCATAAGAATAATAGATTTTTTCAGGCATATACTTTTAACTCATTATAAACACTATCCCGCTCTACAGGTACAAACCCGGAGTTTTTAATAAGTGAGATAAAGTCATCTAACTCCATGCCGTTGGCACTTTTGGCTCCAGCTGCTGACTGGATGGCTTCTTTTTCTATGGTGCCGTCTAAATCGTTGGCTCCAAACTCTTGGGCTATAAGAGCCAAATTAATAGTACTCGTTGCCCAGTAGGCTTTAATATTGGGAATATTATCTAAAAGAATCCTAGCAATAGCGTAGGTTTTGAGTATCTCTTGTCCGCTAGGGAAATTGCAGTTTTTAAGATAATTATTCTCTTTTTGGTAAACTAGAGGAATAAACGCATTAAATCCTCCTGTTTTATCTTGCAAATCTCTTAATCTAAGCATATGGTCTATACGATGCGCTCGTGTCTCCACATGTCCAAAGAGCATTGTGGTATTGGACTCTTTACCTCGTTTATGCCACTTTTCATGAATCTCTAACCACTGATCTGAGGTTACTTTTCCTTTGCAAAGGTATTCTCTAACCGCTTCATCGAAGATTTCTGCTCCACCGCCCGGCATAGAGTCTACGCCGTTTTCTATCATCATATCTAATATCTCATCATAACTGTATCCGTAATAACGTGCAAGAAAATCTACCTCGGCAGCCGTCATGGATTTGATATGTATGTGCGGAAACTTCTCTTTTATTTTTCTAAAAGCCCCCATATACCACTCTACTCCATCTTTGGCATTATGTGCAGAAACAATATGTAACTCTTTTGCCCCTCTTTGTATAGAGGTTGTAGCAATATCTAAAATTTGCTCATGTGTAAGTGTATATTGATGAGGATTTTTGCGTGTAGCAGAGTAGGCACAAAATTTACACACATCCGCACAAACATTGGTAGGATTTATATGGCGATTGATATTAAAATAGGATTTTTTACCATGTTTTTCTTGACGTATTTCATCGGCAAGTTCACCTAAAGTATAAAGATCCAAAGAATAGAGAAGTTCCCCCTCTTTTCTACCCAACCTCTCTTTATTACGTACTTTAGTAATTATATCCATCTGCCTCTTACCTGCCATTAGTTATTTTTGCTATTATAACACTAATAGATTAGGAGTTACTAAGTGGAAAAACTCAAAACGGAAATAGAAACACTTTTATATGAAAATGCGCCTGATTTTAAAATAGCAAAGGTTATCAAAGAGGAGATAATAAACTATTTTGATACCCTTGAAGAGACCTTTGCTACATCCGGGGGAAAAGATTTTCTTGTAAAACATACTAAAAAGATAGACAGTATTTTAAAACTCATCTTCAAGGTTGCCCAACGTGAGATGTTTGGTGACTACGCACCTATGATCAACTCTATACCTTTGGCACTGGTAGCTTTAGGATCTTATGGACGTGAACAGCTTTGTGTACACTCTGATATCGACCTGATGATAGTCTATAAAGAAATCCCCGGGTATAACACAAAAGAGATGATAGAAAAAATACTCTATATCTTATGGGATACAGGATTAAAACTGGGTCATAGAGTACATACTATTGAAGAGCTTTTCGATATATCCAAAACAGATATTACCATCAAAACGGCTCTCATAGAGTCACGATTTATTACCGGATCACACTTTGTCTGGATAGAGACCCAAAATGCCATCACCCATATACGTCATGATGATGTCAAAGGTTTTATACGCCAAAAACTGAAAGAACAAGAGAAGAAACATAAAAAATATCCTATCACTATGGAACCAAACCTAAAAGATGGTGCCGGAGGATTTAGAGATGCAAATCTTGTCTTTTGGGTAGGGAAAATACTCTACAATACAGACAATATAAAATCTCTTCCTTATGATATCGTAAACCAAAAAGAGTATAAAACCTTTCGTATTGCATTAGAATTTCTCTTTCGTGTACGATCTGCTCTACATTTGGTAAGCAAACGAAAAGAAGACAACCTTCGCCTAAGTCTTATACCCGAAATTGCTACACTTTTAGGCTACCACACAAATCCAAGAGAACATATGCGCTTTGCATCCAAAGTAATAGAGAGTCTTAAAACCATTAGGCTATACAGTATGATATGGCTCGATGCCCTTACTTCCAAATATAAAGAAGAAAATCCTCAAAAAAGCTATTTCTTTCCTAAGAGACATACTAAAGATTTTAATGCGGTGCTTCTTCAACTAATTCAAGCATCAAATAAACCTTTTACGGCACACCCTACACTGCTGCAACAGCTTATTACTCTGCCAAGACCGGAAAGATTAGATGAGAAGCTCTATCGCAGTATGGCAAAACTTTTTAATATGCCTCACGCCTATTCTGCTCTTGTTGCCCTGTCGTATGCAAAACTTTTACACTATACCGTGCCGCCTATGAAAAAAATTATCAACCTCCCACAATTTGACGGCTACCATGAATATGCCGTAGATACACACTCTCTACGTTGTCTGTATCATCTAGAAAAGATAGAAGATCATTTTATTAAAAAACTATGGGAAAATTTAGGCAGAGACGAAAAACAAATGCTCAAGCTGGTGGTATTTTTACATGATGCAGGTAAGGGAAGAAAACGCGACCATCACTATGTAAGTGCCTCTCTTTTTAAAATATTTGCTAACAAACTAGGTATCAAAGAGCAGTATATTACTATGGGAGAGAGGCTTATCCATCACCATACACTCATGTCAAGGGTTGCGCAAAGAGAGGATTTGTATTCTGAGGCAGTCATACTCTCTTTTGCATCCCATTTTAAAACAAAAAAACTTCTGGATATGATTTATATTCTAACCTATGCTGATATGTCGGGTGTCGGCAATAATATCTATAATTCATTTTCAGCTAAACTCATACGTACACTCTACAAACAATCTACTGAGATACTAAGTCAGACCAAAAGACTTGATGAGGCAACAAAACGTACTAAAAAAATAGCTGCACTCAAACGTACAAAATATTTTAAAACACTCTCTAGGACACAACAAAATAAAATACTCTCCATTCCCTCAAACCTACTCTTTTTACGCTACACGCCTAAACATATATCCGCCATTGCGCAAAAAGCATTTGAAACCGACACATACACCTGTCACATCTCAAATACAAAATACCTTACCGTAGAAATTATTGCCAAAGAATCACTCAACCTGAGCCACTTACTTCACAAACTTTCCAATCTTGATGTAGTAAATATGGATATTTGCAAACTCTTTAACGACCTAAAATACTTTAAAATAGATTTTTCAGAAACGATAGAGAAAGAAGAAGAGGCTTTATTAAAAGATATTATCAACAACTCCTTTACGACACATGCACACGATACTATGTTGAGTGCAAACTTGAAGCAAGAGGAGATACGTATAGATTGTGAACACTCCCAAACATATGCTATCATGCATATCAACACAAAAGATCAAAAAGGATTACTCTCTTATATGATTAAAATGTTTGATGAAATGGGTATCGATATTGTCACTGCAAAAGTCCATACTATCAAACAAAGAGCAAGAGATATGTTTCTCATCGAAAAAAACGGAAACTTTTGTCATAATACGGATAAAATTATTCAAAAATTGACGCAAAACTAAAAAATTGACTTTTTTTGACTATTTTATAAGATAATTTTTAAACAATTTTAAAGATTGAAGGGAAAATAATGTGTGGAATTGTCGGCTATCTAGGTAAAGAAGAAAAAAAAGAGATTTTACTTGACGGGTTACAAGAACTTGAATACCGTGGTTATGACTCTGCAGGAATTGCTGTTATAGAGGGCAATAAACTGAATCAATTTAAAGCGATTGGAAAACTTGAAAATCTCAGAGAAAAAACCAAAGCATTCTCTTCGAAAGGTTTTGGTATCTCTATTGGGCATACACGTTGGGCAACACACGGCAAACCTACGGAACTCAATGCCCACCCACACCTAGGAGCATACTCGTATGTGGTCCATAATGGTATTATCGAAAATTACCAGGAACTTAAAAAAGAGCTACAAGATGAGGGAATAAACTTTATAAGCCAAACAGATACAGAAACCATTGTACATCTATTTGAAAAAAATCATAAAGATAACCCCGATGTATTTTCTGCCTTTGAAGATACCATAAAAAGACTCGAAGGTGCCTATGCGATACTACTTATTACCGAAGCAGACCCTGATACCATTTACTTTGCAAAAAACGGCTCTCCTATGCTTATAGGTTTTCATAAGGATGATATCTATTTTGCCTCTTCCGATACACCCATTATCGGAAAAGCCACAGAGGTTTACTACCTAGAAGACGGGGAATTTGGCTATGCAAAACAAGGTAAGATTAAACTCTTTGATGCAAACGGTGAAAAAAGTTTTCAAAAACAGACACTCTCAACAGATAAAACTGCCGCACAAAAAGACGGTTACCGCTTTTTTATGGAAAAGGAGATTTACGAACAAAGCAGTGTCATGACAGATACGATGATAGGACGTGTCTTAGATGACTCTATCAATTTTGAAGAATTGCCTAAAGATCTCTTTGATGGTATCTATGCCATTACAATCTGTGCCTGTGGGACATCATACAACTCGGCTTTGGCGAGTAGCTATCTTTTTGAGCGACTAGGTCAAATGCGATGTGAAGTGGAAATCGCTTCTGAATTCAGATACAAAGATCCTTTTTTAACCCAAAAAACCCTCTTTATCACTATCTCTCAAAGCGGGGAAACCGCAGATACCCTAGAGGCTCTTAAGATGGCAAAACGTGCAGGGATGAAAACGCTTAGTATCTGTAACGTAGACAACTCATCTATAGTACGTGAAAGCGATACGGCCATTCTTACACGAGCAGGCGTAGAAAAAGGTGTGGCAAGTACCAAAGCATTTGCTACACAAAGTATGGTACTCTGGATGCTTGCTCTCTATATAGGACAAATCAAAAATACCGTTTCTAAAGATGTAATTAGACGTGAAATAGATGCCATGCTCCATGCACCAAAAGCAGTACAGGTAGATGACAAACTACATGAACGCATCCATAGACTCTCCAAGCGCTATCTACATGGACATGGTTTCTTTTTTATTGGTAGAGACATATTCTATCCTCTTGCTATGGAAGGAGCGCTCAAACTCAAAGAGATTTCTTATCTTCATGCAGAAGGATATCCTGCAGGAGAGATGAAACATGGTCCAATTGCCTTGGCTGACTCAGAACTTTTTACCATAGCGCTCATGCCGCGTACTATGCACTATGACAAAATAAAATCCAATGTAGAAGAGCTAAGTGCAAGAGATGCTACAATATTGGCTATCTCTCCAGAACCATTTGAACTTGCAGATGACTTCATACAGACCAAGTATGATTCCCACCCTATGCTTGAGTTTTTTGAAATAATGGTGGTGACACAATTGCTTGCATTAGAAATATCTATAAGACTCGGAAATGATGTAGATATGCCTAGGAACTTGGCTAAATCTGTGACAGTGGAGTAACCTTATCTCGTTTACATCGTATCAGGTAAAATAGAGATACGGTTTGTGGAGTATTCTGATACACTTTTGCTTGCCCAGAGTGTAGGTTTTTTACGTAGGTTTGAGATGGCTAACACCAAGATGTTATCATCACGTTTTTGGTAGATAATGGCATAAGGGAACTGTTTTAATCTGCATCTATAAGTTTGTGCTGAACATTTATGCCATGCTTCAGGGTAAAACTGTATGCGTTGTAGTGTCTCTTTCACATCATCCAAAAAGGCATAGCCTAAATTATTTTGATACTCATATGTTTCAAATATATTGTCAAGTTCCTCTTGAGCAAGAGCTAAAAATGTTACTTTAGACATGGCTACTTGTCATACTTCGCAAAGGTATCTTGTAGATTTATTTCATGTACATTGCCGGCTTCAAAAGCTTTTACTCTCTCTTCTGCTTCTTCTGCCCACGCAGCATCTACTCCCTTGTTTACAGGATGAAGCGATGTGAGTATTTGTTCTACAAGGTGTAATTTTTCTTCTTTTTTAAGGGCTAACACATTTGCCAATATCTTGTCTATATCTAACATGAACATCCTTTTTTTCCGGAGAAAGTATATCATACCTCGTATTTATCATAAGAATTATAATATTTTATTATCAATGAACTACCCCGCTGCAAGCAACGGGGTATCCATTTCCGTTCAAGCTTACAAGTCAAATTTTAGCTGACCCGTATGCACCTTGTTGTATACTTTTCCTTGATTTTTAACATACCGACGTATC
>JALSJI010000095.1 GCA_026989435.1 Sulfurovum sp.
GGGGGATACGCCTGTAACCGTTGAAATAAGATTTACGGCGACATCCGAGACTACCTATATTGCTCTTAGAGGCGATCGTGCATTTAAATATCCTAAGCTCAGTATGATTTCACTCAAGGAGATACCGTAAAACTCTCTATTCTTAGGTAAAATTGTCTATTTTTACGCTACACTTTAGCTTTTATAAATCATGAAGCAAGAGGTAGATAAACAGAATGATCAAACAGATAGATAGAGGGATACTTTTAATGCTCTTAGCTTCACTCTCCTTTGCTTGCATGGGAGGTTTTGCCAAAGTAGTAAGCCAAACACTTCCTCCTGTAGAGGTCACCTTTTTTAGAAATATTTTTGGCGTGCTTTTAGTAGGTTTCTCTATAATCAAAGTACCCCTTAGACAGACAGGAGGCAAGTTTTGGCTACTTGTTTTTCGTGGTTCTATGGGGTTTGCCGCACTTTTGGCATATTTTTATATTATGGCACATATTCCTTTGGCAGAGGCGGTTACCTATAATAAAACATCACCTATCTTTGTGGCTATTTTTGCTTATATTTTTTTGCATGAAAAGTTGCATCCTTTTGCAGTCTTTGCCGTGATTATCGGCTTTGTAGGTATCGTGCTGATTGCCCAACCCCAAGGCGGAAGTTTTGACAAATATGATCTCTTAGGGATATTTTCCGGTATGGGTGCAGCACTGGCATATACCTCTATTCGTGAACTTAGAAAATATTACGATACGCGTGCTATAGTAATGTCTTTTATGGGAGTAGGTACCGTTATGCCACTTTTGTTGATGCTTATTACCCCTTATGTGTCTTACTCTTACGAATTTGATTGGATGTTTGCAACCTTTGTAATGCCTCAGGGTATTGAGTGGATATATGTTATGGCAGTGGGTATTTTTGCTACCGTCTCACAGTTGCTTATGACTAAAGCCTATGAGCTTACAAAAGCGGGGATTGTCGGTACCATAAGTTACAGCAATATTCTTTTTGCACTGCTAATTGGCATAATGCTCGGTGATCCTGTTCCTGATATTTGGACAACTTTGGGTATACTGTTGGTAATACTATCAGGGTTACTTGTAGCACTGCCAAAGGTAAAAGATGATTTTAATAGCAGGACCATGCGTACTAGAGAGTCGTGACAGTGTGATGCGCATTGCTCGGTCACTCCAAAAATATCATGAAGATTGCACAAAAGAGTTCTATTTTAAAGCCAGTTTTGATAAGGCAAATCGTACATCGTTGGACTCGTATAGAGGACCCGGTCTTGATGAGGGGCTTAAAATGCTTCAGGAGGTTAAAGAGGAGTTTGGATATAAGATTCTTACTGATGTGCATGAGCATACGCAGCCTGCCGCGGCAGCAGAAGTGGCAGATGTATTGCAAATTCCCGCATTTTTATGTCGACAAACGGATCTGCTCGTAGCAGCTGCCAAGACAGCAGCAGCGATCAATATTAAAAAAGGGCAGTTTCTAGCTCCGCAGGCGATGCAGCACTCTGTGAATAAAGTACTTAAAACCAGAGGGTTCGAGGGCGAAGCAAGTTATGAAGTCGCACAAAAATATCATATATGGCTTACTGAAAGAGGTTCAAGTTTTGGTTACGGTAATCTTGTAGTAGATATGCGGGCTCTTCAGCTGATGCGTGCCTATGCGCCTGTGATTTTTGATGCCACACATTCCGTACAGCAACCAGCCGGCAGTGATGCCACATCCGGAGGAGATGCAGAGATGGTACCCTATTTGGCACGCGGTGCGGCAGCTGTGGGTGTGGACGGTTTCTTTTTTGAGACTCATTTTGATCCGGGTATTGCTTTGAGTGACGGACCAAATATGATAGAATTACAGAAATTGGATCTATTAATAAAGCAGATAGATGCTATAAGAACTATTGTGGAGTGACACATGAGATTTGACAAAGGAAAGATATGAAAACAGTAGAAGGCAATGTACAGGTAAACAAAAAGAAAAAAGTAGCCATTATCAATGCACGGTTTAATCATTTTATTACGGATAGGCTTGTAGAGGGTGCCGTAGATGCCTATGTAAGGCATGGCGGCAATAGAGACGATTTGGATCTTATCTTGGTACCAGGTGCCTTTGAGATACCTTTTGCGCTCGATAAAGCACTGGCTTCGGGAAAATATGAGGGGGTTTGTTGTCTGGGTGCAGTAATACGCGGTGCCACACCCCATTTCGATTATGTCTCTGCAGAGGCTACAAAGGGCGTTGCCAATATGACACTCAAGCATGGCAAAGCCGTTACTTTTGGGGTCTTAACCGTGGAGAGCATTGAGCAGGCGATTGAAAGAGCAGGAACAAAAGCAGGCAACAAGGGAGCTGAAGCGATGCTGGGTCTTATAGAGCTTATCAATCTCTACGATCTCTTAGAGAAGTAATTTATGGCTACGCGTCATCAAGCACGAACAGCCGTTGTGGGTTTGTTATATGCCTACGATTTGGGCAATAAAAATATTAGTGACTTTAAAGACGAGATACTCGAAGAGAGTAAAATCCGCAACAGACAAAGAGAGTTCTCTTACGGACTGTTTCATGGCACTATAACACATATTTCAATACTTGATGAAGAGATAAAAAGACATCTTTCAGATTGGGACTACGAGGGTATAGGTAAAGTAGAGAAGGCTATTTTAAGACTGGGAGCTTATGAGATACTGATAGAAAAAATGGATAAGGCTATTATTATTAACGAGGCTGTAGAGTTGGCTAAAAAACTGGCAGACGAGAAGGCACCAAAGTTTATCAACGGTGTTTTGGATGCCTTAAAAGTAGGATAAGGAGCATCTAATGACCGCCCCGGCAACAAAACGTATGAGTATAGAAGAGGCAATAGAGATGATAGAGCATGCAGATCTTAAAACATTGGGAAAAATGGCGCTTGCACGTAAAAAAGAGCTACATCCCGAAGGTATAACGACTTTTGTAGTAGACAGGAATATTAACTATACAAACATTTGTTGGGTCGATTGCAAGTTTTGCGCCTTTTATACACATGAAAAAAGAGAGGATGCCTATATACTAAGCTTTGATGAAATCGATCAGAAAATAGACGAACTCTTGGCTATTGGCGGAACACAGATACTCTTTCAAGGCGGGGTACATCCCAAATTAGAGATAGAGTGGTATGAAGATTTAGTGGAGCATATCTCTACCAAGTATCCTCAGGTGACTATTCACGGTTTTTCTTCTATCGAGATAGACTATATTGCCAAACGTTCCAAAATAACTATCTCTGAAGTACTTGCACGGCTTAAAGCCAAAGGTCTTAGCTCTATCCCGGGAGCAGGAGCAGAGATATTGAGTGACAGGGTACGCGATATTATTGCACCCAAGAAACATAGTAAGGATACCTGGCTTCAAGTCCACAAAGAGGCGCATAAACTTGGCATTAAATCTACTGCTACCATGATGTACGGTACGGTAGAGACGGTACGTGAGATAGTAGAGCATTGGGATTATATACGCAGACTACAAGATGAAACGGCCGGATTTAGAGCCTTTATTATGTGGAGCTATCAGAGTGACCATACACAGCTTAAACGTGAACTGCCCACCATTTCTAAGACAACCCCAAACCAATATCTGCGTTATTTAGCCGTATCACGTCTCTTTCTGGACAATGTGCCAAACATACAGAGTTCATGGGTGACACAGGGGTCCTATATAGGACAGATGGCTCTGCTTTTCGGAGCGAATGATTTAGGCTCAACCATGATGGAGGAGAACGTAGTCTCGGCAGCGGGAGCAAAAAATGCGATGAATCAAGAGGAGATGATACGATTAATACGTGATGTGGGAGAGAAGCCTGCCAAGCGAAATACGGCATATGAGATAGTGGAGTATTTTGAGTGAGGCGCAAAACATTCAAAAGGGATCATAGCATCATTGGTTATCGCAGATATGTATATTTTTCACTAAAGATTATCATCCTGATATTACTACAAGGACAACTTATGGCAGCAGCCCTATATGAAATAACGCTAAAGGATACAAAAGTACCTCTTATTTTTGAGGAGGAGAATATTATCCCTATCGTCTCTATGCAGCTTGTATTTAAAAATGCAGGACATCTCTCAAATAGTGTAGACGGCGTGGCAGATATGTCGGCAAAACTGCTTAATGAGGGTACTTCCAAAGAGGGGAGTACTGCCTTTGCATCTAAGCTAGATGCCCATGCCGTCGATCTGCATGCAAGTGTCGGTCGTGAAAGTTTGGTCATAGAACTCTCGGCACTCAAGAGTGAATTTCCTTATGCCATAGAGAGACTTAAAGAACTGCTAAAAGATCCTAACTACACGGCAGATGCACTAGCACATATCAAACACCAGAAGCTAGGCTGGCTTAAACAGAAAGAGAGTGACTTTGACTATATTGCCGCAAGCACTTTGCGCAGGATGCTTTTTAAAGGTTCGGTTCTAGCAAAACCTTATGAGGGTACAGTAGAAAGCGTAGAAAAACTGACACTTGAAGATATAAAAAGTTTTATCACAAAACATCTAGGCTACAACAATGTAATTGTCGTTATGGGTGGAGATATCACGCGTAAAGAGTCTCAAGATTATTTAGAAGAGATAGTAGAGATCTTGCCTAAAATAGAGACAAAAGCGATAGAAACAGTAGCAGTTTCTGATAAAAAAGAGATAGAATATATCTATAAAGATACAGAACAAGCCTATATCTTTTTTGGCGCTCCTTTTCACTTCTCTTATAAAGAAAAAGATCAGTATAAAGCCAAGATAGCAGAATATCTTTTAGGCGGGGCAGGCTTTGGCAGCCGTATGATGGAAGAGATACGCGTTAAAAGAGGGCTTACTTATGGAGTCTATGCCTCTTTTCGCCGGAGCAAAGCAGCCTCTTATATGAGTGGATATATGCAGACCAAGCTCAGTACTCAGGAGGAGGCAAAGAGACTTATCCGGTCTGTGGTAGAGAAGTTTGTCAAAGAGGGTATCACACAAAAAGAGTTAGATGATACCAAAAAATTTCTTTTAGGGAGTGAGCCGCTTCGTATGGAGACGCTCTCTCAGAGATTGGCACGGGCATATCATGATTACTACTACGAGCATCCTCTCACTTTTAGCAAAGAGCAGTTAGAAAAGATAGAATCTGTCACTCTTAAAGAGATGAATGCATTTATTAAGTCACACCAAGAGTTACTTGATATTTCCTTTAGTATAGTTACGAAGCAGAGAGAGGAAGCAGAAGAGAAGAGATAAGCAGCCAGTATTTTATGTCAATATGACATTATTTCTCTCTTTTTTTGTGGTTTTGCTATCATGTTATATAGACAGTAAGACTATTGGATGCTTGCTTTTTATTTCTCATTTGAACGGAGTTTGCCGTGGAAGAGGCAAAAGAGCTTTTTAAAAAACTTAAAATTTATACCTTGCTTGATTTGGCACTTATAATTCCTTCATCTTATAATGATACCACACTAACAACCACACTCAAACTCGGCAAAGTCAATACTGTAGAGGCAAAGGTCATTGATACGGCGGTATATGCAGGAAAATTGCGTGTGACTTTTGAGCTTAAAGCCTCACAAAGAAGTATCACTTCGACCTTTTTTAGGGTCACTCCCTATCATCATAAACTCTTTGAGGTAGGCTCAAACCATGTCATACGAGGAAAGCTCGAAGCGTATAGAGGTTACTTGCAGATGTCTCAGCCTAAATCGATTAAAGAGGTAGGCAAAATTACCCCCAAATATAAAACCGTACTCAAAGAGCGTGAGATACGTGCACTGATTGAGACGTATATTACGGAACAGAACCTTTATCAAGAAGGCTTAGACTCCAAAGAGGTAGCTATACTTATGAAGACCCATTTTCCAAGCAGCATTGAAGAGGTATACGAAGGGGGAGATTTTAAAAATGAGTTTGTCTCGGTATTTAAATTTGTAGAGATTTTTAACCATCTAAAAAAGCTCCGTACTAAACGAACACACTACCCCGCACTGAGGGCACTAAGAGGAGAATGTCAACAGTTTGTCAATAGTTTACCCTTTGAGTTGACATCAGAACAAAAAGCGGTAATTTCTGAAATAAAAGATGATTTAGCTTCTGAAAAAAAGGCGACAAAACGTATGGTAGTAGGAGATGTAGGGGCAGGTAAAACGATGGTAATCTTGGCATCCGTGATGATAGCATTGCCCCATAAGAGCATACTTATGGCACCTACATCTTTGCTTGCTTTACAGCTTTATGAAGAGAGTTGTAAATATTTAAGGGACAATGTAAAGATTGCTTTACTCATGCAGGGCAAAGAGAAGGGAGACTATAAGCAGGCGGATTTTATTATAGGTACGCACGCCTTGCTCTATATAGAGGATCTGCCTGAAGCAAGTTTGGTCATGGTGGATGAGCAACACCGCTTTGGTACCAAACAGCGCGCTATGCTTGAAACACTAGTGGGTCGCGGTGAGAAAAAACCGCACTTTATACAATTCTCTGCCACCCCTATACCTAGAACTCAGGCTATGATAGAGTCTGAACTTATAGATGTAAGCTTGATTACAACGACACCCTTTAACAGAGAAGTAGAGACAAAGTGCATAAGCAAGGAGGATTTCCCGTCTCTTCTTAGCCATATCAAGGAGGAGATTGCTAAAAAGCATCAGGTGCTTATCGTCTATCCGTTAGTAGAGCAGAGCAGTGAACTGCCCTATCAGTCTCTAGAACAGAGTAGGGCGTTTTGGGAGAGCAGATTTGAGAATGTCTATCTTACACACGGCAGAGATAAGCAGAAAGAGGAAGTGCTTTTGAGATTTAGGGAAAGAGGAGATATTTTGCTCTCTACTACCGTGGTAGAAGTAGGTATCTCCCTTCCTAGACTTACGCTTATTGTCATAGTCGGTGCAGAGCGTTTGGGATTGGCGACACTGCATCAGCTTAGAGGTCGTGTAGGACGAAACGGCTTAAAGAGCTGGTGTTATCTCTACAGCAATTTTAAACCTTCAAAGCGTTTGATAGAGTTTGCACAAACTACCAACGGATTTGAGATTGCTAAACTTGATTTAAAGTTTAGAGATTCAGGAGACATTTTAGACGGCACAATACAAAGCGGTCAGAAGTTTAGATGGCTGGATATGGCAGAAGATGAGGAGTATATCCTTTTGGCTAAAAGCAGAGTAAAGCTTTTAAAAGGGTAGCTTGGCTACCAGTTCATCCTCGTATTGGAATGTGTACTAGAGCCAAGTTCTGCAGTGTTGCCTGTGTTGCCCACACCCTGCCAGGTAGGGGCACCGATAAACTTG